>JBGGME010000250.1:0-6350 GCA_041288195.1 Hyphomicrobiaceae bacterium
ATGACAGCGCGCGCCAGCGCGGCCACCCACTTCTGCTCCGCATCAGCGTCATCGCCAGCGCCCGCTGGGCCGGCGGGCATGACCTCGGGCGCAAAGTCCTTGCGGCGGTTCCTGATCGCGCTGATCACTTCCGGCACGACCGACGCGGCAAGGCCGACAGCGAGGCGCCCCCACTTCTCCTCGCCTTCCGCGTCCTCGGCTCCCATTCCACCGGTCGCCGGGAGCCCGACGGTGGCGTCCTTGCCCCGGCCCCGGACCGCGTTGATGAGTCCCGGAGCCGCGCTGATCGCGGCCGGGATGACAGCGCGCGCCAGCGCGGCCACCCACTTCTGCTCCGCATCAGCGTCATCGCCAGCGCCCGCGGGAGCGGCGGGCATGACCTCAGGCGCGAAGTCCTTGCGGCGGTTCCTGATCGCGCTGATCACTTCCGGCACGACCGACGCGGCAACGCCGGCAGCGAGGCCGATCCACTTCTCCTCATTCGGCTGCATGGTGGTCATGGTGGACGTATTCATGGCGGATTCCTCTCCTTCAGTGGCGTTGATGGACGTGCTTCCATTGCCCGACCGCGATGTAGCGCGCTGGTCGCGCGGTGGTGTTGCGCCCTGCTCACGCGGCGGTGTTGGGCGCTGCGGTGTTGGGCGCGGCGCTGTCGGCCGTGGCTCGCCCGGCGCGATGCCCGCACCGTTCGGCGATGCGCCTGCGGCGGCTGATGACGTCGCAGGCCGGGCCGCCGCGGCGCCTGCCTGGGCGGCACCGGATGCAGGCCTGGTCGTGGGTACAGGCCTCGTCGCCGGCGCAGGCCTGGTCGTCGGCGCTGGCCGGGTTGCGCCAGGTGCAGGCTGGGTTGCCGGCGCAGGCTTGGTCGCGGGTCTGGTGGCGGGTGCAGGCCTGGTAGCAGGCGCGGTGGCGGACTTGCCCTGCGCTCTTTGGCCCTGCGCTCGTGGGCTGTGCGCTGGTTGACCCTGCTCTGCTTGGTCCTGCCCTGCGTCTTGGCTCTGCTCTGCTTCGCCCCCTGCCGGCGCCAGCGTCACGAAGCCCATGGAGGCGAGGTCGGCAGGCTCGTTGGGCGCCTTCAGCAGCGGGGTCTGCCGGAAGCCCAGCTCCTGAAGCTTGGCACGGGTCTGCTCATGGAGCTCGGCGACCGAGAGCTCGCCCTGCGCGGCATCGAACACACCCATCAGCGCGCAGGTGAAGGCCGACATGCCGTCGGTCGCCGAGGTCGCGGCCGACGCCGTCTCGTTCTCGGAGCAGGCGGAAAGCAGCAGGCCATTGAGTGCGAGATCGCCGGTTTCGTCGGCACCCTCCCCGGCCCCCTGACCGGCTCCCTGCGCGGCACCTCCGGCGCCCGACTTGGTCGGGGCGCTCCCCCGCCCCAGGACCAGCGCCTTGACGCCCGCAGGATTCGTCACTTCCTGGGAGCCGAAGGGTCGCGGGATGAGCTGTTGGCCGATCAGCGACTTCTGCTGCTGGGAACGCGCGTTGGCCGGCGGTACCCATGCCTTCGTGCGCGCGATCTCGATGCGCCCGTCGGCGCCTACCTGTTTCTCCATCCCGCCGGAAAAGCAGGAGTCGAAGACCACCGTGAGCACGCCCGGCGGCGCCGTCTGGCTGAGCTCGCTCAGGCGGTCGTCGAACAGGAACTCCATGTTGCTCAGGACGAGACACTCCTCGAGGTTCTCGCCGTTGGGCTGCTGATAGCCGTGGCCCGAATAGAAGAAGACGAGCCGGTCGTCGGGGGCGACGTCCTCGAAGAGCCACGTCAGGCCTTGCTCGACATTGGCGACGGTGGCGTCGCCGTCGTAGAGCTCCGTGAACTGGTCGAACCCGTACCGCTCCGCGAGCAGCGAGCGGAAGCGGTTCGCGTCCTCCAGGCAGCTTGGAAGGTTGTTTTGCTGGCTGCCATAGTTGTTGATCGCAACCAACAGCGCGCGATTCGTTGCCATGTTGCATCCTCCTGTTGAAAAATGCGCGGAGGTGCCGAGCCGGCCGATGATCCGTCAGCGATATCGAGGCGCGGCCATCCCGCGCGGGACAGCGCCAAGATCGGTGCGCGACGTTTCGGGGTGATTTCAGATCGGCGGAATCGGGTTTCAGTTGAAACCGACCTGGTTGCGGCGAGCGGCATCGTTCGCGCAACTTTTGGTGCTGGTCGGGCATACATTTCGTTCGGACACTTTACAGGCCGATCGGCGTTCCTAGCTCAGCTTGTCATGGTCTTTGCCGGGAGCGCGCGACTTCGTGGCGCGCTCCCGGCAAAGGCACGATCCTGAAACGCGTGCGTGACGCAAATGCACCAAGAGAAGTCCACCATGATGGAACGCCTGGACGCCGTCGGCGAGTTCGGTCGCGTCGCACATGTTCTCGCGGTCGATGACGATCCGGCGATGCGCGCCATGATCGCAGACTACCTCGCCGATCAGAACGTGCGCGTGAGCGCGGCCGCTGACAGCCGCGAGATGCAACGCGTGCTTGCTGTGGGTGCGGTCGACCTGGTGATCCTCGATCTGAAGCTGGGCAACGAGAACGGTCTCGATATCGTTCGCGCGCTTCGAGCGGATTCCGATCTGCCGATCATCGTGCTCACCGGCCATCGCCGCGAGGCGGTGGATCGGGTGGTCGGCCTCGAGCTCGGCGCCGACGACTACCTGACGAAGCCGTTCAGCCCGCGCGAACTGCTGGCACGCATCAACGCGGTCCTGCGCCGATCACTGTCGACACGACCCGACACCAAGGCCAAGCGGATACGGTACCGCTTCGCCGGCTGGGAGCTCAATCTGCGAACCCGGCGCTTGACCTCCTCCTCGGGTGAGAACGTGCCTCTGACCAAGGGAGAATTCGCCCTGCTCACGGTCTTCCTGCAATCACCGCAGCATGTACTCACCCGGGAACATCTGCTCGCCGCCAGCCGCGTCCACGACAATGAGGTGTTCGACCGCAGCATCGACGTGCAGATCCTGCGGCTGCGCCGCAAGCTCGAGGCCGATCCCAGCGCGCCTGCACTGATCAAGACGGAGCGCGGTGTGGGTTACGTCTTTTCATCACCGGTCGAGGTCCGGTGATTTCAGGCTCGCCCGTCGTCTCGACCGGAGCGCGAAGCGCGGAGCGGAGAGACCTTCTCTCCACGATAAGCGGCCTATTGTGGAGAGAAGGTCTCTCCGCTCGGGCCTGCGGCCCTCGGTCGAGACGACGGGAGCTGTCAAATGCGATCGCTCCGCGGATGAAGCCCATGGCAATTGTGCGACTGGCCATCCTCACTGTCCTGGCGATCTTCGGGGCGATGCTGGCGGCCGGCTCCCAGGAACTGGGTCAGAACCCGGGCGCGACACGGGCCGGCGAGCCGATCGCGCCAATTCCGATGGCCGTCCATCCCGACCCTGCCAAGGTGCGCCTCGGCGAGCGGCTGTTTCGCGATGCCCGGCTGTCGCATCACAACCGGCTCGCCTGCGCCTCCTGCCACCAGCTCGACCAGGGCGGGGACGATGGCAAGGCGCAGTCGATCGGCGCCGATGGCCGGCCGCTCGACTTCAACACGCCGACCGTCTTCAACGCGGCGCTCAGCTTCAGGCTCAACTGGCGCGGCAATTTCCGCTCGCTGGAGGAGCAGGCCGAGGCGGTGCTGCTCGACACGCGGCTGATGGGCACGAACTGGCCGGCACTGCTTGCGAAGTTGGGCGCCGATCAAACGTACAGAGACGAGTTCCACGCTGCATACGGCCAGCCGCCGGCGCGGCCGCTCGTTCTCGATGCGCTCGCCACCTTTGAGCGTTCCCTGGTCACGCCTCGGGCGCCGTTCGATCGCTACCTGCGCGGCGACAGCGATGCCATCGGTGCCGAGGACAAGCGTGGCTATGAGCTGTTCAAGTCCCACGGCTGCGTCGCCTGCCATCAAGGCGTGAATGTCGGCGGCAATCTGTTCCAGCGGTTCGGCGTCTTCGACGATCCCGCCGCCGGCGGCCCGCTCACGGAGGCCGACCTGGGCCGGTTCGCCCTTACGGGCAAGGCCGAAGACCGCTCCGTGTTTCGCGTTCCGAGCCTGCGCAATGTGGCCGAGACGGCGCCGTACTTCCACGACGGCAGGGCGGCAACGCTCGAACAGGCGGTGGCTGAAATGGCCAGGACCCAGCTCGGCCGCGCAATCGCCCAGCGGGAAGTCGACCTTATCGTCCGGTTCCTGCATACGCTGACTGGCGAGCACCGCCCCGGTCAGTCGGCTGCCCAGCCATGACCGGCACGACGGCCAGAATGGCGCTGGTCGTCCTCGGGCTGCTGCTCGTGCTGACCTATCTCCTGTTCCGTGGCACCACGCCCGACGCCGAGCTGCACGAACGACGGCTGCGCGCCATCGATGCGCTCACCTTCAACGAGGCTGCGCTGCATCGCGATGTGCTCAAGGCAAGTCATGGACTTCTTCTTGACTACGATCCTCTCGTCGCGACCGTCGAGAGACTGCGCGAGGTCACCACGGAACTCCGCAACGCTGGAGCGCTGCGCCCGCTGATCGACGGCATTGCCGCGCAGCTGGACAGGCAGGAAGCCCTGGTCGAGGACTTCAAATCCGCCCACGCCCTGCTGCGGAACTCCCTCTCCTACTTCTCATACCTGAGCGAGAAACTCGTCACAGCCGGGAGCGACCGCGATCGACCCGTGGCGCTGGTCGTCGGCAGGCTGGCCAGCGCCATGTTCCGCTTCGTCGGCTCGGCGTCGAACGAAGCCGAGGTTGCAGCAGTTGCCGCAGCGCTGGACGAGCTGGCGGCGCAAGCTGTGCCGGATGACCTTCATGAGGACACGGCCGCGTTGCGCGCGCATGGCGCCCTGATCCTGCAGAACCATCCACTCGTCGGCGGGATCCTCGCACGCCTGCTCGAGACGCGGGTCTCCGAGCAGGCGAACAGCCTGCAGGATCACTTCATGGAGCAGCAGCGGCATGCCGAATCGCGCGCCTGGATCTTCCGCGTGCTGCTCTATCTCGCGTCGGTCCTGCTGCTGGCCTATCTCGGCCTGCTCTATGTGCGGCTCCGCGCCCAAGCCCGCGCGCTGAAGGCACGATCGGATTTCGAGCACCTGATCGCCGGCATATCGGGGCAGCTGATCGACACGCCGGTCGACCGGACGGCCGTAGCGATCCGCCAGGCGCTGGAGCGGTTGGGACAGCATGTGGGCGTGGATCGCGCCTATGTCATCCTCCATGGAACCGATCGTGCCAAGGAGGCCACGTCCTACAGTTGGTTTCGCGCCGGAATCGATGTGCCCGACGGCTGGCCGGACGGCGGGCTGACAACTGGCTGCGAACACCCGCTGCCACCCAAGGGAGAAATGATATGGACCTCCAAAGGGCATGAACGTTACGGCTGCGTCGACGTCCCCTCCGTTGCAGCACTGCCACGCAGCGACGTGAAGGCGAGGCTGACGGAGTGCGGAATTCTCTCCTGGCTCTGCGTTCCGCTGTGGCACGCCGGAAACAGCGTCGGCCTGCTGGGCTTCGACGCCGTCGCGAGCGAGAAGCGGTGGACGGACGACGACATCGCGCTGCTGCGAACGGTCGGCGAGATCCTGGTGGATGCGCTGTTCCGCGAGCAGGCCGAGCGCGACCGGCAGGCGCTCGAAGCGCGCCTGCGGCATGCGCAGCGCATGGAGTCGCTGGGCACGCTGGCCGGAGGCATCGCGCATGACTTCAACAACATCTTGGGCGCCATTCTCGGCTATGCCGAGATGCTGCTTGGCCGGCTGCGCCGGGAAAGCCGGGAATGGCAGCATGTGCAGGAGGTGAAGAAGGCGGGCGAGCGCGCGCGCGACATCGTCGACCGCATCCTTGCCTTCAGCCGCCGCACCGAGCAGCGGCTTCGACCGTTGCGCATGCGCTCCCTGCTCGAGGAGACGGCTGGCCTGCTGCGGGCCTCCCTGCCGCCGACCGTCGACCTTCGCCTGCGCCTCCCGGAGGAGCATGCGCCAGACGGGGATGCCATCGCGCTGGGCGAACCGGCGCGCGTCCAGCAGGTGGTCATGAACCTCTGCGCCAATGCCGCGCACGCCATGAGAGGGCATGGCATCATCGACGTCGCCCTCGAACCGCTTGCGCTCGACACCGAACAAGCGCTGTCCCACGGCGCTCTTGCCGCCGGTCGCTATGTTCGTCTGTCCGTCCGCGACAACGGCCACGGCATGGATGCGGCGACTCTGGACCGGATCTTCGAGCCCTTCTTCACGACCAAGGAGGCCGGCGTGGGAACGGGGCTCGGACTTGCCATGGTTCACGGCATCGTCGCCGATCACGGCGGCGCGATCGATGTGCACAGCAGACCGGGAGCCGGCAGCAGTTTCGAGGTCTACTTCCGGCAAGCCAAAGATCC
>JBGGME010000251.1:0-40893 GCA_041288195.1 Hyphomicrobiaceae bacterium
CGAAATGCTGCAATATCGGACTTCGTGAACCGCCGACTGACCTGTGTTGCGCCCGGTTGACCCTTGATTCACCTCGGTATTTTGACCGGCATGCCCCTTCGTAATGCGTGGGTCGGGGGTTCAATTCCCTCCTGCGGCACCACACTTAACCTATTTATTTTATTGAGATTTTACGAGGAAATCTGCCGCATCTCCCATACGGCTCTCCCATACGAAAAGCGGGTTGCCAACAGCGAACCGGAAGCCGCTCGCGTCTGCGCTGGTGCGGGCCGCTCTTCGGCAAAGTCCGAACCCAATCGACGCGACCCGCAGCACCCCGCCGTCGCAGTTTACCTCCTGCGCCGGTGTTCCCGGCACCTGGAATCAGTGGAAACCCCGATGGGCGTCTGAGCGCACCGTGTGCAACCTGCGGGCACGACGGGATGACAGCGGGGGACGGGCAAGCTCCCGCAAGGTAAATGTCGCTCCCGATTCCTCCGAACTGGGGTTGATCGGCTATGAGCAATCAGACCTTGCTGGACTCGCACGCCAGATTCAATCCATGGCTCACGCCGGAAGACGTCGCCGAATACTGGACCGATGCCCTTCAACGCTCGGTCCTGTTCCTCGATGTGATGAGAGAGCGCGGCGAGCACTATGCGGCGCACAATGCCAAGACTGCGCCCCACGTCCTGAAGTTCGAGGCCCAGCTCGTGGTCGACGGCCGCAAGCTGCCGCGCCCCGTCAACTATGTCCTGGCCCGGATCGTTCCTCCTCGCGGCGTGGAGATCGACGCGAGGAAGCGTCCGTTCGTCGTCGTCGACCCGCGTGCCGGGCACGGGCCGGGGATCGGCGGTTTCAAGGCCGCAAGCGAGATCGGCGTTGCTCTGAAGGCGGGCCACCCCTGCTACTTCATCGGCTTCCTGCCCGAGCCAGTGCCAGGGCAGACGATCGGGGACATCGCGCGCGCCGAGGCAGCCTTCCTGGAGCGCGTGATCGCGCTGCATCCGGACGCCGAAGGCAAACCGGCGGTGATCGGCAACTGCCAAGCCGGCTGGGCCATCATGATGGTGGCCGCGCTGCGGCCTGAGCTGTTCGGCCCGATCATCGTCGCTGGATCACCGCTCTCCTATTGGGCCGGCGTGCACGGCGCCAATCCGATGCGCTACACGGGCGGGCTGGTGGGAGGCACCTGGATCACGGCGCTCATGGGAGATCTCGGCTGCGGGAAGTTCGACGGCGCCTGGCTGGTATCCAACTTCGAGAACCTCAACCCCTCCAACACGCTCTGGACCAAGCACTACAACCTCTACTCCAAGATCGACAGCGAAGCGCCACGCTACCTGGAGTTCGAGGAGTGGTGGGGCGGGCACGTGCTCCTGAACGCCGAGGAGATGCAGTTCATCGCCGACGAGCTGTTCGTCGGCAACAAGCTCGCGGCCGGTGACGTCGTCACCTCCGACGGCACGAGGGTCGACCTTCGCAACATCCGCTCGCCCATTATCGTCTTCTGCTCGAAGGCCGACAACATCACGCCGCCGCAGCAGGCATTGGGCTGGATCCTGGACCTCTACAAGAGCGTGGACGAGATCAGGGCGCACGGCCAGACCATCGTCTACTCCGTGCACGAGACCATCGGCCATCTCGGTATCTTCGTGTCGGGCTCGGTTGCCAAGAAGGAGCACGACGAGTTTGCGAGCAACATCGACCTGATCGACGTGCTCCCGCCCGGCCTCTACGAGGCCGTGATGACGCCGAAGGACGTCGGCGATCCGGCCGCCGATTTTGTCTCCGGCGACTATCTGGTGCGTTTCGAGGCGAGGTCGCTCGACGACATCCGCGTGCTCGGCGGCAATAGCGAGGAGGACGACCGGCGCTTTGCCGCGGCGGCGCGGGTATCGGAGATCAATCTGGGGCTCTATCGCACCTTCATGCAGCCCTGGGTGCGCAGCTTCGCCAATCACGGCATGGCGGAGTGGATGCGCAAGCTGCATCCGCTGCGGTTGCAGTACGAGGCGTTCTCCACGAGCAATCCCGTCATGCGCACGCTTCACTCCAGCGCTGACGACGCACACAAGAGCCGCCAGCAGGTGTCCGCGGACAATCCGCTCTGGCAAGCCCAGGAGCAGGCGTCCGAGTTCATCAGGACGTCGCTCGATGCCTACCGTGATCTGCGCGATCACATGTTCGAGGCGACCTTCCACGCCGTTTATGGCTCGCCGATGCTGCAGGCCATGGTCGGGCTCAAAGCCGCCGAGCGACCCGTACGCGAAAGACCCGGTGACGATGCGCAGCGCCGCGCGCTGGTTTCGCAGCGGATTGGGGAGCTGAAGCATGCCATCCCGCAAGGAGGGCCACACGAGGCGCTGCTGCGTGCGCTTCTCTACATACGCATGCCCGATGGTGTGGTCGACGAGCGCGGGTTCAACTTTCTGCGCCGCATGCGCGAAGAGTCGGGAAAGGGTGTTCCTCTCGCGGATTTCAAGAAGGCCCTGCGCGAGCAATTCTTGATGCTGCTGCTCGACGAGCGCGCGTGTATCGAGGCCATTCCGCGCATGATTGCCACGGATCCCAAGCTCGCCGCCCAGCTCTCCGAAAGCCTGCACGACGTCATCGGCGTTGTCGGTGTCAGCAGCCCGCAGGCCAAGGCTCGCCTGGCGGAGATCGAGGAATTGCTCGAGGCGGGCGGAATGCGCGAGACGGGCAAGCAGGCGAAACGGGAGAAGGCCCAGCTCGGAGCCGCGCAGGGGTTGGGGCCGCACGTGCCGAGCCACAAGCACTAGTAGCGCTCACTAGATGAAGACGGCAAGCGAGGTTTGAACGTCATGTCCGGTTTCTTGCGCCCCACGGATCTCGATGAGATCTCGTCCGAGATCGAGGCGGCAAAGCTCGACGAGGAGGAGCAGTTCAAGCGCAAGCAGGAGCAGACCAAGCGCGAGCTGCGCGAAGCGTTCCTGGCGCGCGATGTCCACCCCGAGGTTATCGACCGGGTCAATAATGCGGTCCGCATCGCAGCTCGGCAGGGGCATCACCAGCTCGAGGTGATGACATTCCCGTGCAGCTACTGCAACGATGGGGGCCGGCGCATCAACAACCTGCTGCCCGACTGGCCGACGTCGTTGGAGGGCTTCGCCAAGAAGGCCTACGAGTTCTACGACAAGGAGCTCAAGCCGCTCGGCTTCAAGCTCACCGCGCAGGTGGTGAGCTACGAGGGCGGCGTTCCCGGTAACATCACCATGTACCTGAAGTGGTGAACCCAAGCAGCGCGACGGTCTCGAACCTTGCGGAGGCATCGATGCCGAAAGAGGCCACCCCTCCCCAGCGTCGTCAGCACGCCAAATACGAGCGGCTGATCGAGGCCGCCAAGACCAAGGCGCCGTTGCCCACGGCAGTGGCACATCCGTGCGACGCGACTTCCCTCGCCGGCGCGCTCGAAGCCTATCGGGCCGGATTGATCGTTCCCATACTCGTGGGCCCCGCCGACAAGATAAGAAAGCTCGCCAAGGCCGGGGGCATGGACCTTGCCGGCGTCGAGATCGTCGAGGCGCGGCACAGCCAGGCGGCGGCCGAGAAGTCCGTCGCGCTCGTGCGCGAGGGCAAGGCGGAGCTCCTCATGAAGGGCAGCCTCCACTCGGACGAGCTGCTGTCCGCGGTCGCCAGGCGCGAGACTGGGCTGCGCACCGGCCGCCGCATCAGCCATGTCTTCATCATGGACGTGCCGACGCACCCCCAGACGCTCTTCATCACGGACGCCGCCGTGAACATCGCGCCGGACCTGATGGCCAAGCGCGACATCGTGCAGAACGCCATCGATCTCTACAGGGCTCTCGGGCTCGGCACGCCCAAGGTCGCCATACTCTCGGCGGTCGAGACCGTGACGGTCGCCATCCCCTCCACCATCGAGGCCGCCGCGCTGTGCAAGATGGCCGACCGCGGCCAGATCACCGGCGGCGAACTCGATGGCCCGCTTGCCTTCGACAATGCCATCAGCCCCGAGGCCGACGAGATCAAGGGCATCAAGTCGCCGGTCGCCGGCCAGGCGCAGATCCTGGTCGTGCCGGACCTCGAGGCCGGCAACATGCTGGCCAAGAACCTGTCGTTCCTGTCGAACGCGGATGCGGCCGGCATCGTGCTCGGCGCCCGGGTCCCCGTCATCCTGACATCGCGCGCCGACAACGTGAGGACGCGGCTTGCGTCCTGCGCCGTCGCCTCGCTGCTCGCCCACAGCCAAAGGGCCAGCCAGCCGATCCGGACTTGAGCCAATGCGCGACAGCATCTTCGTCGTCAACGCCGGCAGCTCGAGCATCAAGTTCCAGCTGTTCTCCGTGGATGACGACGACCGGCTCGAGCGGCGCCTGAAGGGGCAGATGGATGGCATCGGCTCGCGTCCCCGCCTTGTCGCCAAGGGTGAAGACGGCAAGACCCTCGTAGACAGGACGTGGCAGGCGGGCGAGGTGAGCGGCGTCCCCGCGGCGCTCGACAAGGTCGTCGAATTTCTGCGGGAGGTGAGCGGCGGCAGGCTTCCCTCCGCCGTCGGCCACCGCGTGGTGCACGGCGGGCCGGACTACAGCTCCCCGGTCGCGATCGATGCCGACGTGCTCCGCCGCCTCGAGCAGCTGACGCCGCTCGCGCCGCTGCATCAGCCCAACAACCTCGCTCCGATCCGGATGCTGCTCGACCGGCAGCCGCGTCTGTTGCAGGTCGCCTGCTTCGATACAGCCTTTCATCGCGGCCACCCCGAGCTCGCCGACCGCTACGCGATCCCCGAGGATCTCTACCGGGAGGGCGTGCGCCGCTACGGCTTCCACGGGTTGTCGTACGAATACGTTGCCGAGCGCCTCCGCCACGTCGCGCCGGACCTCGCGAGTAAGAAAGTGATCGTTGCCCATCTCGGCAGCGGCGCCTCCATGTGTGCGCTCGATGCGGGCCGCAGCGTCGAGAGCACGATGGGCTTCACCGCGCTCGATGGTCTGCCGATGGGCACGCGCCCGGGCCAGCTCGACCCGGGCGTCGTGCTCTACCTGATGAGCGAAAAGCGGATGAGCGCCGAGGCGATCTCGGAGCTGCTCTACCAGAAGAGTGGCCTCAAGGGCCTCTCCGGCATCAGTAACGACGTGCGCGAGCTGTTGGCCAGCTCCGACCCGCGGGCGAGGCTGGCGCTCGACTACTTCACCTACCGCATCGGCCTGCTTGCCGGGATGCTGGCGGCGGCCATGCAGGGGCTGGACGGTCTCGTGTTCACTGCTGGGGTCGGCGAGAACGCGCCTGCCGTTCGCGAGGCCGTCGCGCGAAGGTTGGCTTGGCTCGGCCTGGACCTCGATCCCGCTGCCAACGCCGCGGGCAAGGGCTGCATCTCGCGACCTCGATCCCGGATCGCCTGCTACGTGATCCCGACCGACGAAGAGCTGATGATCGCACGCCACACGCTCCGCGTGCTGCGCGGACGCGCAGGCCTGCACATGAAGGAGAGCGCAGCATGATCGACGTTTCCACGCTGACCCTGCTCAAGGGAAAGAAGGCGCTGGTCACGGGCATCGCCAACGACCAGTCGATCGCCTGGGGCTGCGCCAAGGCGTTCCACGCGTTCGGCGCCGACGTCGCGGTCACCTACCTCAACGACAAGTCGCGCACCTACGTGGAGCCGCTGGCACGCGAGATCGACGCATCGCTGCTGCTGCCGCTCGATTTGACCAAGGAGGGTCAGCTCGAGGCCGTATTCGACACCATCTCCAAGAAATGGGGCCGCCTGGACCTGTGCCTGCATTCGATCGCCTTCGCGCCCAAGGAGGACCTGCAGGGCCGGGTCGTCGACTGCTCGAAGAAGGGCTTCCTGGTGGCCATGGAGCTCTCCTGCTGGTCGTTCATGCGCATGGCCAAGCTCGCCGAGCCGCTGATGAAGGACGGTGGCGCGCTGTTCACGATGACCTACTACGGCTCCCAGATGGTCGTTGAGCACTACAACATGATGGGGCCGGTCAAAGCCGCGCTCGAGTCGGCGACACGCTACATGGCCGCCGAGCTCGGACCCAAGGGCATCCGCGTGCACGCCATCTCGCCGGGACCCCTGAAAACCCGGGCCGCGTCAGGCATCGCCGAGTTCGACTCGCTCCTGCGCAAGGCGGAGGAGAAGGCACCCAGCCGCAGCCTCGTCTCCATCGATGACGTCGGCGTTGCCGTCGCATTCCTTGCAACCGATGCCGCCAAGCTCATCACCGGCGAGACCATGTATATCGACGGCGGCTACCACATCATCGATTGAGCGACAGGGCCGCACTGCCGCGCCATTCAACGCTTCCTGGAGAGGCGGCCGCCGAGCTTGCCCGTGAAGCGAGCGATGGCGGAACGGGGTGCGCACATCACAATCACGTAGACAATCAACACGAGCAGCAACAGCGCAAACATGGCCCGGACCAAATTGTGGTTGGGCGAGCCCTCGTCGAGGAAAATCGCCGGCACCCAGTGAGCCACGCTCAGGAGTTTCTCTACGATCCAGTCGATCATTGCGGTGCTCCGGGTCACACGTCAGTAGGCCGTCCCACCTACATCAGTGACCCTCCAGGAAGATGTAGTTCTGCCAGCTCCGCATCCTCAGGAGGATGCGCCGGATGATGGCGAAGTGGTGCCAGTGGGGCGTGTACAGCGCCACCTGGGCTGCCGAGCCGCCGGGAAACTTATAGTCGGTCACCGCCGCTTCGAGCTCGATGATGGCGACCGCGCGGCCCTCCTGGCTTCGCTCCGCCATCTCCTGGAGCGCGCCGCTGGCCTGTATCTGTCCTGACGAGATCACCTCCAGGACGTTGCGCACCTTGCCCTTGAATATGCGTCCCGGCGCCCCATCGAACGCGATCTCGGCCTCGTCGCCCGGCTTGACCCTCAGCAGCGCGTTCTGCTGGAAGCCCGCGGCCAGGGCGCTGCCATCGACGTTGACGAACACCATCGCCGGCCTGAAGGGCGCCGGCACCAGGTACATTCCCGGACGAAGCGCGAGCTGTGTGACGAACCCCGAGGCCGGTGCCCTGACCGTCGTCAGCTCCAGATTGTACTCGGCGTCGCGAAGCTCTGCCCGCAGGCGAGCAACCGACGTGTGCACACCGTCGATCTGCGACTGATAGGTTATGCGGGCCTGCTCGGCGCGGGCAATCGCTGACTGCATGGCACCCTCGGCGGCAAGGTAGGCTCCCCGCCTGTTCTCCACGTCGGCGATCGAGAACGGCAGCGCGCGCCCGGCGGCCTTGGCGTTCTCGTTGCCTTCGTTGAAGCGATCGAAAGCCTTCTTGGCGGTGTCGCGCTGCGCCGTGGCGGCATCGGCCGCGGAGAGGGCGGACTCGTAGCCCGACTTGAGCTGCGAGACATTCTGCTCTGCCTCCGCCAGCAACGCCTTGCGCTGCTGGACCTCGAACTCGTACGGCTTGGGGTCTATCCTGAACAGGATGTCGCCAGCTTTGAGCGGTTCATTGGCTACGACCGGAACCTCCACGACCCGGCCTTTGACATCGGGAATGATCGGCGTCGTCGTGAAATATATCCGAGCGCTTCGCGTGAACGGATGGTTGTAGTTCATTACGAGCATGATAAAGCCGATGAGAAAAATGCCGCCCAGCACAGCGGTGGGAAGCGTCCATTTGTTGATCGGGATATTGAACGCCTTGAAAATTGCGATGCAGATTGCCGCGTAGGTGAGGATCAGTAGGAGTTCCACTAGTCGGTCCTCGCCTCGATCTTCCGCTCCAGTGCGTCCAAGCGGCGTTCCATGCGCTCCAACCCATCGTCGCGTGCGGCGGCGCCTTCGGCTGGCGGGTCCTTTAGGCCCCAACCGCGATCGGGCCGATAGAGCATCGCCCAGATCCAAAGGAACGGCCAGATCGCATGAAGCGTGAACAGGCTGACCCAACCGGCGGCGTGAATCGCATCCTGGTGAGGATGGTTGCGGTGCTTGGCGATATCGTAGGGGACGTCGTGGATTGCGATGATCCCATAGAACAAAGTGATAAAGACAAAAATCAGGAGCCCGAGGGCGAAATAATTGAGAAACGTATCGAAATCCAGATAGCGAACCAGGAGCAGCAGCAGGCCGATGAGAAAGACGGCGCCCACCGCAATCGCCGCGACAAGCCATTTGCTCAGCCAAAACCGGCTTTGGCTCAATCGGCCGATATAGTGACGAAAGCCCCGGGAGGACGTCTCCACTTCGGAAGTGACCGCCATGCTCGGTGAGCCCCCACGCGACAGGCTTATTGTTTACCCTCACTTATCGCGCGAGGTGCCTTGGTGGCCTACTAGGGTTTCTCTGTAGGCGGGCGGCGGAAAAACCCTATCTCTCCGAGCGCCTCCTCAGGCGGCACCGGCCGTCCCAGGCACGTGTTCGGTGGGCTTGGCCACTTACTCCGAGCCGGGATCACGTCATAGATAGCCAGGCTCCGCGCGCACGAGGTCGCGGAAGGCGTGCCAGGTCGCGTGTCCGATCAGGGGGAACGCAATAGCGAGCCCGACGAACACGGTCGCGAGCCCGAGCGCCATGAAGCCGGCGATCAGGCCCGCCCACAGCGCCATCGCCTGCGGGTTGAGCCGCACGGCCGCCAGGCTCGTCTGCATGGCCGTGACCGCATCGATGCGGCGCACCGTCAGCAGCGGCACCGACACCGCCGAGATGGCGAACACCAGGGCCGCGATCGCCCCGCCGACGATGGTGCCGACCACCAGCAGGCCCAGGCCCGCAGGCGTGAAGAGCAGCGTCGGCACGAACTCGCTTGCGGGCGGCAGCGGCTTGCTGCCGAGGAACAGCATGAACAGCAGCGAGGCGAGTTCCAGCCACACGAAATACACGAACGCCAGGACGGCGCCGAAGAACCCGAGCTGGCCCGGCGCGGAGAGGATGGAGCGCGAGACATCGCCGAGCGTGACGGGCTCGCCGGCCGCGAGACGCCGGCTCGTCTCGTAGAGCCCCACGGCCGCGATCGGCCCGATCAGCAGGAACCCGCCGCCGAGCGCCAGGATGAGCGACTCCAGGCCGCCGGCGAGCAAACCCGCGGCGAGCAGCGCCGAGACGATCGCAAACAACGCCCCGTAGGCGAGGCTGACTTGCGGCACCGCCCACATATCTCGCCAGCCGGCCGCGAGCCAGGCCCAGGGCGCATCGAAGGGCACGCGGGCGACCGTTGCCTCGGCCGCCGCCGGCGGCGCCATGTGTCTTGCTGCGGTCTTCGGCATGCGGCGCGCTTCCTCCCCGGATTCGGGACGCACGCGAAGTATGGCGACGCCTTCCACGGCAGCGATTGATCGAGATCAAGGGCGAGCCATGGGGTCAGACCCTAGGAGCGCGCGCTCTCCAGAACCACCGTCACGGCTTTAGGGTCTGACCCCATACCGCCGACGCCTCAACCCCTCACCCCGGCAGCTCGGCCGTCGCCAGCCATTCGCCGAATTCCTTGAGCTTGTCCTTCGGAAAGGCAAACCCGATCTCGGTGGCCCCGACCCGCACGACGAGACACGTGTGGTCCTCGAGCGGACACGGGCCCAGCCCCAGGCCGGTGATGCGCACGAACGGATAGCTCGCCTTGCGCTCGCCCTGCGGCACCAGGCCGAGCATGGCCTGATCGAAGGCGTCGTAGGCCCCGCCCAGCGCTTGCGCCGCGATCTCGGCGGCCTCGGCGGCGGGCAGCGTCACGTGGGCGATCGACTTCTTCCGGCGCGCCATGTCGAAGCGCACGCGGCCGTCCTTCTCCACGGTTGCGAACAGGCCATCGATCACATTCTCGGGCGGCTGCGGCGTGCTCACGGATCAATTCCTCGCTGGTTCGATGAGGCTGTCCTCGAAGGCCCGCACGGGGCCCCTGTCGCCGGAATGGACATCGCACGTGTCGCGGCGACGCGCCGATCGAGCCTCTGAAAAAGTCGCCGACGTGCTCGACGGCCTCCGGCTGGCTTCAGTATCATGGGCCGTCATCACGAGCCAGCCAAGCGTCATGGCCCACGGAAACGGGCCGCGGCGCCGGGCTCGGCTCGGCTGGAGGGGATTGCAGACCGACATGGAGAGCAGGCACAGGCCGGCGGACTTGTGGGATTGGGTGGGGCCGCTCTATCAGCTGCCTCCGTGCCTGCCGGACTCGGCCTGGTCGGGGCACATACCCTTTCTGGCGCTCCTGATCCGGATGGCGAAGCCGCGCACGTTCGTCGAGCTCGGCGTGTGGCTGGGCGCGAGCTTCCTGGCGGCCTGCGAGGCGGCGAAGATATTCGACACGGGGACGCGCTGCTTCGGCGTCGACACCTGGCGAGGCGACGCGCATGCGGGCTTCTTCGACGGCGATCCGGTGTTTCTCCCCTTGAGCGCGTTCGTCGCGGCGCACTATCCGAACGCGGAGCTCATTCGCGCGAGCTTCGAGGACGCGCTGCCGCGCCTCGCCGACGGCAGCATCGACCTGCTGCACATCGACGGCTTTCACACCTACGAGGCGGTGTCGCGGGACTTCCGCACCTGGTTGCCGAAGCTGTCGCCCCGCGGCATCGTGCTGTTCCACGACACGGAGGTGCGCCAGGCCGACTTCGGCGTCTGGAAGCTCTGGGGGGAGCTCAAGGGGCGATACCGCCATATCGACTTCCAGCACAGCGCCGGGCTCGGCATGCTGATCGCGGGCTCGGAGATTGCACCCGAGCTCGAGCGCCTGCTGGCCTACTGCGAGGAAGGCCCCGAGCAGGCACGCTGGCTCAGGGGACTGTGCGAGCGCGCCGCCGCCACGCTTCCCGATCGCCTCTCGGCCCGCACCGAGGTGCCATCGCTCGCCGATCAGCTTGTCCTGCGCCAGCCGGAGCTGGCGGCCGCACCGTCTCCGCCTCTGCAGCCTGCGCAGCCGATCCAGGTCTCGACGCCCCCTTCGGCTTCGCCCGCGTCTGCGCCCGCCGCCACGCTGCGCCGCAACGACCCCTGCCATTGCGGCTCCGGCAAGCGCTTCAAGCACTGCCACGGCCGCATTGAGTAAGGTCATCCCGGTGCTTGTCACCGGGATCCAGCCACCGGCAGGCGCCCGAGCAAGCGGCAAGATGGATCCCGGGCACAAGGCCCGAGATGACATCAACCAGCGATCTTGGAGAAGTCGGCGACGTTGAGGGTGGCGGCGCGGATCTCGGACAGCAGCGCGAGGCGGTTGGCACGCAGCGCGGCGTCGGGCGCGTTCACCGTCACCTTGTCGAAGAACGCGTCGACCGGCGCGCGCAGCTCGGCCAGCGCCCGCATGGCGCCGGCGAAGTTCTCGACGTTGATGGCGGCGACCGTGTCCTTCTTCACCTTCTGGATCGCCTCGTAGAGCGCCATTTCCTGCGGCTCGCGCAGCAGCGCGGGATCGGCGGCGCCGACGTGACTCTTCTTGTCCTTCCTCTCCTCGTCGCGGAGGATGTTGGTCGCGCGCTTGACGCCGGCCAGCAGCACCGCGCCGTCGTCCGTCTTCAGGAACTCGCCCAGCGCCTCCACGCGCTTCACGATCAGCGCGAGATCATGTTGGCCGGGCAATGAAAAGACGGCGTCAATAAGATCGTGCCGAGCTCCCTTCTCACGAAGATGAACTTTCAGTCGATCGGCAAAGAAGGAGAGCAATTCCCCGTAGAGTGCCTGATTGGCTCGCCTGACTGTATCTATCACCGGCTCGTTTGGTGCGGGTTGGCCGAGAGCTGGCCCAGGCAGCTTGTCCTTGTAGGCGGCTCGCGCAATGGTCGAGACTTTCCACAGATCGACCCGCAAATCATTCTCCAGCACAATCCGGATCACGCCCAGCGCCGCGCGCCGCAGCTGATAGGGATCGCCAGACCCCGTCGGCTTCTCGCCGATCGCCCAGAAGCCCACCAGCGTGTCGAGCTTGTCGGCGAGCGCGACGGCCACGGCCACCGCGTCGCCCTCCTCCACCCGCGGCACCGTGTCGGTCGGTCCCTTGGGCTTGTAGTGCAGCTCGATGGCGCGCGCGATCTCCGGCTTCGTGCCGACCCGCTCGGCGTAGTAGCGCCCCATCAGCCCCTGCAGCTCCGGGAACTCGCCCACCATCCCCGACACCAGGTCGGCCTTGGCGAGCTGCGCCGCGCGCCGCGCGTCCTCCGGCACCGCGTCGACCGAGCCCGCGATCTGGAAGCTGAGCTCCGCGATCCGCTCCACCCGCTCCTTCTGCGTGCCGAGCTTCTCGTGGAACGTGATGCCGGCGAGCGCGCTAGCCATCTCGTCGAGCGGCTTCTCGAGGTCCTGCTCCCAGAAGAACTTGGCGTCCGAGAGCCGCGCCGCGATCACCTTCTCGTTGCCGGCCACGATCTCCTTGCCGCCGTCCTCCGCGTGCAGGTTGGAGACCAGCAGGAAGCGGTTGGCGAGCTTCTTCGTCCGCGGCTCGCGTAGCGAGAAGCACTTCTGGTGCTGCTTCATCGCCGTCATCAGGCATTCCGCCGGCACATCCAGGAACGCCTCGTCGAAATGGCCCATCAGCACCAGCGGCCACTCCGTGAGCCCGGCGTTCTCGGCCAGCAGCGCCTCGTCCTCGACCAGCGCCAGCTTGTGCTTCTTGGCGAGCGCCCGCGCCTCCTCCGCGATCAGGCCGCTGCGCTCGGCGGCGTCGAGCATCACCCTGTGCGCGCCGAGGCCCTTGGCGTAGTCGGCCGCGCCCGACACCTTGAACGGCTCGTTGCCGTGGAAGCGATGCCCGCGCGTGACGTTGCCGCTCGAGAGCCCCGCGATCTCGAACGGCACGATCCTGCCGTCGAGCAGGCAGACGATCGAATGCAGCGGCCGCACCCACGTCGTGCGCCCCGAGCCCCAGCGCATCGCCTTCGGCCACGGAAACTTGGCCACGACCTCCGGCACCATCTCGGCGACGATCTCCTTGGCCGCGCGGCCCGGTCTTTCGATCCTGGCGACGTAGAAGTCGCCCTTCTTGGGGTCGGCCACCACTTGCGCCTCGCCGATCGAGGCGAGCCCCGCCGACTTGAGGAAGCCCGCGATCGCCTGCTCCGGCGCGTTGACGCGCGGCCCCTTGCGCTCCTCGGAGATGTCGGGCGACTTCGCCGGCACGCCCTCCACCACCAGCGCCAGCCGCCGCGGCGTCGCGAACGCCTTGGCCTCGCCCACCTCGAGCCCCTGCGCCTTCAGCCCGTCGACGACGAGCCGGCGCAAATCCTCCGCCGCGCGGCCCTGCATGCGCGCCGGTATCTCCTCCGAGAACAGCTCCAGCAGCAGCTCAGGCATGTGCAGTCACCCCCGCCGCAATCGTCATCCCGGGGCTTGTCCCCGGGATCCAGCCCTCAGCAGGCGCCGGAGCGATCCGATAGGTGGATCCCGGGCATGAAGCCCGGGATGACAGCGTGCTCACGCCCCGCCCCCTTCGGTTGCGAGCCAGGCGGCGCAGCAGGCCTTGGCGAGATCGCGCACGCGCAGGATGTAGCTCTGCCGCTCGGTGACCGAGATCACCCCGCGGGCGTCCAGCAGGTTGAAGATGTGGGAGGCCTTGATGCACTGGTCGTAGGCGGGCAGCGCGAGTTTATGTCTTGCGCCTTTCGGCCCCGCGCCTTCCGGCCGGCTCCCCGCAGGGGAGTCGGAAGGCGCACCTTTAGAGAGCAACGCCTTGCACTCCTTCTCTGCATCGCGGAAGTGGGCGAGCAGCAGGTCGGTGTCTGCGTGCTCGAAGTTGAAGCGCGAGTACTCCTGCTCGGCCTGCAGGAACACGTCGCCGTAGGTGAGCTTCTTCGCGTCCGTGCGGCCGTTGAAGTTTAGGTCGAACACACGGTCCACGCCCTGGACGTACATGGCAAGACGCTCGAGCCCGTAGGTGATCTCGCCCGACACCGGATTGCAGTCGTAGCCGCCGACCTGCTGGAAGTAGGTGAACTGAGACACCTCCATGCCGTCGCACCACACCTCCCAGCCGAGCCCCCAGGCACCCAAGGTGGGGCTCTCCCAGTCGTCCTCCACGAAGCGGATGTCGTGGCGCATTGGGTCGATGCCGATGCGCGCCAGGCTCTCCAGGTACAGGTCCTGGAAGTCCGCCGGCGACGGCTTCATGATCACCTGGAACTGGTAGTAATGCTGCATCCGGTTGGGGTTCTCGCCGTAGCGCCCATCCTTGGGCCTGCGCGAGGGCTGCACGTAGGCCGCGTTCCAGGGCTTTGGGCCGAGCGCGCGCAGCGTGGTGGCCGGATGGAAGGTGCCGGCGCCCACCTCCATGTCGTAGGGCTGCAGGATCACGCAGCCCTGCTCGCCCCAGAACTGCTGCAGCGACAGGATCAGGTCCTGGAACGACTCGGTGGGCCGCAGGGCGGGCATGCCCTTGGCCTCCTTCGATGCGGCCGGCTTGGCGGCTTTCTTCTGCATGGGTCGCGCGCGGTCGGGGGTTGCGGCGCGCACTATACGCAAAATGACGAATAGGTCATCATTATACTCGAACGTCGGAACGGGTGCCGCACATGCCCAAGATGGTCAGGGTAAATGTCTGCATGACTCCTGAGCAGAACCAGCGTCTCAAAGCTGCCGCAGCGGCAGAGGGCATAACTCAATCGGCCATTGCTTGGGCTGGTTTGGACAAGCTCCTCGCGGAGCCGGTAGAGCGCGCTAGTCAACGGAAGCGCAGCAGCAAGCCGCGCGCTCATCCCAAGCGGAAAGCTCAGTCGCGGCGCACGGGGCGGTAGACGCCGGCGACGGGATCGTACTCCAGCGCGCCGAGGTTCTTCTCGATGCGGCCGGCGTTGGCCTCCTGGCGCAGCGCTTCGTCGGTACGCTGCATCTGGTCGGCAATTTCCCGCGTCGCGCGCGTCACCCAGCGATAGCCGGCGTAGAGGCCGGCTCCCAGCAGCGCCAAGGCGATCACCTGCGGCATGACACCCTTCTATAGAAGCCCCGCTGACATGTGCAGCAGGGGAACACTAGCCCGCCTTAGAGGCCGAAACGCGACCAAAGCGCCCGCGCCTCGATTGCCGATACTAGGTCATCCGCCAACGACGGGGTGAACACGACTCCGTCGTTCACGGCCATTTGAAAGCCCGGGAGGCGCCGGAACCGGGACAGCAGGCCGCCACCCCCCAGCGGCACGGCGCGCAGCCGCACCTTGGGTCCGTGCAGGGCCTGCATCTTGCTGCGCAGGTCGGCGATGCCGTCGATCAGCCCGTATTCGACGGCGCGGGCAGCCGACCAGTAGGACCCCGAGAACATCTCCTCCTCCGGCCCCCTCAGCTTGGCGCCGCGCCGCTGCTTGACTATGCCGATGAAGACGTCGTGCACGTGCCGCTGCAGGTCCTTTAACCGTACCACATCCTCGCGCCGCTCCGGCTGGAAGGGATCGAGCGCGCCCTTGTCCTTGCCCGAAGCATGGACGCGCCGCTCGATGCCGAAGCGGTCGATGAGCCTGTCGAGGCCGAAGCCCGCCGAAATCACGCCGATGGAGCCGACGATCGAGGATGGGTCGGCATAGATCTCATCGCCCGCGAGCGCCAGAAAGTAGCCGCCTGACGCCGCGACGTCCTCGCAGAACACGTAGACGCGCTTCTGCTTCTCGGCGGCGAGCTGGCGGATGCGGCTGAAGATCAGGTGCGACTGCACCGGCGAGCCGCCCGGCGAGTTGATGGAGACCGCCACGGTCGGCAGCTTGGAGAGGCTGAACGCCTTCTCGAGCGGCCCGGCCAGCGAGGCGAGCGCGAGGCCTGGACGCAGCGGCGTCGCCATGCCGATGGGTCCGGAGAGGCGCAGCACGGGCACGACGGGGCTGCGGTCGAAGAACAGCATCGGGATATCCTTGTGCCCTAACGGCTTGCCGATAGAGCGGCTCACGATAGCCGCCGGTGGGCTAAACTCAAGCCCCGCGCGCAGGGTTTCGGCGCGAGCCTTTCCGCTCCGTTTCCGCGAGCCTCAACGCGGCGCCATGGCGCAGGATCGCCTCGGCCTCGGCGACGAACTTGTTGCCCTCCCCATGCAGGACGAGCCCGGGCCGCAGCTCGAGCGGCGCGCTGCTGCCCTTGATGCCCTGCACGAGCACGCGGATCGCCGACTTGCCGGCCCTCGGATAGAGCGGGAAGGCGACGGTTCCGCCGAACCGGCCGGCCAGGGCCGTAAGGACCTCGCCCAGCGCATCGGCACGATGGATGATGGTGGCCGTGCCGCCGGGCCTGGCCATGGCGGCCATGAACCGGGCCCAGCGGGCGAGCGTGGCGCCCGGCATGAAGTTGGCCGCGGCCTTGAGCGCATCGACCGAGACCGTGCCGGCGCCCTCCGCGTTGTAGGGCGGGTTGGCGAGCACGTGATCGAAGCTGCCGGCCTCGGCCTCGAGCTCGGGCAGGTCCTCGAGCCGGCGCGATACGTCGGCCACCACCACGCACACGCGCGTGGCAAGGCCGTTGCGCTCGATGTTGCTGCGGGCGATCTCGGCGAGCTTGGCCTCGCGTTCCACCAGCAGCACCGAGGTGTCCGCCACCCGGCGCGCCACGGCCAGGCCCACGACACCGACACCGGCCCCCACATCGAGAATGCGCTGCCCGCGCCCGTCCATGACCGGGGCTGCCGCCGCCAGCAGCACGGCATCGACGCCGGCGCGGTAGCCCTCCTTCGGCTGGAGTATCTGCAACGCGCCGCCGAGGAACGCATCGTCGGTAAGGGATCGCTCGGCAGTCCGCCCGGTCACGCGTGCGCCTCTCCGCCGCCGACGAGCCATTGCCCGAGGCCGGCCTCGTCGAGGGCACCCCTCGCCGCGGCAAGGTCCGCCTCGCCGACCAGCAGCCGGCGCGGGAACGCCCCGATGGACCCCTCCACCACGCTGATGTACTGGTCCGCGACGAAGCAGCCGATGCCGCGGTCCCGCAGCAGCGACTGGGCAAAGCCGATCAGGACTGCATCGTTGCTGCGCAGGACCTCACGCATCTTCAGCGTTCCGATGAGATTGGGCCGCCCGTGAAGGCCAGACAGGCGGCGGCGAACAGCCGCTCATGCCCCGGAAGGGCTTGACGGCCCCTTGTGCCGGCCGGGTATACCGGATCAACGAAAAGTCCAGCAGGGGATAGCATACCTTGGGCGTTGTCGTCCCATTCGAGGAGGCCAGAGACCCGGCGGAGAGCCTCAAGCCTCTGCTCGAGATCGTTGCCGAGGACATGCAGGCCGTCAACCGCATCATCCTCGACAAGGCGGTCTCCGACGTGGAGCTGATCCCCGAGCTCGCGCATCATCTCATCGCCTCGGGCGGCAAGCGGCTGCGGCCCATGCTGACCATTGCCTCCGCCAAGCTGTGCGGCTATCGCGGCGACGGCCATGTGCGCCTCGCCGCCGCCGTCGAGTTCATGCATACCGCAACCCTGCTGCACGATGACGTGGTCGACGAGAGCGACTACCGGCGCGGCAAGGCGTCGGCTCGACTGGTGTGGGGCAACCAGGCGAGCGTGCTGGTCGGCGACTTCCTGCTCGGCCAGGCGTTCCGCATGATGGTGGAGGTGGGCTCGCTCGGCGCGCTCAAGATCCTCTCGACCGCCGCCGCCGTGATCGCCGAGGGCGAGGTGATGCAGCTCGCCGCCGCCAAGAACACGGCCACGACAGAGGACGACTACCTCGCTATCATCAACGCCAAGACGGCCGCGCTGTTCTCGGCCGCCACCGAGGTCGGCGCCGCGATCTGCAACCGGCCCGCGGAGGAGCAGGCCGCGCTCAAGTCCTACGGCCGCAACCTGGGTGTTGCCTTCCAGCTCGTCGACGATGCGCTCGACTACTCCGGCGACAGCAGCAATCTCGGCAAGTCGGTCGGCGACGATTTCCGCGAGGGCAAGATCACGCTACCCGTCATCCTGTGCTTCCGCCGCGGCAACGACGTCGAGCGCGCGTTCTGGAAGCGCACGCTGAGCGAGGGCAAGATCGAGGACGGCGACCTCGAGCACGCCATTTCGCTCATGAAGAAGCACGATGCCATCGAGGCGACGCTCGAGCGGGCCGGCCACTACGGCGCCATCGCCCGCGACGCGCTCGCCATCTTCCGCAAGGACATCCACGTCAGCGCGCTCGCCGACGTCATCGGCTTCTGCATCAGCCGCGCCAGCTGAGGCGGCGTCACCTTTTCTCGGCGATCACCTCCATGCAGCAGCGGTAGCGCTCGCTGATGTCGTAGTGCACGGGCGAGAAGCCGTGTTCCTCGAGCAGCGCGTAGAGCCGCTGCCGCGTGAAGTTGTGGTAGTGCTCGATCTCGCCCCAATAGGGGTTGCTGCCCGATGCATCGAGTGCGCGCCACACCATGCTGTCCATGTTCGGCATCGACACGAACAGGACGCCGCCCGGGCGCAGGAGACGGTGTGCGGCTTTCAGCCCGGCTTTGGGATATGGCATGTGCTCCAGCACGTCCGCCATGCTGATGACGCTGTAGCGGCCAGCCCCGCCCTCCATGTCCTCGATCGGCACGCAGTGGGCTTCCATGCCGAGCTTGCGCAGGGTCTCGACGTTGTCCTTGCGCAGATCGACGCCGACCGGCGTGAACCCCCATTCGGTGGCTGTGAACAGCAGCGCGGCATTGCCGAAGCCGACGTCGAGCCAGTCGCCGATCCCGGCGCGGCCAGCAACCCGCTCGACAATGCGGGCGGAGACCTTGCGCTGGCCTTCGAGGTCGTGGCCGACGCGCTGGTTGGCCTGGGTGTCGGAGAAGACGATGCCCAGCATCTCCTCGGTGTAGTAGCCCTCGGTGAAGACATGGTTGCAGCCCGAGCAGCTCCGCCACTTCATGGTCTTGGGCATGGCCGGCTTGTAGAGGGCGTGCCGTGTCGTGTCGGCCTCGATGTGGAAGGGGATGTCCGCCGAGCCGCACAGCGGGCAGGCCGCATAGGCGATCCGTCCGGGGCTGAGGTCGGCCTTTGCGAGCGCGCAATGCGCCGCGTCGCCCCTGGCCAGGTCCGCGACGGCGAACGCTTGCGGCTGCTGCCCGCTGGCGCGGTGCCGGACCATGTGCATGTAGGCGGCCTCCATGTTGCGCGTGTAGCGCTCGGTGTCGAACAGCGGCGTCGTGAGCCGGTTGCGCTCGAGCCTGTCGCGCAGCGCTGCGAGCGCCGCAGGATCGCGCGCGAGACGGAGCGCGAGCGCCTCGTAGTCGGAAAGCGTGTGCGTGACGAGCTCCGGCAGCCCGATGGCGTGGAGCAGGCTGCCGGCCACGCGGGCGGCGAAGGTCTCCCCGGCGCAGGTGATGACCGGCAGCCCGGCCCAGAGCGCGTCGCTCGCCGTCGTGTGAGCGTTGTAGGGCAGGGTGTCGAGGAACAGGTCGGCCACGCGGTAGCGGGCGAGGTGCTCCGCCATCCTGAGCTTGGGAGCGAATACGAGCCGGCCGGGATCGACGCCATGCCTGGCAGCCTCGCCCTGCAGGTTGGCCTTGCACTGGCCGTTGGCCTCGTAGAGCCACAGCACGCTGCCGGGTATTTGCGCGAGGAGCCGCATCCAGACGGCGAACACGTCCTGGGTGATCTTGAAGGTGTTGTTGAAGGCGCAGAACACGAAGCCCTGCTCGGGCAGGCCGCACTCGGCGCGTGTAGGCACGCGATCGGCGATCTGCCTGCGCCGATCGTTCGGCTGATAGCTGTCGGGCAGATGGACGATCCTCTCGTCGTAGTCGGCCTGACGGTCGAACGGGGCCACGAACGGGTCGGCGATGACGTAGTCGATGAACTGCGCGCCCATGCTGCCGGGATAGCCGAGGAAGCTCACCTGCACCGGCGCCGGCCGATAGGAGAGGATCTCGGTCCTGGCGCCGCGTGTGTAGCCCTTGAGATCGACGAGCACGTCGATGCGATCGTCGTGGATCTGCTGGGCGGCATCCCAGTGCGAGAGATGGCGGATGTCGACGAGCCGGTCGAACGCGGCGACGAGCCGCTGGCGCGCATCGCTGCCGTCGTTGGGGCTGAAGCAATAGCCGACAACCTCGAAGCGCTCGCGATCGTGCCGCTCGATCAGCTCGGTGATGAGGGCCGCCGTGGCGTGGCGGCAGTAGTCAGAGGAGAGATAGCCGATGCGCACGCGGCCGTGCCCGTCCCTGCCGAGACCCGCCGCGTAGTGGCCGAAGCCCCTTCCGCCTGCCACGTCCGCGCCGCGCGCCCACACGCGGGCGTGCGCGAGCTGGTCGGCCGGCGTCGTGGCGGGCATCGCCAGCGTCGGAAACGGCGACACCCTGACATCGCCTGCCCGCACCGCTTCCAGGCAACTCGCCTCCTCCGCATCCAGGCCGCGCCAGTCGCAGATGTGGCGGCGCAGGTCGCACAGCTCGAAACGGGCCCCCGTCAGGCTGGGGTCGCAGGCGAGAGCCTGCCGGTAGGCGCCGAGCGCCTCTTGCATCCGGCCGGCATCCTTGAGCGTGGCGCCCAGGCAGTAGTGAGCCAGCGCGAGCTTGGGATCGAGCGCGATCGCCTTCTCGATCTCGGCGATGGCCTCCGCGCTCTTGCCGAGGGTCCCGAGCAGGACGCCCAGACTGCAGTGCGCCTCGACGTAGTCGGGCTTTAGGTGCAGTGCCTCGCGATAGGCCGCGACCGCCTCGGCGTGCCGCCCGAGATTCTGCAGCGTGAGACCGAGGTTGCAGTGGGCCTCGGCGCAGTCGGGCTTCTGGCTGAGGGTGCGCTGGTGCGCGGCGATCGCCTCCTCGAAGCGACGCTGCAGCCGCAGGACGTTGCCGAGCTCAGTATGGATCGTCACCAGGCCCGGATTGAGCGCCAGCGCGCATTCGTAGGCTGCGAGCGAATCCCCAAGCTTGCCCTGCCGCTGCAGGACCTGCGCCAGGGCAGCATGCGCCTCCGGCCGCGCCGGCTCGAGCGCCAGGGCCTGGTGGCAGGCGGCAAGGGCATCTTCCAGCCGATCTCCCGCCGCGAGCACAACGGCCAGATTGACGTGCGCCGCGGCGTGCGCGGGCTCGAGCTCGATGGACGTGGTGTAGGCGCGCGCCGCCTCGGAATAGCGGCCCTTGCGCTTGAGAAGATTGCCCAGGCTGAAGTGGGCCCTCGCGTGCCGGGGGGCCAAAGTGATCGCCTTCTCGCAGGCGGCGAGCGCTTCCTCGAACTTGCCGAGTTCGCCCAAGACGGCGCTGAGGTTCACCAGCGCGTCGGGATAGTCCGGCCGTATCGCCAGGCATCGGCGGATGAGGGCGGCGGCGGTTTCGCTGTTGCCCGACTTGTGCTCGATCAGGCCCAGGTGATGCAGGCTCGGGGCATGCCGCGGATCGACCGCCAGGATGCGCTCGTGCGCGGTCCTGGCTTCCGGCAACCTGCCGGCCTGCAGATGCTCCACCGCGACCGCAAGCGCAGCGGCCAGCCGAGGATCGCCGCCGGCCTGCCAGCCCGAGCGGCCAGTCCTTTGCGCGGCCCGCCGTTGCTTCCGGTTCATCGCTGCCGATCCGGCCGAATTGCCGCCGAACGGTGAAGCCGAAAGCTTGCGCGGGACTGACCTTGCGACGAGCAAGGCGCCGGTTACCCATCCTCTTCGCCAGGCTTCACGCGCCGAGCCGCGTCTCGACGACCCACCAGCGCGGATCGTAGTGCGCCAAGGTCGCAGTCGCGCGCGCGGCGGCGGCCGTGTCGGCGAACAGGCCGAAGCAGGTCGGGCCGCTGCCGGACATGGCGGCAACGAGGCATCCCGCCTGCGAGGACAACGCCGCCTTGATGTCGGCGATGGCAGGGAGCAGCGCGGTCGCCGGTCCCTCGAGGTCGTTGCCGCGCTCGCGCATCAGGGCAGCCAGGCCGCCAGCATCGAGCGGCACGCTCACCGCCAGGGGTGCCCGCTCGTCGGCGCCCAAGGGAGCCGCCGCCAGGGCGCGAAAAACCTCGGGCGTCGCCAGCGGCCGGCCCGGATTGACGAGCACGGCCGGCATAGCCGGCAGCGCAGGCGATCCCTCTAGCGGCTCCACCATCTCGCCGATGCCCCGCATCACAGCGGGCACGCCGGCAAGGCACACGGGCACGTCGGCGCCGAGCCGGGCTGCGACCTCGTGCCAGGCAACGGCGTCGGCACGATCGGGATTGGCCTGGCGCACGGCGCGCAGCAGTGCCGCCGCATCGGCGGAGCCGCCTCCGAGCCCGGCGGCGACGGGGAGGTTCTTCTCGAGCTCGACGGTGCCGAGCGTCAGGCCCGCATCGAGGGCGGAGAGAACGTCCAGCGTCCGCGCCAGCAGGTTCGCGCCGACGATGTCGCGGGCGAACGGCCCGCCGATCCTGACCCGGCAGTGGGGCCGCGGCGTGAGCGTCACCCGGTCGCCGGCGTCGGCGAAGGCGACCAGGCTCTCGATCTCGTGGTAGCCGTCGGGGCGACGGCCGAGCACGCGCAATGTCAGGTTGACCTTGGCGCGGGCGATCTCGCGGATAGACGTCACGGGGCTCGCGCCAGTCGGTCAGATGCGCCGCGAGCAGCCGTCTCGAGACACAGCCTCGGCAGCGCGCCTAGTTGTTGAACTGCGGAAAGCTCGGCTGCGTCACACCGCTGCTCTTCTTGCCCTTCTCGGGCCGCTTCTGCACTTCCTTGGTGCGCTTGACGTTGCGCGCCTGGGTGGCGGAAGGCAGGCCCTTGGCGAGCTTCTTCTTGATCTTGTCGATGTCTTCCGGCTCGGGCTTCAAGGTGAGCGCCTGGTCCCACTGGAACCGCGCCTCGCGCTCGCGCCCAACGCGCCAGTAGGCATCGCCCAGGTGATCGTTCAGCACCGGGTCCTCGGGCCGCAGCTCCACCGCGCGCTCCAGGTGCTTCACCGCCTCCTTGTAGTTGCCGAGCCGATAGTACGCCCAGCCCAGGCTGTCGACGATGTAGCCGTCGTCGGGCTTCTGGCGCACGGCCTTCTCGATCAGGGACAGCCCCTGCTTGAGGTTCTTGTTCTGGTCGATCCAGGAGTAGCCGAGATAGTTGAGCACCACGGCCTGCTCGCCGCCGAGCTCGAGCGCGCGCTGCAGATCGGCCTCCGCCAGCGGCCATTTCTTCAGCCGCTCGTAGGAGGTGCCGCGCGAGTAGTAGTAGGACCAGTGCTTCTGCTCGGGCTTGTCGATCAGGGCGATGGCGCGCGTGTAGTAGTCGACGGCCTCCGCAAAGCGCTTGTGCCCGCGCATGATGCTGCCCAGCGCGTCGAGCGGACGGATGTCGTTGGGATACTGCCGGGTGATGTCGTCCAGAACCTTTTGCGCCTCGTCGATGCGCTCGAGCTGGTTGAGGTTGAGGGCCTTGCGGATCTCGATGCTCGACTCCAGCGGCGTCCCCTTGGGGATGCGGTCGTAGGCCGCGATCGCCGACTCGTAGCGCTTGGTCGTCTCATAGGCGCTGGCAAGCGCCGCGAGCGCAAACGCCGACTTGGGCTCAAGGTAGAGCGAGAACTGCAGATAGACCGCGCCCGGGCCGACGCCACCTTCGCCCGTGAGCGCCTCGCCGAGACCGTAGAAGGCCTCCGCCATGCCCTCGTTGGGTGTCGAGATCAGGAGCGAGGTACGCTCGCTGGCCTCGATCTGCTCCTGCAGGGCGCGCGCCGAGGGATGCCCGTCGTTCTTGGTGCGCTCGAAGTGCGCCTTGAGGAGGCTCAGCGCCAGCTTCTGATCCCCGACATGACCGGCGGAACGGGCGTAGGCGAGCGTGATGCGCAGTGTGCGCTGATCATTCTTGGGGATGCGCTCATAGGCGGCGCGCGCCTCCGAGGTGCGCCCCGCCTGATCGCTCAGCAGCGCCCGGTGATAGCGCAAGTAGTACTGCGCCCAGTCCGGCTGCTTGGGCGAGTCGAGGAAGGCGAGCGCCTCCTGCGTCTTGCCCTGCGCCTGGTACAGCCAGGCGAGCGCCAGCGTGCTTGTCAGCTCGCCGATGGGATTGGCGTTGGCGGCCTTGAAGTGCCCCTCGGCGGCGGCGTAGCGCTGCGCCTTGAACTCAATGAGGCCCATGAACGCCTGAGCGGTGCGGTGGGTGGGCTGCGCCTTCACAAGCTCGCGCGCCAGCTCCTCGGCACGCGGCCAGTTGCCCTCGACCAACTCCATCAGGAAGGACTGCTCGACCAGCACGTCGTTGCCGGGATCGAGCCCGAGAGCCTGCCGGTAGTAGCCGGCGGCCGCCTCGGTATCGTTCTGGCCGCGCGCGACGCGACCGGCGAGGTAGCTGCCGAGCAGGGACCTCGCATCGCCGCTCGTTGCGGATGCATCGCCGACGCCGGCAGCCGCCGATATCCTGTCTCCCGGCGCACACCAGGCGAAGAGTGCCGCACTTACGAGGAGCACAGGATAGCGAGCGCGCATGTCACCTCGTGACGGGCAGAATTGGTGCCGATCCTTGATTCCCAGCCTGGCAAGCTAACAGGAAAGCACCCTGCGTGCGACCGCAAATAACGGAACGGAAGCGGCTTTGCTGTCTCACTGTGGCGCCCAGCATTTACCCTGGTTGCTGCTTACCGAGTTGGCGTCGTGCCGAGAACAACGGCAGCCCTCAAGATCGGGAAAACGCCTGGCTGAGCGCCGCGGCACCCATGGTAACCGCCCGCCCGGCGTCAGCTATGATGCGCCCCATCGTGACGAAACCATGGACCTGTCCCTCGAACCGCTCGCGGGTGACGGCAACGCCGGCCTTGCGCAAAGCCTCGGCATAAGCCTCGCCCTCGTCGCACAAGGGGTCGAAGCCGGCGGTGAGCACGAGAGCCGGCGGCAATCCGGTGAGACTCTTTGCCAGCAGCGGCGAAGCGCGCCAATCGGTCTTTTCACCGGGGTCGCGCAGGTAATGATTGATAAACCAGTTCATCCCGGCGCGCGTCAGCGGCAGCTGCTGGGCATGGCGCTCGAGCGAGGGCCAGCCCATGCGCATGTCGGTTGCCGGATAGATCAGAAACTGGAAGGCGAGCCTCGGCCCGCCATGATCGCGCGCATCGATCGAGACGACCGTCGCGAGGTTGCCGCCGGCACTGTCGCCGCCCACCGCCAGCTTGGCCGCATCGATGCCAAGGCGTTGGCCGTTGGCGGCGATCCAGCGCGTGGCCGCAATCGCGTCCTCAGCCGCGGCCGGGAACTTGTGCTCGGGCGCCAGCCGGTAGTCGACCGAGACCACGATGGCGGGGATGGCATTGGCGAGCGCGCGGCAGAGCTGGTCGTGGCTCTCGAGATCGCCGATCACCCAGCCGCCGCCATGGATGTAGACGAGAGCCGGCTGCGGCTTGCCCTTGTCGACGCCTCGGCCGCGATAGAAGCGCAGCGGGATCGGCCCGGCTGGCCCGTCAGCCTGGAGTGCCAGCACCTCGTCGACCGGCTCGGGGTCGGGCTGCAGGATCGGGCGCGCGGCGAGGAACGCGATCCGCGCCTCAGTCGGCGACAGCGTCTCGATCGGCGGCCGGCCCGAGGCGACGATCAGGTCGCAAACCTGCTGCGCTTGTGGATTGAGTTTCATCTTCTTGACTCCCTCGGTGTTGCGCACGAATCGGCTAAGCTCTGGCGGCCGGAGCACTCCCATGGTAAGCATTTCCGACTTCAAGGACCTCTACGAGATCTTCAAGAAGGCTGGCAACGTCGAGGCCCAAAGAAGGATTCTGGATCTTGAGCAGCGACAGATTGAGACGGAAAGGGAGAACCAGCGGTTGCATTCGGAGATCGCGAGCCTGCGACAAGAAGCTGAGCTGAAGCAGAAGCTCAAGTACGAAGCCCCCTACTATTTTGTTGTCGCCGGCGAAGCCAGGGATGGTCCGTTCTGTCAGCACTGTTACGACACCGAGCACAAGTTGGTGCATCTTCAGCCGCGATCTCGCCCCGGCGCCTGGCATTGCCAAGCATGTAAGAACTCCGTGGCGGACCGAAGCTATCAGCCCCCGCCGCCTCGCAGCTTTGGGAGTGCCTTCGAACGATAGCGCAGCCTACATTCCCGGATAGTTGGGACCGCCGCCGCCCTCGGGCGGCACCCAGGTGATGTTCTGGTTCGGGTCCTTGATGTCGCAAGTCTTGCAGTGCACGCAGTTCTGCGCGTTGATGACGAAGCGCGCCTTGCCGCCCTCCTCCACCCACTCGTAGACGCCCGCCGGGCAATAGCGGTTCGACGGCCCGGCATAGACGTCGTGCTCGGAGCGCTTCTGCAGCTCCATGTCGGCGACCTTGAGGTGAGGCGGCTGCTCCTCCTCATGGTTGGTGCCGGAGAAGGACACGCTGGTGAGCCGGTCGAAGGTCAGCACGCCGTCTGGCTTGGGATAGGCGATGGGCTTGGCAACGGCCGCCCTTTCGAGCGTGGCGTAGTCGGGCTTGCCGTGCTTGAGCGTATAGCCGAACCCGATGCCGGGAAGGATCGTGTTGGCCCACATGTCGGCGCCCGAGAACACCGTGCCGAGCGCGGTGCCGAACTTGGAGAGGAACGGCTTGGCATTGCGCACGCGGCGCAGATCGCGCGCGATCGGCCCCTCCATCACGGCGCTCTCGTAGTCCTCGAGCTTGTCGTGCACGCGGCCCGCGCCGATGGCCGCGAACGCCGCCTCGGCCGCGGCCATTCCCGACAGCATGGCGTTGTGGGAGCCCTTGATGCGGGGCACGTTCATGAAGCCCGCGGCGCAGCCGACGAGCACGCCACCGGGGAACACCAGCCGCGGGATCGATTGCCAGCCGCCCTCGCTCAGCGCGCGGGCTCCGTAGGCGATGCGCTTGCCGCCCTCGAAGGTGTCGCGGATGAAGGGATGCGTCTTGAATCGCTGGAACTCGCCGTAAGGCGACAGGTAGGGGTCGACATAGTTGAGGTGCACGACGAAGCCGACCGACACCAGGTTCTGGCCGTAGTGATAGAGGAACGAGCCGCCGCCGGTGCTGTTGTCGAGCGGCCAGCCCAGCGTGTGCTGGACGAGCCCCGGCCGGTGCATCTCGGGGCGCACCTCCCACAGCTCCTTGAGGCCGAGGCCGAATTTCTGCGGGTCGCGCCCCTCGGCGAGCTTGTACCTGGCGAGCAGGTGCTTGGTGAGCGAGCCGCGCGCGCCCTCGGCGACAATGGTGTACTTGCCTCTCAGCTCCATGCCGCGCGTGAAGCGGTCGGTCGGCTCGCCGTTCTTGCCGATACCCATGTCGCCGGTGGCGACGCCGGTGACGGCGCCCTTGTCGTCGTAGAGCACCTCGGCGGCGGCGAAGCCCGGATAGATCTCGACGCCGAGCTCGGTTGCCTGCTCGCCGAGCCAGCGGCAGAGGTTGCCGAGGCTGACGATGTAGTTGCCGTGATTGCCCATCAGCGGCGGCATGATGAGGTTGGGAATACGCAGCGCGCCGGCGGGACCGAGATAGTAGAATCGGTCCTCAGTCACCTCGGTCTCGACGGGAGCGCCCTTGGCTTTCCAATCGGGGATCAGGCGGTTGAGGCCGATGGGATCGATGACGGCGCCCGACAGGATGTGCGCGCCGACCTCCGAGCCCTTCTCGAGCACGACCACGGAGAGCTCGCTCCCCGCTTCGGCTGCAAGCTGCTTCAGGCGAATAGCGGCAGAAAGTCCTGCAGGCCCGGCGCCGACCACCACCACATCGAAGTCCATGCCCTCGCGCGGCGGGAGATCGGCAGGATTCGCCATGGGGCTGGCCTCGCGTGATCCAAAGCTGGCTGGCGTTCGATAGGTCGGGCCTGCCGCCAGCGTCAAGCATCCTCTGCTACCTTCGTTGCGCGAGCAGAGGCTTGCGCTGCTGCAATCCCGGATCGACGCGGCTAGATTGGCCGAATGCACGACGCGAATAGAGCATCCGAGCTGACGGCCCTGCTCGATTGGTACCGAGAGGTCGGCGCCGACGAGGCGGTCGGCGAGGCGGCCATCGACTGGTTGGCCAGGGGCAATGCCGCGCCTGGCCATAGCTTCCACGTCCGCTCGCCGGCAAGCACCGACGCCCGTCAGCCGACTCGAGCCCCAAGCCAACCGGCCGCTGCCCGCACTGCTGCCGCTGCGGCTCCCGTCGCTCGGCCCACCCCGATGGCACCGCGCCAGTTCGCGGCCACGCCCCCCGACGCGGCCGTCATGGCGGCCCGCAGCGCCGCCCGCCACGCGGCCACGCTCGATGACCTGGCAGCCACGCTCGCCAACTTCGACGGCTGCGCGCTGAAAGCCACCGCCAAAAACCTCTGCTTTTACCGCGGCGCACCCAAGGCCCGTGTCATGCTGATCGGCGAGGCGCCCGGCCGCGACGAGGACCTGGAAGGCAAGCCGTTCGTCGGTCGCGCGGGCCAGCTGCTCGACAAGATGCTCGCGGCCATCGGGCTGAGCGAGGCGGACGTACACATCACCAACATCGTCTACTGGCGTCCGCCCGGGAACCGCACGCCCACCCCGCAGGAGGCGCAGGCGTGCCGGCCGTTCCTCGAGCGCCAGGTCGAGCTTGTGGCGCCCGAGCTCGTCGTTCTGCTCGGCGGCGCGGCAGCCAAGCACGTGCTCGACGTGGCCGAAGGCATCATGCGGATCCGCGGCAAGTGGTGGGAGCTGGAGATCGGCACGACGCGGGTGCAGGTGATTCCTACGCTGCATCCTGCCTATTTATTGCGCACACCGGCCGGCAAGCGGCTCGCCTGGCGGGACTTGCTGGCGATTCGCGCCCAGCTCGACGCGGCGCCCTAAGAAACCCAGTGCAATCAAGCGGTTGCGGGCAAAACACCCTGATCTCCACGCCCAACGCACGGAAACTACATCGAATTTCGGGGTTGATATTAAGCCCGCAGCAACATGTGTTGGCTACGCTACGCTAAAATCTTGGGCGGCTGCTGGGGCCGGGGAACCCGTGAGGGCGTCGTGCGCGTACTCTACCAGTACATGAAGCCGTTGAGCGTGGTCTTTGCGCGCAGCATTGGTCCCTACAACGCCTCTTCGCGTGAGGCCTGGCGGCTCATGATGGCGTGGATCGATCGGCAGCAGGCCCGATCGCGGGTGAAGCAGGGGCATGGGTTGTTCCGCGACAACCCGAAGGTCACGGCCCCCGAACTGCTACGCTATGACGCATGCATTTCGGTGTCCTTCGGCTTCGATGCGGACCCGGATGCTGGGATTGGCCGCCAGACGCTGCCGGGCGGCGCCTACGCGGTGCACACCCACGTCGGCTCCTACCCGGAGGCCGGCCAGGTTTTATCGCAGATGCACCACGCCATCGTGCCCAAACGCGGATTGTCGGTCGACTACGACCGGCCGTTCCTTGCCGTCTACCTCAACGACCCCTCCGTCACGCGCGAGGTGCACCGCCGGACCGAGCTGTGCGTGCCGGTCATGCCGGTTCGCATGCCGCTCTCGGGCAACGACGACGAGCATTTGCTTGTCGGCGGCGAGTTGATCCAGCGCCAGCAGCCTCTGCTCGCGAGCTGATCTCCAGGTACGTGACGGCCGGCTCCCGGCCTGAGACAATGCCGGTTCCAGCGAAGAGGACCGCGCATGGCCAAGCTCGACGAATCCCGCCCCTTCATCCCGGTCCGCATCGCCGTGCTGACGGTGTCGGATACTCGCACCGCCGAGGACGACAAGTCCGGCGCTACCTTGGCCGAGCTGATCCGGTCCGCCGGACACGAGGTAGCGGCGAAGGCCATCGTCAAGGACGACGTGCCCGTCATCCGCGCCCAGGTGCAGGCCTGGATCGCTGATGCTGGGGTGGACGTTGTGATCACCACCGGCGGCACCGGGTTCACCGGCCGCGACGTGACGCCAGAGGCCGTCAAGCCGCTGTTCGAGAAGGAGGTGGACGGCTTCTCGATCGTTTTCCACATGATTTCGTTCGCAAAGATTGCGACCTCGACCATCCAGTCGCGGGCTTGCGCCGGCGTCGCCCAGGGAACCTATATCTTCTGCCTGCCGGGCTCGCCCGGGGCCTGCCGCGACGCCTGGAACGAGATCCTCAAGTGGCAGCTGGACAACCGCCACCGCCCCTGCAACTTCGTCGAGATCATGCCCCGTCTCGAGGAGCATCGCCGAGGCAAATGAGCGCCCGGCAAACCGGCCGGCAGCGGCCTCAGGACTGGTCGCTCTCGGCCTTGGCCCGCCCGAGTGCCGCGAGCTCACGGGTGGCGCTCGCCTGATCGAAGAGCGCTCGGGCGGCTTGGCCGACGAGCAGCGCCGCGCCCCCAGCCGCCAGCATGCCCACGGCCTGCGGAAGCATGGCGAAGCCGAGATTGAAGGGTTGCAAGGCCGGCATCTGCATGAATTCACCCGCTGCCATCACCGCCATCGCCAGCGACGCCGCCAGGATCGCGAGCCAACCGGCAGCGCTGAGGAGGGCTGCCAGCCCACGGCCGACCCTATAATTTTCGTAATCCTGGCTCTGGACCGCGTGCCCGGTGCGCTTCTCGCGTCCACGCCGCATCGGCGCCTTGCCGTTGAGCGCCGGTCCCGAGCTCGCTGTGCCGTTCATCTGCCACACCTGCGGCGGCGGGACCCCGGCACCGGTGCGGATCAGCCCGTTGCGGCCTTCCGTCGCCTCGGATGTATGGCCGTAGAGGTCGTTCAGGTGGCCGTAGAACTGATGTGCCAGGTCGAGCTTGCCTTCGGCCTCTGCGCGTCGTCCGGCGTCGAGCAACTGCCTCGGCGTAAATGACGGCACCCCGTGCGCCATGGGCCCAACTCCCACACAAAGACCTCAAATGCAGCTTATAGCTAATATCTCGGGATGTCCTGCAGGCATCGACAAATGGCTGTTACAACACGCATATTGCACTCTTGGCACAAATCCCGCATGCTCTGCATGCAAGTTTTGGTACCGCGTTGTGTGCAGCGCACCCAACGAGAACCGGGCCAAGCGGCGGCCGCCTAGCCGCGCACGGGACTCGGCTCGGAAGGTGGCATCGGCATCGAGTTCAAGCCGAGATCGCGTCGCTGCCGTGGGAGGAATAGCTCATTGAGAGAGATGGGCTGGCGAACGAAAGTGGTCGGTCGTGAGTTCTGCGGGGACATGTGAGCGGGGGACTGGCCGATGCTTGCATCAACTCACAACTGCCGCCGTATCAGCAGCTGCCTCAGTTGCGTGCGTTGCGTGATCGCCAGATGGGCGCGCTCGATTGCTTCCCTGCAGGAAGGGCCTGGATCGGCGGTTTGTTTTTGGCCGCTTCGATCACCATCTTTTTGTTTCAAGCAGTGGCGTGGCGGATTGGCCATACGATCACAGGACCTTAGGCGAACAAACGAGCTACACGGCTATGCTCGCCCCGTACGTCTAGTCTAATGTCCACACAACGCGCCGCACGCAGAGGCGAAGAGGCATGACGACGAAGGACAACATTTTCGACCTCTATGCCCAGGCATACGAGAGTCAGAAGCAGCACAGCATGTCCTTGCGGGAATACCTCGAGGGCTGCCGCAACACTCCGGCCATGTACGCAAGCACGGCCGAGCGCATGATTGCGGCCATCGGCGAGCCCGAGTTCGTCGATACCGCGAAGGACGCGCGGCTCGGACGCATCTTCATGAACCGTACCCTGAAGGTCTACCCGGCCTTCAAGGACTTCTACGGCCTCGAAGAGACCATCGAGCGCATCGTCGGCTTCTTCCGCCATGCCGCACAGGGGCTCGAGGAGAAGAAGCAGATCCTCTACCTCTTGGGTCCCGTCGGCGGCGGCAAGTCCTCGCTCGCCGATCGCCTCAAGGACCTGATGGAGAAATGCCCGATCTACGTGCTCGCCACCAACGACGGAATCAGCCCGATCTTCGAGAGCGCGCTCGGCCTGTTCGATCCCGCCACCATGGGGCGCATGCTCGAGGACCGCTACGGAATTCCCGAGCGCCTCCTGATGGGCAACATGTCGCCGTGGGCGGTCAAGCGCCTCGACGAGTTCGGCGGCGACATCTCCAAGTTCTCGGTCATCAAGCTGCATCCCTCCAAGCTGCGCCAGATCTGCGTGGCCAAGACCGAGCCCGGCGACGAGAACAACCAGGACATCTCCGCCCTCGTCGGCAAGGTCGACATCCGCAAGCTCGAGCACTTCGGCCAGAATGACGCCGACGCCTATTCCTACTCGGGCGGCCTCAACCGCACGACCCAGGGCGTTCTCGAGTTCGTCGAGATGTTCAAGGCGCCGCTCAAGATGCTGCACCCGCTCTTGACCGCCACGCAGGACCGCACCTACGTCGGCACCGAGAACGTGGGCGCCATGCCCTACCAGGGCCTCATCATCGCCCACTCCAACGAGAGCGAGTGGCAGTCCTTCCGCGCCAACAAGAACAACGAGGCCTTCCTCGACCGCATCAGCGTCATCAAGGTGCCCTACTGCCTGCGCGTTGCGGAGGAGAAGAAGATCTACGAGAAGCTGCTCACCAGCAGCGAGCTGAAGGAGGCCGCCATTGCGCCCGGCACGCTCGAGATGCTGGCGCGCTTCTCGGTGCTCACGCGGCTCAAGGCGCACGAGAACTCTTCGCTCTACTCCAAGATGCGCGTCTACGACGGCGAGAGCCTCAAGGATACCGATCCGCACGCCAAGACCATCCAGGAGTACCGCGATGCGGCTGGTGTTGGCGAAGGCATGGAAGGAGCCTCGACGCGCTTTGCCTACAAGATCCTCTCGGAGACCTTCAACTTCGACACCAACGAGGTGGCCGCCGATCCCGTACACCTGCTCTACGTGATCGAGCAGGCCATTCGGCGCGAACAGATGCCGGAGGACACGGAGAGCCGCTGGGTCGAGTTCCTGAAGGAGGAGCTGTCCCCGCGCTACGCCGAGTTCATCGGCAACGAGATCCAGAAGGCGTACCTGGAGTCCTATCACGACTTCGGCCAGAACCTGTTCGACCGCTACGTCGCCTACGCCGACGCCTGGATCGAGGATCACGACTTCAAGGACCCCGACACCGGCCAGTTGATGAACCGCCAGGTGCTCGAGCAGGAGCTCTCCAAGATCGAGAAGCCTGCCGGCATCGCCAACCCCAAGGACTTCCGCTTCGAGGTGGTCAAGTTCTCGCTGCGCGCCCGCTCCAAGAACGGCGGCAAGAACCCGAGCTGGACCAGCTACGAGAAGATCCGCGAGGTGATCGAGCGGCGCATGTTCAGCCAGGTCGAGGATCTGCTGCCGGTAATCAGCTTCGGCAAGAAGCAGGACAACGAGACCGAGAAGAAGCACGAGGAGTTCGTGCAGCGCATGGTCGAGCGCGGCTACACCCCACGCCAGGTGCGCCGTCTCGTGGAATGGTACATGCGGGTCAAGAAATCGAGCTGACGTCCGCGTGCGTGCGGGGCCCGCTCCCATGTGCTAGCCTGATGCGACGCGGCGGGAGCTTGTCTCCCCCGCGTCTTTGCCGTGCAGGGTCCGCGGCTGCAGCCACTTGACAGGTAGAGAGATGCAGATCGTCGATCGGCGCCTCAATCCGAAATCCAAGAGCCTCGGCAACCGCCAGCGCTTCCTGCGCCGCGCCAAGGCCGAGATCCGGGATGCGATCAAGGACTCGCTCAAATCGCGCAAGGTCTCCGAGACCGAGGGCGCCGAGAAGGTCACCATCCGCTCCAAGAGCCTGCGCGAGCCCTCGTTCGGCCTCGGGCGCGGCACCGGCGTGCGCGACTACGTGCTGCCGGGCAACGAGGAGTACCAGGTCGGCGACGAGATCCCGAAGCCCCAGGGCGGGGGCGGGGGCCGCGGCAGCCAGGGCAGCCCGGACGGCGAGGGCCAGGACGAATTCACGTTCACCCTCACCAAGGAGGAGTTCCTCGATCTCTTCTTCGACGACCTGAAGCTGCCGAACCTGATCAAGGTGCGGCTCAAGGATCTGAAGGCGCCCAAGCTCGCGCGCGCAGGCTACACCAGCGATGGCCCGCCCGCCCGCCTCAATCGCACCCGCACGATGCGCAAGAGCCTGGGCCGCCGCATGGCGCTGCGGCGCCCGACCGAAGCCGAGATCAAGAAGCTCGAGGAGGAACTCGCCGCCGCCGAGGCCGAGAGCCCAGCCGACATCCTCAAGATCGCCGAGCTCAAGAAGAAGATCGAGCACAAGCAGCGCCTGCGCCGCACCATCGCCTACATCGATCCCATCGACCTCGCCTACAACCGCTTCGAGCGGGTGCCGAAGCCCACGACCCAGGCCGTCATGTTCTGCCTGATGGACGCCTCGGCCTCCATGACGGAGCCGCTCAAGGACCTCGCCAAGCGCTTCTTCATGCTCCTGCACGTGTTCCTGATGCGCTACTACCGCGAGGTGCACATCGTCTTCGTGCGCCACACCAGCACGGCCGCCGAGGTCGACGAGGAGACGTTCTTCCGCGGCACGGAGACGGGCGGCACCGTCATCTCCACGGCGCTCGACGAGATGCTCAAGATCGTGCGCGAACGCTACTCGCCCGCCGACTGGAACATCTACGCGGCGCAGGCCTCCGACGGCGACAACTTCCACGACGACATGCCGCGCTGTCTGGAGCTGCTCGACGAGGAGATCCTGCCGGTCTGCCAGTATTTCGCCTACATCGAGACGGCGCACGGCGAGCGCTTCAACGACACGGTCGAGACTCCCGTCTGGCACGGCTATGCCGAGGTCGCCCACCGGCGGCGCAACTTCGCCATGCGCCGGGTGGCGGCTCCCGAGGACATCTTCCCGGTGTTCCACGAGCTGTTCTCTGCGAGCGGCGTCGCTGCCTAGTGTGATGATCGAGAAGTCCGCCACATCGCGCTGGGCTGTGTTGAGGAGCGGACTTCTCGATCTGAATCACACTGGCATCATCAATTTGATAGTGTCCTTCAGATCGCGGAATTCGTTCCGAGCCCGCCGCACACTGCGACGAATTTCGCGATCAGGACACTAGCCCAGGAGGCACTTCGACTTGGCCACGCCCAAGAAGCTCCCCAAGCGCAAAGGCAACATGCGCCCCCTGTTCGACGGGGCGGAGTGGAGCTTCGAGCTCATCAACAAGACCTACGACGCGATGGGCGAGATCGCGCTGGGAGAGATGGGGTTGGACATCTACCCCAACCAGATCGAGGTCATCACCGCCGAGCAGATGCTCGATTCCTACTCCTCGATCGGCATGCCGGTGATGTACCGGCACTGGTCGTTCGGCAAGCGCTTCGCCCAGGACGAGGCCTACTACAAGCGCGGCATGCGCAGCCTCGCCTACGAGCTCGTCATCAACTCCGACCCCTGCATCAACTACATCATGGAGGAGAACTCCATGACCATGCAGGCGCTGGTGCTGGCGCACGCCGCCTACGGCCACAACCACTTCTTCAAGAACAACTATCAGTTCCAGCTCTGGACCCAGCCCGACCACATCATCGACTACCTGGCGTTCGCCAAGACCTACGTGGCCGAGTGCGAGGAGCGGCACGGCCAGGATGCGGTCGAGCACGTGCTCGACGCCGCCCATGCGCTCATGAACCAGGGGGTGAGCCGCGATCTGCGTCCCCGTCCGCGCAACGTCGCCAAGCACGAGCGGGAGAAGGCCGCGCGCCGGCGGGCGCACGAGGAGGCCACCTACGACGACATCTACCGGACGCTGCCCGAGATCACGAAGGAAAAGACCACAGACTCCTCCGAGTCTCAGAGCGAGCAGCGCCAGATCGGCCTGCCCGAGGAGAACCTGCTCTATTTCCTCGAGAAGAACGCGCCCAAGCTCGAGGACTGGCAGCGCGAGCTGCTGCGTATCGTGCGCCTGCTGTCGCAGTACTTCTATCCGCAGCGCCAGACCAAGATGATGAACGAGGGCTGCGCCACCTTCGTGCACTACGAGATCATGAACCGGCTCTACGAGCGCGGCCAGCTCACCGACGGCACCATGCTCGAGTTCCTGCACTCGCACTCCTCGGTGATCTTCCAGCCCACCTTCAACGATCGGCGCTTCTCGGGCCTAAATCCCTACGCGCTCGGCTTCGCCATGATGAACGACATCCGTCGCATCGCCACCGAGCCGACGGCGGAAGACCGCGAGTGGTTCCCCGATTTTGCCGGCTGCGGCGATTGGATGGAAACCTTGCGCGAGGCGTGGGCGCACTTCCGCGACGAAAGCTTCGTGCTGCAGTACATGAGCCCCAAGCTGATCCGCGACTTCCGGATGTTCGCCGTCAGCGACGACGCCAAGGAATCGGCGATGGCGGTGAAGTCGATCCACGACGAGCAGGGCTACAAGGACATCCGCCGCCGGCTCGCGCGCCACTACGACGTCTCCGCCCAGGACCCCGACCTGCAGGTCACCGATGCCGACCTCTCCGGCAGCCGTCGGCTGGTCCTCACCCACCGCGTGCGCAACGGCGTGCTGCTCGACAAGACCGAGGCCGAGCGCACCTTGCAATACCTCGCCCAGCTGTGGGGCTACCGCGTCAAGCTCGTCGAGCAGGACGTCGAGGGCTCTCGCGTGCTCAAGGAGCACGAAGCGCTGCCGATGCCTTGACGTCATCCCGGCGCCGCGAATGCCCGCCAGGGCGCTCGCGGGAATAGGCCGGGACCCAGGACACGACTGCGAAATCATCTACCGGCATTCGCCAAGCGTACTGGGTCCCGGCCTTCCTCCGCGAGCGTGCTGCCGCACGCTCACGGCGCCGGGATGACGTTGGGGATCAGATCGTCCCTTCGCTGCGCATCGCGGCAATCTCCGCCTCGCCGTATTCGGCCTCGCGCAAGACCGCGTCCGCGTCGGCGCCCGGCAGCTGCGCGGGCCTCTCGACCTTGCCGCCGCCTTGCGCGAGCCGGAAGCCCGAGCCGACGAAGATGAGATCGCCGTGCGGCGTTGAAACCTTCTGCAGCACATCGCGATGGGCGAGCTGGGGATGCGCGACGATCTCGGGGATGGTCCACACCCGCGAGCAGGGCACGTCGGCCGCAGTCAGCCGCGCCTCCCAGGTCTTGTCGTCGGCGGAGGCGAGCACCTCCTCGATGATGGCGCGCAGCTCAGCCTCGTTGGCCATGCGCGCCGGCCAGTCGACGAAGCGTCTGTCCTTCGGCAGATCGGGATGGCCGATGGCCTTGGCGAGCGCGGCGAACTGCTTGTCGTTGTTGACGGCGAGCAGGACGTGGCCGCCCTTGCACTTGAAGGTGTCCGCCGTCGGCAAGCGGCTCTGCGCCTTGTTACCGAGCTGGCCCTGCACGTGGCCGCCGATGGTGTAGTCGGTGACGTAGGTGGTGAGGAACGCCAGCGTCGCATCCAGCATGGCGACGTCGACGAGCTGGCCCTTGCCGGTGTGCGTGCGCTGGTAGAGCGCGCTCGATACCGCATAGGCGGCCGTCATGCCCGCAATCGCGTCGCAGACGGCAAAGCCCGCGCGTGTCGGCCCCGTCTCGGCAAAGCCGGTGACCGACATGATGCCGCTCATGGCCTGGATCTTGCCGTCGTAGGACGCCGTCGTGCGCTCCGGCCCGTTCTGGCCGAAGCCCGAGACGGCGCAGTAGATGAGCTTGGGATTGATCTCCGACAGGGCCGCGTAGCCGATCCCGAGCTTGTCCATCACGCCGGGGCGGAAGTTCTCCATCACCACGTCGGTCTTGGCCGCGAGCCGCTTCACGATCTCGATCGCCTTGGGGCTCGTGAGGTCGAGCGCCAGGAAGCGCTTGTTGGAGTTGATGCCCATGAACCCCGTGCCGAGGTTGCGCGCGGCCCACTCCTTGCTCGGCGGCCCGCGACGCATGTCGTCGCCCTTCGGCCGCTCGACCTTGATGACGTTGGCGCCGAGCAGGGCGAGCTGGTAGCTGGCGAACGGCCCGGCGAACACCTGCGTGAAATCGAGGATGCGGACGCCCGAGAATGGCTGGGTCATGCGGCGCTGGCCTTCGCCTTGTCGCGCTGCAGCCCCAGGTCCTCGCGCAGCTTGGTTGCGACCTGCTTCTGCTTGTCGAACTCGGCGCGGCGGCGCGCGATCTCCTCGGGCGACATGCGCGCGACGTTCTGGAAGTCGAGCTTCCAGTCGGGACTGCTGCTCCAGGGAAGCGGCGACTGCACGGTGGTGCGCGCGGCGGGCGCGGTCTCCAGCACCTTCAGGGCAAGCTCCAGCGTGAAGGCCTGCGACTGCGGGTCCTTGGGCCGCCCTGCGGCATTGCCGAGCGGGAAGTCCGAGAACAAGAGCCGCGGCACGCCGACGTGCTCGACGATGTCCTTGGCGCAACCCATCACCACAGTGGGGATGCCGGCAGCCTCCAGCGCACGCGCGGCGAAGCTGATGCTCTGGTGGCAGACAGGGCAGTTGGCGAGGAGCAGCGCCGCATCGACGCCATCGGCCTTGCAGCGCGCCACCAGATCCGGGCAGTCGACATCCAGCGTCACACGGTGGCTGCGGTTGGTGGGGAGCCCGTGAAAGCGCGGCGCAACCGCGCCGATGCGCCCGCGCGCGGCCACGCGCCGCAGCTCCGGCAGCGGGAACCAGGTGCCGGGGTCCTCCGCCGTGGTGTGCTTGCGGTCGATCCCCACATGACTGATGCGCAGATCGTGGTCCTTCGAAGTGTCGCCGGAGTAGACTTGGTAGAACTTCGCCGCCGAGTTGTACGGCGCCCCAGGCCCCTGATCGCCCTTGTCGGGCTGATAGGGCGCCGCCGTGGTGACGATCGTGATGCGCGATTGCGCCAGCGGCTTCTTCAGCGGCTGGAACGGCACCTCGGCATAGTGTGCCCACTCGTAGGGCGCGCCGTAGCCGAGCGTCACGTAGTAGTCCCTGATCCGCTGCATGTAGGGGATCGGCGCGTCGTGCGCCGGCGCGAAGCCGAACTCCTGCCCACGTTCTCTGGTCATGGCTTGGCGTCTCCTTGGCGGTTCCGATCACATTGTCCGAGCCTTTGCCGCAGGCCGCAAGCCCCTGCACGGGGTCATTCCCGCAAGCGCGAAGCGCACGAGGTCGGGCCCTCTGCGGCGGTCCAGCCCGATGAGTGGCGTCATGCCGGCGCCGCGAGGGCGCGATAGCGCGCTCGCGGGAACAGGCCGGCACCCAAGCGCTGACGTGGGGCTCGGGGCTGGATACCCGCTCTGCGCTTCGCTTGGCGGCTATGTCGCGGTACGCCTTGCCGGTATGACCCACCTACGAGTGGTCAATGCGCCGTGGGGCCAATAGGCTCGACCTCGACAAGCCAAAGCGAGGAGCGCCCCATGGCCAACGCCGCAGACGCCGTCACCTACACCTCGGCCGACCGCATCGCCACCATCACCATCAACCGAGCGGACCGCATGAACCGCATCGACGCCGATGTGGTCGAAGGCCTGCACCATGCCTGGCAGCGCTTGATGGGCAGCGAGGAGGACCGCGTGGCCATCCTGACCGGCGCCGGCGACAAGGCCTTCTGCGCGGGCGCCGACCTGCGCTCACCGCCCAACAACCTCTACCGCGCCATCCCCGGCGTCGGAGTGCCCGTCGACAAGCCGGTGATCGGAGCCGTCGCCGGCTGGGTGGTCGGCGGCGGCATGGTGCTGACGACCATGTGCGACATCCTGATTGCCGCCGACAGCACGCGCTTCTCCTACCCCGAGGTGAAGGTCGGCTTCACCGGCGGCATCATCACCAACATCGCCGCGCGCATCCCGCACAAGATCGCCATGGAGCTGCTGCTGGTCGGCGACCCGATCGATGCCAAGCGCGCCTACGAGGTCGGCTACGTCAACAAGATCGTGCCCGTCGCGGAGCTGATGCCGACGGCGCTCGACTATGCGCGCCGTATCGCCGCCACGGCGCCTCTTCCCTCGCGCGCGCTCAAACGCTTCGTCGCGGAATGTCTGCCCAAGGGCCCGACCGAGATCGCCGGCATCGCGCGCGCCCAGACCGATGCAATCTTCGAGAGCGCCGACTGGGAGGAAGGCCGCAAGGCCTTCGCCGAGAAGCGGCAGCCGGCGTATCGGGGGAAGTGACCCAGGTGACGTTTGTTACCTCGGGACTATTCCCGCGGCCTCGGCGATCAGGCGGTAGCTCGTGTGGCGCACGGCCTCGTCGTAGGCCCAGGTGACGACTGCCATTTCCTGCACGTCGAGCCGCTTGGCCAGCTCCTGGATGCGCTGCAGGACATCGCCGGGCCTGCCCACGAACGCGTTGGCGCGATACGTGGCCATGCGCGCCCTCTCCCCGTCCGAGTAGGGGTAGGCCGCAGCCGTTGCCGGCGGCTCGAGCGCCGAGAAGATGCCGCGGTCGCGCAACAGGCGGAACCGCGCGCGCGAGGCGAAATGGAACTCGGCCTCCTCCTCCGTCTCCGCCGCCAGCGCCCACACGCACAGCCCCGTATGCGGCTCTGGATGGCGCGCGCTCGGCTTGTAGAGCTTGCGGTAGATGTCGAGCGCCTGCTCGCCGCCGGCGCCGTCCGAGAAGAACCAGGCAAACGCGTAGGGCAACCCGAAATGCGCCGCCACCTGGGCGCCGTAGTCGGAGCTTCCCAGGATCCAGATCTCGGGCGAGGTATCGCCGGCGGGGTAGGCGCGCACGGCCGCAAAGGGATGCCCGTCGGGCAGGGCCGAGCCCGTCACCCAGGCCATCAGGTCGCGAACGTCGGCCGGGAATTGCGCGGGACGCTCGTTGGCGAGCGGGTTCAACGCGAACGCCGTGCGCCCGTCCGACCCCGGCGCGCGGCCGAGCCCCATGTCGATGCGGCCGGGCGCGATGGCCTCGAGCACACGGAACTGCTCGGCTACCTTGAAGGGGTAGTAGTGCGGCAGCATCACACCAGCGGTGCCGACGCGGATGCGCTTGGTCACCGAGGCGATGGCCGCAACCAGGATCTCGGGCGCCGTGCCGACGATGGTCTCGTTGCTGTGGTGCTCGGACACCCAGAAGCGGTCGTAGCCGAGCGCCTCGCAGTGCTGCGCGAGCGCGATGGTGTCGCGGATGGCGTTGCCGTGCGGCCGGTCGACAACCGCAATCGACTGATCGAGTACCGAGAGACGCAGGGGGCTCACTCCTCAATTGCGCGCGACGTGGGTCGGCGCGGCCCGCGGGGCGCGCGCGACCGCGCAGCATAGCATCTCCGGTGGCAGGTTCACCTCGCCGGGTCGCGGCGCTTTGCCTTGGCGGAAGGCGCGGTCCGCGGGTAGCCGGCAATGCGAGCGAGCACGACCTTGAGCGGGTCCTCCACCCAGGCATTGCTCACGAAGTCGCGGTGCACGACCTCGTCGGGGCTGCCGACGAACGCGACGGTCCCCGGC
>JBGGME010000252.1:0-3242 GCA_041288195.1 Hyphomicrobiaceae bacterium
CGCTCACACTGCTCGTTGTCGGTCCATTGATCGGCAGCACGGCTCGAGGCGGCCAGGGGAGATGCGGATGCGGCGCTTGGTGAGAGTCTCGACTCTCCTGCGTGCTCTCGTCCGCCACCGGGAACAGAAGCGTTGCCCTCGAAGTTTCCAACACAAGGGCCGCGTCGCCCTTCATCGTAAGGACCCAGAGGAGACCTCAATGAGCAGACTTGCACGAGCCTCGGCAGCGGCCATGATCCTCGCCGGCTCGATCTTCCTTCTCGCCCAGGCGCAGAACCCGACCGGCGACCCGCGCCCGCTGACGCCGGGCGGTGCCGACAATCCCTCGATCAAGGATCAGAAGTCCGCGCCCACGAACCCGCCCAAGGCCGCCCCGAACACCGAGGGCACCGGCTCACGGCCGATCGGCCCTCCGGGCAACGAGACGCCGGCACCCGGCGCCACCAAGGACACCAAGGGCGTCGACAAGAAGAGCCCGCAGTAGCTCGGAATTCGCTTCCCTACATGTTCGCCGCCACCCTTGGCTGCGCATTGTGCAGCGTCTTCAGCGCAGCCAAGGTGGCGTCGTTGGATCTTCCATCCACTGCGCCGGTGTAGAAGCCCGCTTCCTGCAATCGGCGTTGTATGCCGGCCCGGCAATCCGAGCTCATCTTGGGGACGGAGGACGACATGAACCGCAAGGCGCCCAAATCTCCAGACGCAAATGCCTGGAAGTAGAGCTCCGCTGCTGCATCCGGGTCGCGCCGATCGACGCCGACGCCGTTGTCCATGTGCCAGGCGAGGTGGCGCAGGGCCTCGAGGCTTCCGATTGCAACGGCCATGCGGAAATACCTGACGGCCTCGGCGTTGTCCTCCGGCACGCCGTCGCCTTGAAAGTACATCCATCCCACATCGGCAAAGGCATCGGCCTCGCCGAGCTCAGCCGCGCGCTGATACCAGCGCCGGGCCTCGGACTTGTTCTTGGGCAGGCCATACCCCACGGCGTACCACCGGCCCAGCACGCGCATCGCCGCGCCGTTGCCCAGGTCCGCCAGCTTGCGCAGCACGCCGGCTTGGCGTGTGGCGTTCGCGCTGGTGTCGGTCTGCTCGGCGAGCACGTCGCTCAGGCGGGAAGCCGCGGGCTGATGGCCCCCCAGGGCGGCATCCCGGAGGCGACCGACCGCTTTGGCAAGGTCCTTCTTTGTCCTAGTTCCGCTCGCGAGCGTATTGCCGAGGTTGAACATGGCGTCCACGTCCCCCGCCTCGGCAGCCTTGGCCAGCCAATCGAGCGCCAGATTGTCGTCATGGGGAAGGATCGTGCTGCCGAAGGAGTACATCCCGAGCCAGTTCATGGCATGGCCGTCGCCTTTGGCGGCGAGGTCGAGCAGCATGTCCTTGAAGGACTGAGTGCCGGCCCCAAAGCGCCAGACCTCCAGTGTTGCTTGGTCACCTGGCGCCAATGCTTGAATGCGCGCGCGCAGATCAGCAGGGGTCGCGACGTCCCGGCCATTGATGCTGAGGATGATGTCGCCGGCGCGCCCGCCGCCCTGCCGGATCGGACTTTCCGGTCCGGCGTCCTCCAGGAACACGCCGTTGGTGCTCAGCAGGCCGAAGGATTTTGCCATGGACTGATTGACCGGGCCCGCCTTTGCCCCGAGCCATGCCTTGTGCGGTTCCGACACCAACGCGCCGAGTTTGACAGGTAGCGATGCGATGCTCCCCGGGCGGGTCGAGGGTAATGGACGTGATATCGGCGGCAATGCCGGCGCCGGGGTCTCGATCCTGGGCACCTGCCCGCTTGCAATGGCGGGCGCAGATGGCTGGGGCGCGGCCCCTGAGCGCAGGAGGGGACCCGCGCTGACGGCTGCAAGGGCCACCAGGACGAGTGCCGAGCCCGCGCCCATCCCCAACCTGCGTTGCTGCGGAGACAGGCTATGCCAGGCTCGCAGCACATGCTCTCGCGAGCGCTCGGAGATGTCTGCGACCCTGCGCGCGGCGGCGCTGCTGCGCGCGGCGGCAAGCCGGTCGAGCAAACCCGGCGGAAGGATGCGGGTGGTTGCAGAGAACGCGCGTGTCGTGCTCGGTCCGGCGTCCAGAAGCTGTGCGCGCCATGCGGCCACTGTCTGAGGGCGCGCCTCCAGAGGCAGCCGAAGGGCCGCATCGATCGCGCGCAGGAAGCTCTCCCTGTAGCGGCCATTCCCGATCGCCCTTGCCGGCGGCAGCCGGTCCTTCAGGGACCTCTCGGTCGACTCGATGGGGCGGTTGCCTGCGATGGCACGATACAGCGTGGCACCCGCCGCATAGATGTCCGTCCACGGGCCATAGCGGTTGGCGCTGCTCGTGTATTGCTCGGGGGCCGAGTAGCCGCTCTTGAACAGCATGGCCGAGACGAGCTGCGAACGCTGCTTGATCTCCAGCCGCGCCGCTCCGAAATCGAGGAGGATCGGGGCGCCGTCGCTGGAGCGGATCAGAACGTTGTCGGGGGCGACGTCGAGGTGGCACATCCCATTGTGATGCACGAGTTCCAGCGCGCTGAGCAGAGGGCCGGCGATAAGATCCAGTTCCTCTTGCGTGGGTGGCCCGCCGATGTTCTGGAGCCAGCTTTCCAACGTGCCGCCGGGAATGAAGTCGAGCAGCATGTAGACCGTGTTGTTTGCCTCCAGCACGCGGCAAACATTGACGATGTTGGGATGACTGAGTTGCGCGAGGAGACGCGCCTCGTCGAGGAACTTGCGGCGTGCCCACTGGTAGTCGGCGTCTGCCCTGTTCTTGGCGAGCAGCCTCAGGGCGCTGCCGTCACGGGCCACGAGGTCGGCCGGGAAGAATTCTTTGAGCGCAAAATGACTGTTGAGGCCCTGGTCGAAGACCTTGTACGTGATCCCGAAGCCGCCGCGGCCGAGGCGATCCACGATCTCGTAGGCATCGACGTGCTCTCCGATCGGCAGCGCAGTATCGTCATCCGCATGCATGAACGTGCAACGGTCCCGTCCGGTCCTGAACGCGGTTGTAGGTTGCGCACACCGGCCGCGTCTAGCTGACGAGCTGTAGCGCGGTAAAGCCGTGTCCCGCTGCGATGCAGCGGCTCACCACGGTCCCTGCGCCGCGCGCTCGAGGCTGCGCAACAGCGAGCGAGCTACGGCTGCGGGCTTGGACGGCGCGCGCCGCACGAACCGCCTGATGCTGCGGCCGTAGACGCGCATCGCCGGCCCAGGTCCAGCATGGCGGGGCCGCCGCGGCGGGTGCGCCTCTTGCGGGTCTGGCGG
>JBGGME010000253.1:0-3198 GCA_041288195.1 Hyphomicrobiaceae bacterium
GAAGACTCAGAAGGGCCTCAAGCCGAAGCTGAGCGCCTGGGTCTTGTCGTAGCTCTCCTTGAGCACGGGAAACGCGTAGTCGACGCGCAGGTTGCCGAGCGGCGAGTCCCACGCGAGCCCCACGCCGACTGAGGCTCGCAGCGCCGGCGTATTGCCGGCGACACCCGGCAGAGCTGCAGCTGTGCTGCTGGTGCTCCACAGCGAGCCGGCATCGGCGAACACGGCACCGCGCAGGCCGATGTCCTCCGGCACGCCCGGAATGGCAAACAAGAGCTCCGCGCTGGTGCCGTAGTAGATGCGCCCGCCCAGCGCGTCCTGGTTGACGCTCTGGGTGTCGCGGGGCCCGATCCCCGCGGTGGCGAAGCCGCGCACCGTCTCGCCGCCGCGATAGAAGAGATCGAGCAGGCGCACATCCTGGCCGCCCCAGCCCGTGATGATGCCGCCCGTGGCGCGCGCCATGGCGGTCACGTCCTCGCTCACGGCGTAGTAGGCGCGCGCCTCGCCCACCGACCTCAGGAACTGGACGTCGCCGCCGACGCCCGCGAGATCCTGGGCGACGGTGTAGTAGACGCCGGAGGTCGGCCGCTTTTTGTTGTCGCGCGTATCGTAGGTGAGCGAGTAGCCGACCGAGGAGGTGTAGTAGGTCGAGGAGGTCGCGTCCGGGAAGCCGGGAACGGCCTCCTTGATGGCAGCCGACGCGTTGGCGCCAACATCGTAGAGCTTGTTGCGCACGAACGTGTAGTTGACGCCGGCCGACCACTCCTCGTTGATGGGATAGCGGGCCCGCAACGTGCCGCCGATCTTCTGGCTCATGTATGAGGCCTGCTTGGTGTAGTCGACATCCCTGTAGAAGAGGTCGAAGCCCGCTGCCAGGTTGGTGCCGAGGAAGCGCGGCTCGGTGAACCCGACCTCGGCCTGCAGGCGCGTCAAGCTGCCCTCGAGCTTCAGGCGGAGCCACTGGCCGTTGCCGAGGAAGTTTCGCTCGGTGAGCGAGATGTCGCCGATCACGCCCTCCTGCATCGAGTAGCCGACGCCGAAGGACAGGTCGTTCGATTCCTGCTCGACCACCGTAATGGTGATGACCGCCTGGTCCGGCGCCGAGCCGGTCCTGTTCTGGACGGCGACGCTCTTGAAGAAGCCAAGCGCCTGGACGCGTTTGCGCCCACGCTCGATCATGACGGCGTTGACGGGGGCGCCCTCGCCGACCTGGAACTCGCGCCGGATCACGAAGTCCTTGGTCTTCTTGTTGCCGACGATGTCGATGCGCTCGACGAGGATGCGCGGGCCCGGCTCGACGAGGAAGGCTACGTCGATCGTGCGCCGGGCCGAATCGCGCTTCGGGACCGGCCTCACCCGCACGGCCACCTGGCCCTGGTCGGCGAGCGCCAGCGCGATTCTCTCGACCGACTTCTCGACCGTCTCCTGGTTGAAGACGTTGCCCGGCGTGATGGCGAGCGCGGACTGCAGGCCCCCCGCTTCTATCCCCGCGAGCTTGCTGCTGATGCTGGCGGCGCCGAAAGTAAAGCGCTCGCCCTCCTCGACCGTAAAGCTGACGGCATAGCCGGTGCCCTGGGCGTTCTTGACGGCCTCGCCCGCCGACACGCGCACGTCGGGAAAGCCGGTTTTGAGGTAATGGCGGCGCAGCAACTCCCGGTCGCTCTCGATGCGCTCGGGATCATAGAAAGCAGCGCTCTTTAGGATATCGAGCCAGCTGGACTGGCTGGTGGAGATGACATCGCGCAGCTGACGTTCGGAGTAGTGGCGGTTGCCGACGAAGGAGATGTTGTCGACCTTGGTGACCTCGCCCTCCCTGACGACGAACACCACTTCCACGCGGCCTTCGCCCTGCGGGTTGGTCTTGGCCTCGACTGTAGTGCCGAGTCGACCTTGGCGGCGGTAGAGATCGCGAATGCGCACGGCTTCCGCGCGCGCACGCGAGACCGTGTAGGCCTGACGGGGCTTCAACCGGATCACGGCCTCGATCTTGGCCTTGTCGATGGCGGAGTTGCCCTCGACGGACACAGCCGTCACGATCGGGTTCTCGACGAGGTGAACGATGATCGTCGACCCGCGCCGCTCAATCCTGACATCGGAGTAAACGCCGGTCGCGAACAGGGCCTTGACGGACTGGTCGGCCTTGGCGGGGTCGTAGGCGCCACCGATTGTCAGCTGGAGGCGGGAACGCACCGTCTCGGCATCGATGCTACGGTTGCCCTTTATCTCGATGGCCGTGATTGCGTCAGCCGCCTGGGCCACGCGCAGACCCACCCCGCATAGAAGCAGGGCGACGGCGAGCAGCGGGGCCAGGGCCAGGCGACGCATACGCAGGACACAACGCGAAACGGCGCCGATGCGCCCGGGAAAGCGTCAGCTCCCCCGAGACCTCTGCACCGGCGAGGCACCCCCTGCCCCAAGTCCTTGAGCTAGTTGCAAATTGCGGCGGGAATGGGCATCGCCCGCCCGCTGCAAGGAACGAAATCGCCAGCCGCCGTCCGACCTCACGCGCCGAGGGAGGCGCGCCAATGCGCATGGTACCGGCATCTGCGGTCGCCGAGCCGGCCATAGACCACGGAATCGATCTCGCCGGCGCTGATGCCAATGTCGCGCAGCGTCCGCTCGTCCAGCGACCGCAGGATGTGCGCCGTCATGCGCCTGGCTCTCCAGTCCCAGTAGCGCCGCCAGGCCCGGCGAAGGAAGTCCGAAAGACCGCCGGTTGGGGTTGCAATCGGGGCGGTGGTACGAGCGGTTTGCGAGCAAATCATGGGGCCTCTCCTTGTCAATCTCTGTTGCGGACCGACTATGCGGGAAGCCTCCTGACAGGCTCATGTCAGGAGCCCTGACATGCTCCTGACACCGTGCTGTCAGCAGGGGTAGTCTAGGGTGCCGCGATCGAGCCATCAGCCATCGCCTGTGGGGAAACAGCGTGCGACGCGCCGACCGCCTGTTCGAGATTATCCAGTTCATGCGCCGCAAGGACCTGGTGCGGGCCCGCGACCTGAGCGAGCAGCTCGAGGTCTCCGAGCGCACCATCTACCGCGACATCCAGGACCTGGTGGCAAGCGGCGTGCCCATCGAGGGTGAGGCGGGCGTGGGCTATGTCCTGAAAGCGGGCTTCGACCTGCCGCCGTTGATGTTCAACGAGCAGGAGATCGAGGCCCTGGTGCTGGGCGCGCGGATCGTGGAGTCTTGGGCCGACGC
>JBGGME010000254.1:0-22089 GCA_041288195.1 Hyphomicrobiaceae bacterium
AGTGTGGCGGGAGGGGCACGTTCGCGCGGCAATCGGGGGGTCGAGAGGCCACAGACGATTGAAGGTGACGGAATGTTGGGTCACGTTGCATCTGCCCCGGGGGAAAGCTCGCTGCGCATTCCCTAGGCGTTTGTAGTCGCAAGAGGGTCGAAACATGTTGCGTACTGCAGTTCGGTTTGTCGGCTTCGGTGGTGCGTTGCTGGCAGGCGTGGCAACCGCTCCCAGTGCTTGGGCGCAGTGCACGGACAACTTCAGCGTTGCCTTTCTGAAGAACGGACAGTTCGAGGCGGCGCAGAACGCCTTCCCGCTCGGCAGGGGCGCATCGATCCCGGCGTTCCTGAGCACCATCAACACCGTCAACACAGCGTTCCTGACCCAGACGACGGCTTTCGTCAGCGCTCCTGGCAATCCCGCGCCAGATCAGCAGGGCAGCGGCGTTTGGAGCCGGGTGATCGCGGGCACGGTGGACACCGACAGCCAAAGCACCGGTAGGCTGGACCTGACAAACTACACTGGCGGCAACACCCCCGTCACCGGAACTCAGAAGTGCAATTCCACCTCGCGGCAGGATTACTGGGCCTACCAGGTCGGCCATGACGTCTCCATCCTCAACGGTGGTGCCACGGGTGCCAACCTGCACGTCGGCGTGACGACCGGCTACGTGGAGTCCCGAACGAAAGACATCTCCGGCGGACGGACCTACACCAACCCGAACTTCCCCGGCGCGACCTTCTCCTCGCCGGCCTTCTCGGCGGACACCGAGGTGCCGTTCGTTGGCATGTATGCAGCCTTCACCAAGGGCAGCTTCTTCCTGGACGCCCAGGCGCGCTGGGACTTCTTCCAGAACAGCCTGTCGGACGTGAATAACGGCCTACGTGGGCAGGAACTCGACGCCCGCGGCATCTCGCTGACCGGCAACGTCGGCTACAACCAGGCTCTGGGTGGCGGCTGGTTCCTCGAGCCGTCCGGCGGCGTCGTGTGGTCGCGTGTGTCGGTCGATCCGCTCAACGTACCGGGCTTCCCGCTCGCCGGCGGCCGCTTCGCAACCGGCACGGTGACGATCGACGATATCGAGAGCGTGCTGGGCCGCCTCAGCCTCCGCGTAGGCACGAACTTCACGTCGGGCGGCTTGGCCTGGCAGCCGTTCTTCACCGCCAGCGTTTTCCACGAGTTCGCCGGCGAAGTGACGGCGCGGTCCGTGACCAGCGGCAACGACGGCCCCGGCGTCGTCCTCGACGGTGCGGTGCTCACGACCTCGACCAGCCGCGTAGGCACCTACGGGCAGTTCGCCCTCGGTACGGCAGCCGCGATCATCAACACCGGCTGGCTCGGCTACGCCCGCGTCGACTACAAGGTCGGCGAAGACATCGAAGGCTGGAACTTCAACGCCGGCCTGCGCTACCAGTTCAACCCCGACCGGCGCGGCGGCATCAAGGATGACCCGGTACCCGTCATCTACTCTTACAACTGGACCGGTCCGTACATCGGCGCGTCGGCCGGCGCCGTGGCCTGGGGTCACGAGAGCTGGAGGTATATCAGCAACAACGCAGCGGTCGAGGGGCTCGGGTTTGCCGGTGCTCTGGTCGGCGGCCAGGTCGGCTACAACGTGCAGGTCAGCAAGGCGGTGTTCGGCATCGAGGCCGACTACGGCTGGACCAATGCCCATGGCGGCAAGTCGTGCCCGAACGCGTTCTTCTTCACCTGCGAGGCCGAGATGGACCGGCTGGGCACGGTCACCGGTCGGGTAGGTTATGCGGTTGGCCGGGCGCTGTTCTACGGCAAGGGTGGTGTGGCGTTCGGCGATGTCACGCTGCAGACGAAGCAGAACGCCGGCACGCCAATCCCACCCTCCAACACGCCGGTCAACGGCAGCAGCGAGACGCTGGTCGGCTGGACAGCCGGCGCCGGCATGGAGTTCGCTCTCACGAACCACGTGTCCGCCAAGGCCGAGTACATGTACTTCGACCTCGGCAAGGAGCACTACACGGTCGACAACAACCTGCGCGTCGACGGCGACACTCGCGGCAGCGCGGTTCGGATCGGCATCAACCTCCACTTCAACCCGGTGCAGCGGGAGGCCCTGAAGTAAGAGCCGCCGCGGAGCTGCGGACCGAAGAATCAAGAGCCCCGGGCAGCGCTGCCCGGGGCTCTTGCATTGTGGCGTCAGCGGAGGGGCCTGGCGTTGCGCGCGGACCGGTGTGATCGGCGGGCGTGCGCCTCACATGTGGCCGACCTCGTCGGGGATATCGTAGAAGGTGGGATGGCGGTAGATCTTGCTTGCCGTCGGCTCGAACAGCTCGTCCTTCTGCGCGGGATCGGAGGCGGTGATGGCGCTCGACGGCACCACCCAGATCGACACCGCCTCCCCGCGCCGCGTGTAGACGTCGCGCGCCGCCTGCAGCGCGAGGCTCGCGTCCGCCGCGTGCACGCTGCCGCAATGCTTGTGCGGCAGCCCCGAGCGGTTGCGGATGAAGACCTCCCACAGCGGCATCGCAACCTCGGTCACGGCTCTCTCCTATCGATCGCTCAGGCGCAGCGCTGGCTCATCCAGAGCTTGACGTTGGGCAGGCTCTCCCAGCCGAAGGCACGCTCGCTCGGCCCTTGCTCCACCAGACCTGCGAGGCGGGCCATGGCCTCCTCGGGCGTCGGCTCGTGCCCGACCGGGACCCACCACATGACCAAGTGCGGCGTCCCCAGCGGCTCGAACCAGCTGCTTTTCTTCTGATAGACACGCTTGTGGATCGTGTTCCACACGAAGTGCTCGAGCTGCTCGGGCGTCTGCCACACGCTCAGGTTGACGATGAATCGCGGGTTGTCGGTGACCTTGACGTCGGTGGCGTTGCCAACGTCGCCCTGGAGGCGCCAAACGAAGCCGGGGCTGCTCTCCGCAATTGCATTCACGCGATCGAGCGCACCGACGAAATCGACCATGCGCGCATCATCGAGTTCGAACCTTGCGCGGGCGACGTTGAGCTGAGCAAGGTGGGTGCCTTCGGGCTGGACCAGCATCGGCGCCTACTCCGCCGCAATCCTGGCCGCTGTGGCCCGCTCGGCGCGCTTCCTCGCATACGCCAGCGCCGCCTCCCGCACCCAGCTGCCGGCATCGTGTGCGCTGGTATGCATCTTCATGCGCTGACGGTTGCAGGGTCCGTCGCCCGCCAGAACGCGCTTGAACTCAGACCAGTCGATCTCGCCGAAGCGCCAGTGACCGCTCTTCTCGTCGAATCTGAGCTCGGGGTCGGGAAACTCGAGGCCGAGGTAGTGGCCCTGGGGGACGGTGGCGTCGACGAACTTCTGGCGCAGGTCGTCGTTGGAGAAGCGCTTGATCTTCCACTTCATGGTGTCGGACGAGTGCAGGCTCTCCTTGTCGGATGGCCCGAACATCATCAGCACAGGCCACCAGAACCGGTTGAGCGCGTCCTGCGCCATCTCCCTCTGCGCCGGCGTTCCGCGGCTGAGCGTGAGCATGATCTCGTAGCCCTGCCGCTGATGAAAGCTCTCCTCCTTGCAAACCCGGATCATGGCGCGTGCGTAGGGGCCATAGCTGCAGCGGCAGAGCGGGATCTGGTTCATGATCGCCGCCCCGTCCACCAGCCAGCCGATGGCGCCGATGTCGGCCCAGGTCAGCGTCGGATAGTTGAAGATCGAGGAATACTTGGCCTTGCCGGCATGCAGCTGCTCGACCATCTGCTCGCGCGCAATTCCGAGCGTCTCTGCGGCCGAGTAGAGGTAGAGGCCGTGGCCCGCCTCGTCCTGCACCTTGGCCAGCAGGGCCGCCTTGCGGCGCAGGCTCGGCGCGCGCGTGATCCAGTTGCCCTCGGGCTGCATGCCGATCACCTCGGAATGGGCGTGCTGGGAGATTTGGCGGACCAGCGTGCGCCGATAGGCCTCGGGCATCCAGTCGTTGGGCTCGATCTTCTCCTCGGCGTCGATCTTGGCCTGGAAGCGGGCGAGCTTGTCAGGATCCTCGGCGACGCGAGCCCCCGTGTCCTTGACGTTGAGGCCTTGGGTGTACATGCGCGGCATCCTCGATGCGGGCGGCGTGCCGGCTCGGGTGGAACCCGATGCGGCGCGCTTTGAGAAGACATCGGACGGATCGGCCGCGCGCGCAAGCCCCGGCGTGGAATCCCGCGCCCTCGAGTCTGGTCCGAGCGCGGAAGTCGGGATTTTGCCCCGGCGGCGGCGTGTCAGCCCTTCTGCAGGATCAGCGTGAGCCCGATCAGGGCGCTGTCGAGGAACTGGATCTCGACCACCTGCTTGGCGTCGCCCACCAGGATGATCGTCATGTTGGCGCTGAGGGACGAGCCCTTGATGGTCACGCGGTAGCCCTTGGGGGTCACCTCGCCGGTCAGCTCCCCGCTCATGTCGCGCGAGAGCTCCTTCCAGGTGCCGCTGAGCTTGCCGGCGGCATGCGTCACCAGACTTTGCACCTCGATCGATCCGCTCGGTGCCGCGCAGCGGATGGTCTGCTTCAGCTCGTCGCCGCTTCCCCCCGCCAGGATATAGGTGACCCGGCACTTCACCGCCTCGGTACCGCCGTCGCGGATGCCGAATCGGCCCTCGCCGATCCAGCGACCCGCGAGCTTGTCGAAAGGAGACGGGTCGCCCGCGAGCGCCGGCGCGGCATGCGTCAAGCTCGCCGCCATCAAGGCAGCCAGCAGCGCCCAGGAAAGAAGTTTCGACAGTGATCCCTGCACCTCGAGCCCCCAAAGAAGCCCTGCGTCGCTTCAGCGAGCGATTGCATTCTAGACGATGCGCGGTCGCCTGACCGGTGCCTGTGTGCCGCAGGAGGCTACAGAAACGCGAACTTCAACACGAACAGCACCGCCAGAATCGCGACCGCCAGCGAGATGTCGCCTGGTCGCCCCGCGAGCAGCTTGATGCGGCATAGGCAATGAAGCCGAAGGCGATACCGTGCGCGATCGAGAAGGTGAGCGGCATGGTCGCGATCACGACCACGGCCGGCACCGATTCGGAGGGGTCGGTGAAGTCGATCTCGCGCACGGCGCTCATCATCAGGCAGGCGACATAGATGAGTGCGGGCGCGGTCGCGAACGCGGGGATGGCTCCGGCCAGCGGCGCGAAGAACAGGGCGGCCAGGAACAGCACCGCCACCGTGACGGCGACGAGCCCCTTGCGCCCGCCCGCGTTCACGCCTGCGGCGCTCTCGATGTAGCTCGTGGTCGTCGACGTGCCGAGCAGGGCGCCGGCCATGGCCGCCGTCGAATCGACGGTCAGCGCGCGCTTGACGCGCGGCAGCGTGCCGTCGGGATTGACGAGCCCCGCCTTATGGGCGACGCCGACCAGGGTGCCGGTGTTGTCGAACACGTCGACGAAGAAGAATGTGAAGACGATGGCGATCAGGCCGATCTCCAGCGCCTTGGCGATATCGAGCTTCAGAAACACCGGCGCGATGGAAGGCGGCAACGCGACGACGCCGCCGAACTTGCTCAGGCCGAGCGCCATGCCGGCGATCGCTGCCGCAAGGATGCCGATCAGGATCGCGCCCGGAACGCGTCGGGTATCGAGCGCCCCCATCAGGATGAGCCCGAGCGCGGCCAGCAGCACGGTCGGCGATTTGAGGTCGCCGAGTGTCACCAGCGTTGCCGGGTGCGCCTTGATGATGCCCGCGCTCTGCAGCCCGATGATCGCCAGGAACAGGCCGATGCCCGCGGCGATCGCCATCTTGAGGCTCCGCGGGATCGAGTTGATCACCCATTCGCGGATGGGCGTGAGGCTCACGATCAGGAACAGGATGCCCGAGAGGAACACGGCGCCGAGTGCCGTCTCCCAGCTGTGGCCGAGCCCCTTGACGACGCCGTAGGTGAAGTATGCGTTGAGGCCCATGCCCGGCGCGAGCGCCACGGGGTAGTTGGCGTAGAGCCCCATGAATGCGGAGGCGAAAGCCGCGGCGAGGCAGGTGGCGACGAAGGTGGCCCCCCGGTCCATCCCTGCGTCCGCAAGGATCGCCGGGTTGACGAAGATGATGTAGGCCATGGTCATGAAGGTGGTCAGGCCGGCCACAAGCTCGGTCCTGACGCTGGTGCCGTGCTTCTCGAGTTCGAACAGGCGCTCGAGCATGTGGCTCCCCCCGGGGCCCGCCAAAGTGCGGCCAAACCATCTGAATGCGAAAAAGCCAACCCCTGCAAGGCCCCTGCAAGCGGCGGGCCGCGCTGTCGAACAGAAAAACGAGGGCTCGGGAGACTGTGGTAGTAGCTTGCCGTCGTCGGCTCGCCTAGGATGCTGCCTGCAAACGGTGCTGCGCCGGCCGTCGCGGCGGTCGGACGGGCGGCAGCCATGCGCATGCGGGCATCGACCGCGGCCGCTACCCGCGTGCACATTGCCGAGGCCGGTCGCGCGACGTCGACTTGGTACACCTGGAGAGGACCATGGCTCAGACCCCGCCCTTCGAGATCCCTCAGCAGCTGCGCGAGCTGGCGGAGAGGAACGTCGAGCAGGCCCGCACCGCCTACGGGCAATTCATGGACGCGATGGTGCAGGCGACCGGCATGTGGGCCAATGCCATGCCCGCCAATGCCATGACGAGCGGCTTCAAGACCGTGCAGGATCGCGCCATCAAGTTCGCCAAGCAGAATGCCGAGGCCGGCTTCTCGTTGGCGACCGAGCTTGCCAGCGCCAAGGACATCACGGACGTGCTGGCGATCCAGAGCCGCTATGCCCAGACGCAGATGCAGGCCTACGCGCTGCAGGCTCAGGAGCTCGGCAGGCTGATGGCCGAGGCCACGCAGAGCAGCATGCAGCCGAGGGGCTGAGGCGCGGCCGAGCAAGGGCAAAGGGCGTGAAGCCGCGCAAGTTCAGCTACGTCCGCGCCGGCAGTGTGGCGGAAGTGCTGGAGCTGCTCGACCGGTACGGCGAGGATGCGCGCGTCCTCGCGGGCGGCCAGAGCCTGATGCCGACCCTCAACATGCGGCTCTCCGAGCCCAAGGTGCTGATCGACATCAATCGCATCGAGGCGCTAAAGGGTATCTCGGTGCGCGACGGCCCGGTTCGGATTGGGACGGTCACCCGCCACGCCGAGGTGATGCGCTCGGCCATCGTCGCCGAGCATCTGCCGCTGATCACCGAGGCCATGCCGCACGTGGCGCACGTGGCCGTGCGCAACCGCGGCACCTTCGGCGGCAGCATCGCGCTCGCCGATCCCGCCGCCGAGATGCCGGCCTGCGCGCTGGCGCTGGGTGCCAGGCTCGTGCTGGAAAGCGTCGGCGGCCGGCGGAGCATCGCGGCCGACGACTACTTCAAGGGCCTGTACGACACCGAGCGCCGGCCCGACGAGCTGCTGGTCGAGGCGCTGATCCCCGTGCCGAAGCCCAACACCGTCTCCGTGTTCATGGAACTGGCGCGCCGCCACGGCGACTTTGCGATCGCCGGCGTGGCGTTCCAGCTGCAGATGGAGGGCGATGTCGTCGCCGACGGCCGTCTCGTCTATTTCGGCAGCGAGGAGAAGCCGACGCTGGCCAAGGGCGCGCTCGCGGCGATCAAGGGCAGGCCGCTCGGCGAGAGCAGTGCGGAAGCGGCGGCCGCGGCGCTCGACGGCGACCTCGCGCCGATCTCGAGCGCGCAGGGCAGCGCCAAGATGCGGCTGCATCTGCAGCGCGTGCTGACGCGGCGTGCGCTGGCGGTGGCGCGGGAGCGGGCCAGCGGGCGGGCCAAGGCAGCATGAGAGCGGCATGAGCGACGAGGAGCACCTGCCCATCAGCCTGACCGTCAACGGTGAGCGCGTCACGCGCATGGTTCCCGTGCGCCAGCACCTCGTCGACTTCCTGCGCACCGACCTCGGCCTCACCGGCTCGCACCTGGGCTGCGAGCATGGCGTGTGCGGGGCCTGCTCGGTGCGGGTCGACGGGGCGGTCGTGCGCGGCTGCCTGATGCTCGCCGTGCAAGCCGACGGCACCGAGGTCGTAACCATCGAGGGGCTCGCGGAGTCGGGCGAGATCGCCGACCTGCAGGAGGGATTCGTCGCGCGCAACGCGCTGCAGTGCGGGTTCTGTACGCCCGGCATGCTGATGACGGCGGCCGAGCTGCTGGCGGCCGGCGCGCCGGCAACGCGCGAGGAGATCCGCACGCATCTCTCCGGCAACTACTGCCGCTGCACCGGTTTCCACGCCATCGTCGACGCCGTGGAGACGACGTTGGCGGCGCGCCTCAAGAAGAGCTGACGCCATGTCCAACACGATGTCCGACAACGTGCTGCGCCCCGATCTCGACCGGCCCAACAGCTACGTCGGGCGCTCCCTGTCGCGTGCCGGGGCCACGCGCGCGGTGGCCGGGCGCGGCCGCTACACCGACGACATCACCCTGCCCCGCATGCTGCACGCCGCCTTCGTGCGCAGCCCGCACGCCCACGCCAGGATCGTGAGCATCGACACGGCCGAGGCGCGGCAGCAGCCGGGCGTGGCGCTGATCATGACCGGGGCCGAGCTCGCCAAGCGCGTGACCGGGCCGTGGGTCGGTACGCTCACCTGCTTTCCCGGCATGAAGTCGGCGCCCCAGTATCCGATGGCCGTGGACCGCACTTGCTGGGTGGGCGAGCCGGTGCTGCTGGTGGTGGCGGCGACGCGCGCCCAGGCCGAGGACGCGGCCGAGCGCATCGCCGTCGAGTGGGAGGAGCTGCCGGCGGTCGCCGACAAGAAGCGGGCGCTCGATCCCGGCACGCCCGCGATCCACGCCGAGCTCGGCGACAACCTCGCCTACCGCAAGACCATCGACAACGGCGACGCGGAGGCCGCCTTCGCAAGCGCCGACCGCGTGGTCGAGGACACCTTCGAGTTCGGCCGCCATACGGCTGTGAGCCTCGAGCCGCGCGGCGTGCTGGCGGCCTTCGACAAGGGCACGGGCAAGCTCACCGTCTACACCAGCAGCCAGTGCCCGCACATGATCCAGTATCTCTACGCGCGCACGCTGGGAGTGCCGGACCACATGGTGCAGATCGTGGCGCCCGACGTCGGCGGCTCGTTCGGGCTCAAGATCCACAGCTACGGCGACGAGATCGCGGCCGTGGCGGCCTCGATCCAGCTCGGCCGTCACGTCAAGTTCATCGCCGACCGCATCGAGTCGTTCGTCTCCGACATCCACGCGCGCGAGACCTCGGCCAAGGCGCGCATGGCCATCAGCAAGTCGGGCGAGATATTGGCGTTCGACATCGACGTGCTGTCGGGCGCGGGCGCCTATTCGCAGTATCCGCGCACCAGCGTGCTCGAGGGCACCCAGATCCTCAACGTCACGGGCGGGCCGTATCGCCACAAGCACCACCGGGCGCGCGCCACCGTCGTTTTCCAGAACAAGCCGCCGTCCTCGCAGTATCGCGCCGTCGGCCACCCGATCGGCAACACGATCGGCGAGCACCTGGTCGATCTCGCGGCGCGGGCGCTGGGGCTCGATGCCATCGAGATCCGCCGCCGCAACGTGTTCCCGGACGACGCCTACCCGGCGACCACCGCCATCGGCATCACGATCAAGGACATGTCGCACCAGCGCTGCATCGACGTCCTGGTCGAGCGCATGGGCTACGCGGAGCTGCGGCGCGAGCAGGCGGCGCTGCGCGAGAAGGGCATCCATCGCGGCATCGGCATCGCCTGCTTCATCAAGAGCTGCGCGCCCGGCCCGCATGGCTACTACGGCATGGGCGGCGCGCCGATCGCGCTGCAGGACGCCTGCACCATCAAGCTCGAGCCCAATGGCGGCATCATCTGCGCGGTCGGCGTCACCGAGCAGGGGCAGGGCACCGAGACCGTCATGGGCCAGATCGCGGCCACGGCGCTGGGCGTGCCGATGTCGAGTATCCGCGTCATCTCCGGCGATACCGACGCCGTGCCCTACGGCGGCGGCACCTACGGCTCGCGCGCGGTGGCGATCGGCGGCGAGGCGGTCTACCAGGCGGCCCGCGACCTCAAGGGCGAGATCCTCTCCATCGCCGGCACCCTGCTGCAGGCCGAGCCCGGCGTGCTCGACATCGTCGACGGCGCGGTGGTGGATCGCGCCGGCGGCGCCAGGCGCATCACGCTCGCCGAGATCGGCCGCATCGGCCATTTCCAGCTGGCCGAGCTGCCGCGCGGCTCACAGCCCACGCTCTCGCATACGCGCCGCTTCCACCTGGCGGACGACCTCTACATCTTCACCAATGGCATCCACGGCGCCTATGTCGAGATCGATGTCGACACCGGCTTCGTGCGGTTGCTCAAGCACTGGGTGGTGGAGGACTGCGGACGCATCATCAACCCGCAGCTCGCCGACGAGCAGGTGCGCGGGGGCTGCGTGCAGGGCCTCGGCGGCGCGCTCTACGAGCACTGCCTCTACGACGAGGCCGGCCAGCTCACCAACGGCACGATGGCCGACTATCTGGTGCCGATGGCGGCGGAGATGCCCGACATCGAGGTCGCGCACGTGCTCACCCTCTCCAGCGTGTCGGAGCTGGGCGCCAAGGGCGTCGGCGAATCCGGCACCGGCGCGGCGCCTGCCGCCGTCATGAACGCCGTCAACGATGCGCTCTCATCCTTCGGGGCGCGCGTGACGACCCAGCCGATGACGCCCGAGGTGATCCTCACTGCGCTGGGTAAGGTGTAGGTCATCGCGGGCCTTGTCCGGCCTTGTCCCCGCGATCCAGCGAGCCGCTTGCTCTGTAGTTTGATGATGGCTGGATCCCGGCGACACCGGCCTTCGCCGGTGCAGGCAAGCGCCGGGATGACATTCATACCGCGGGCAGGGACCAGCCCGTGTCCTCGTGGTCGGGGGAGAACAGGCGGTTGGTCTGTTCGGGGTTGCGGTTGGCGTGGGCGCGGGCGTAGAGCGGGTGGCGCATGCTGCGCACCTCGTGCTCGATCTGGAACAGCACCTTGCCGCTGTCGAGGTCGACGATGTCGACGAAGCGGTACTGGTGCTGGTCGCTCTCCTCGGTGATCAGCCCGCGCTCGATCAGGCGGCGATAGGGCCCGGAGAAGTCGGCGAGATAGACGGCGATGTGGTGGCCGTCGAAGGCAGGTGCCGCCGCATCGCTCTCGCGGAAGATCAGTCGCTGGCCGGGGCCGACGGCGGCCCACGCGTGCCGCCCGCGCTCGTCCTCGGCGATGCCGGAGCTGGTGGCGAGCACCTCACGGTAGAAGCGGGCGATGCCGTCGATGCCACCGCGCGGCACCTCCAATTCCACGTAGGGCATGCCGAGCTGCATGTTGCCGAAGCGCTCGCCCGGCTCGAAGCAGCGAACGCGGTTGCCCCAGGGGCAGGTCGCCTCCACGTAGTCGTTGCGCTCGGAGTAGGAGAAGTGCGTGCCCTCGAGCGGCTTCTTGACGCTCTCGAGCCGGCGCAAGAGCGAGGATCGGTTGGGGATGACGAGACCGGTGTGTCCACGCAGAACCTGCGGTCCGCCGCCCGGCAGGTGGAACTGGCTGCGGCCGACGTTGATCCACATGTTGGTGACGCCGGTCATCAGGTAGGGATCGCGGGTGAGCCCGAGGCCCGAGACGTAGAACAGGGTCGCCAGCCGCTGGTCGGGCACGCGCGTGTTGACGTGCTCGAGGGTAACGACGTTGCCGAGGTCCTCGACGGTGCGGTCGTAGACGGGTGCGTCCTTCATGTGCTTCCCCCACGGGCATCAGCGGCTCGAAGCGGCCGCGTCTTGGGGGAAGCTTAGCGCAAAGGCCGTGGGGCCGTCATCTCGACGGCTCCAGTCAGGATTTATGCATGCCAGCCGAGGATCGGCGGAGCGCAGGGTGCGCGATCAGCGGCCCTCGCGCCACCAGGTCATGGCCAGCAGGGCGAGCAGCGCGGCCAGCGCGAACAGGCCCGTGAACATCGGGATCAGCTTGATGCCGCGGGTCACGTAGGCCTCGCGGTCCTTCAGGCCCATCCAGCCCGAGCCCGCCAGCACGCGGGCGTTGGCCAGCATGGAAATGCGGGGCAGATCGACGCTGGAGGTGCTGACGCTCGACAGCAGGCCGCCGCCTCGGGTCCAGAAGACGCCGCCGCCGGTCTGCTCGACGAGGGGCTTCAGCTTGGCGTCGGTCGCGGTGACCTCGCTCATCTCGCGCGCGTCCTCGATGCCGGCGTGAGCGACGGCATGCAGCTGGCCGGTCGGCGACATGGTCTGCAGCTTGTAGAGGCCAGGCACCTTGACGTCGACGGTGGAGCGCCACAGGCCCGGGCCGGCGCTCTCGAGTGTGACTTCCGAGTTCTCGCCGCCAGGCGCGGACACCTGCACGGGCGGTACATTGTCCTCCATCGAGCGGCGCTCGATGGTGAGCTTGAGGCCGCGTGCGGAGGCCAGCAGGCGCTCCTCCTCGAGGTCCGGTTCCTTCATCAGCCAGTGCGAGAGGCGGCGCAGCAGGTCGGTGTGCGGCCCGCCGCCCTCGTAGCCGCGCGCCCACAGCCAGGCGTGGTCGGAGAGCATGAGCGCGACGCGGCCGCGGCCCTTGCGGTCGAGCACGAGGAGGGGGCGGTTCTCGGCGCCGCTCATGACGGTGCGGCCGCGACTAGGCACCACGTCGACCTGGCGGAACCAGCGGCCCCAGGTCGGGTCCTTACTGGCATCGGTGCCCTCGGCGCCGGGGAGCCCGCGCGTGACGGGATGCTTGACGCCGTCGGTCGACAGCCGCGCCTTGTAAGGCTGCTCGAGCAGGCGGCCGGTGGGCGTCGCCGGCAGCACCACGGAAAGGGGAGTGCGCGACAGGCTCATCTGGCCGGCGTAGTCGTCGCCGGCGGCCACAAGCAGCGCGCCGCCCTGCTCCACGTAGCGGGCGATGTTCTCGTAGTAGAGCAGCTGGAGGATGTCGCGGTGCTGGTAGCGGTCGAAGATGATGAGGTCGAAGTCCTTGATCCTCTCCGAGAACAGCTCGCGGGTCGGGAAGGCGATCAGCGAGAGCTGATGGATCGGCGTTCCGTCCTGCTTCTGCGGCGGGCGCAAGATCGTAAAGTGCACGAGGTTGACGGCCGCGTCGGACTTGAGAAGGTTGCGCCACACGCGCTCGCCGGCGTGCGGCTCGCCCGACACCAGCAGCACGCGTAGGTTCTCGCGCACGCCCTCGGCCGCCACGACCACGCGGTTGTTGGCGGGGGTGAGCTCGCCGGGCGCCGTCTCGAGCTCGATCTCGACGATGTTCTGTCCGGCGTGCGGGAAGGGCATCTGGATCTGGATCGTGCGCCCGATCTGGGCGGTGCGCGTCTCGTCGGGCAGGCCCTCGCGGCGCACCTTGAGGGTGACGCGGTCACCGGCGCGGCCGCGGCGGCCGGTCTCGACCACGCGGGCCTCGATCTCGCGCGTGGAGCCGACGATGCCGTAGCGCGGTGCCTTGAGAACCTCGATGCGGCGGTCGAACTCGTCGGGCTGGCCGGTGAGCAGGGCGTGGACGGGCGCATCGAAGCCCAGCGTCTGCGCCGATTTGGGCACGTCGTGCACCTGGCCGTCGGTGATCATGATGACCCCGGCGAGGCGGTCGGGGGGCGTGTTGGCGAGTGCGCTGTTGAGGTCGGTGAAGAGGTTGGTGCCGGCCGAGCTCTCGCCCGTCGGCTTGGAGGACGTGACCCAGCGTACCTGCAGGTTGTTGCCGAGCGCGGCGAGCTTGCCTTCGAGGTCGCGCCTGATGGAGGCCGTCTGCTCCGGCCGGCCGGCGATGGTCTGGCTGGTCGACTCGTCGAGCACGACGATGGCGATGTTGGAGAGGTTCTCGCGCTCCTCCTGCCGGAGCGTGGGGTTGGACAGCGCCAGCAGCAGCGCGGCCAGCGACAGCGCGCGCAGCAGGGCGCCGCGGCTGCGCCGGATCAGCAGCAGCGCCACGAGCACGACCGCAAGCGCCGCGCCCACCCAGAACACGGGGGCCGGCAGCATTGGCGAGAAGTCGATCGTCCAGTTGCTCATGTCACTCCTGTTCCCCCTCCCCCCGCGAGCGGGGAGAAGGTCGGGGTGAGGGGCGGCGCCGAACGCCGACGTGGGGCATGACGCCGCCCCTCACCCTAACCCTCTCCCCATGCCGAAGAGGCATGGGGAGAGGGGATTCACTGCCCGAGCCGCTCCAGCAGGGCCGGCACGTGCACCTGGTCGGCCTTGTAGTTGCCGGTGAGCGCGTACATGACAATGTTGACGCCGGTGCGGAAGGCCATCTCGCGCTGGCGCTCGCCGCCGGGCACGACGGGATAGAGCGGCTGGTTGCGGTCATCGAGCGCCCAGGCGGCGGCGAAGTCGTTCGACGTGATCAGGATCGAGCTGACCCCGTCGACGCGCCGGGCCTGTCGGCCCTGGTCGCTGTCGCGCGGCGCCTCGGCTTCAACCCACAGCTGGCCGCCGTCCCAGCGGCCGGGGAACGAGCGCAGCAGGTAGAACGACTTAGTCAGCACGTGGTGCTCGGGCACCGGCTCCAGGCGCGGGATGTCCAGGTTGCCGAGCAGGCGCTGCAGCGGCGTGCCGCCTTCGCCGCGCAAGGAGAAGCCGCCGGGCAGGCCCTGGGCATAGTCCTTGGTATCGAAGATGATCATCCCGCCCTGCTTCATGTAGGCGTCGATCTTGGTCAGCGTCGCCTCGGGCAGCGGCCGTGCGTTGGCGAGCACGGGCCAGTAGAGCATCGGGAAGAAGGCCAGCTCGTCGGTCAGGATGTTGACTGCGAACGGCTCGCCGGGCTCGACCGCCGTGCGGGCGATCAGGAACTTGCCGAGGCCGACGAGGCCCTGGCGGCTCGCCTCGTCGGTGGCGGCGTCGCCGGACAGCACGTAGCCGAAGGTGACCTTGCCGGTGGCCTGAATGGTGCGGCCGTCGTTGGCGCGGCTCTGGGCCGGAGCCGCCGGGGCTGGGGCCGGGCGAGTCTGCGCCTGGGCGTCGGCGGGGCCGGCGGACAGCATGACGGCGCCGCCACCCGCAACGAGCAGCGCCAGGCCGGCCGCGCCCGCACGCCCGGCGCGGCGGGCGAAGAGCAGGCCCCCGGACTGCAGGAGCAACACGGCCAGGATATCTGTAAACAGCAGCGCCAGCGCCAGGGTGAGCAGTTGCGGCTTGATCGGTTGCGCGGTGTCGCCTTCGTAGACGCGTTTCTCGGTGCCGGCTGGCATGGCGGGCAGCGGCTTCAGCAGGCTCTTGGGTGTCATCAGGTTGAGCGCGCGTGGGCTCCCGGCCGGGCCATAGTAGCCAGGCGGATGCTCGGCGCTGGGCCTGGCGTCGGCGATCTTGGCGGCGGCGATGGCCTGCGTCGTCGGCGGCGGGCTCTTGAGCAGGCCGAATCCGTCGAGCACCTGCAGGGGCGCCAGCACGTCGACGGTCGCCGGTGCGTCGGAGGTCGAGCCCTTGGCGTCGTTGGCGAGAGCGTCGCCAGACCCGCCCGTGCCGCCGAGACTGGCGATCCGCCGCAACATCTCCACGAACAGGCCCGACAGCGAGAGGTTCGACCAGTCCGAGTTGGCGGTGACGTGGAAGAAGATCACCTGGCCGTTGCCGCGCCGTGCGGCCGTGACCAGCGGCGTGCCATCCCTGAGACGGGCCCAGACCTTGACGTCGGGTCCGAGCCCGGCCGGGTCGGCCAGCACCTGCTTGTTGACCAGCACCTCGGGGGGCGGTGTCAGCCCGGCAAACAGACTGTCGTCGCCGAAGGGTGCGAGCGGCTGCGGCGTCGCCCAGGAGAGCGCACCGCCGAGCGTCCTGCCGCCGAGGCGGAGCGGCACGGGAAGGAGATCATCGCCGCCATTCTCGAGGCGGGGGCCGGCGAAGCGCACGAGGACGCCCCCCTTCTTCACCCACTCCTCGACTTGCTCCTTGATATCGTGCGGCAGGGTGCCGATGTCGGCCAGCATCAGCGCCGAGACGTTGCGCTTGATGAGGGTGCTGATGACGGTCGAGAGGTTGGAGTCGTCGCTCTTGGCGATCTCCGAGAACGGCTGCAGCGCGCGCTCGATGTAGTAGAGCGGGGCGAGCAGCGGCTGCGCCTGCTCGCGCGAGGCGCCCGAGACGAGGCCGACGCGGTGCCATTGCGAGCGGGAGTCGAGGAGGTGGACGGCGCCGGCCGAGCGCTCGCCGGCGATCTCGACGCGGGTCACCTGGTTCCTGAGCTCGAGCGGCATGTCGAAGGTGACGAGCGCGCGCGTATCGCCGGCGCCGAGCGTGAACGGCGCCTCGCCGAGGCGCTGGGCGCGCGCCGACATGGCATGCAGCGTGCCGGTGCGGGGACCGCCCTCCGCGCGCAGCACCTGGGCATCGAGTCGGCCGCCCTGGGCCACGCCGGCAACGGCGCCGAGCGCTTCCTGGCCCGGCCGCATGTCCACGACCGACAGCTTGCCGCCGGCGAGCGAGGAGAGGCGGTCGGCAAACTCGCGCGCCTTGCCGTCGTGGTCGATGCCGTCGGCGAGCCACACGACGATGGCGTCGGAGGCACCCGTGAGCGCGGACGTCATTGCCGGCAGCGCGGTCATTCGCTCGGGCGCGAACGGCTGCGGCTGCACGGCCGCGGCGGTGGAGCGCGCTGCAGCCGGGGCCTCGACCTTGAGGCTCAGGGCCTTCGTTGGATTGGCGGTCGGCACGATCAGCACCGGCCGGCTCCTGCCCTCGGCCTCGGCGATCAGCCGCTCGATCATGTAGGTGCGGGCACCCCATTGCGCCGCAGACGACCAGCCGTTGTCGACCACCAGCACGACGGGCCCCGAGCCGGACAGCGCCTTCTCGCTGTTGGGATTGAGCACGGGCTCGGCCAGCGCCAGGATGACGAGCGCGGCCGCCAGCATGCGGATCAGCGTGAGCCACCAGGGGGTCTGTGCCGGTGTCTTCTCGCGGTTCTCGATGCCGACGAGGATGCGGGTCGGCGGAAACTCGAGGCGGCGCGGACGCGGCGGGATGGTGCGCAGCAGCCACCAGATCACCGGCAGGGCGATCAGGCCGGCGAGCAGCCACGGGCTCAGGAAGGCGATCGGCCCGAGCGTCATGACGCGCCTCCCCCGGGGTGCTGTCCAGCCTGCGTAACGGGCTTCCAGCGGTAGTCGCCGGCCATGCCCTGCAGGCGCATGATCAGGGTCAGCAGCGGCTCGGCAGCCGGCCGATCCGTGTGGTGCACGAGGAACGACCAGCCGATGCGATGGGCGGCCTCCTCGATGCTGGCGCGATGCTCGGCGAGCTTCTTCTGGTAGGCGCCGCGCAGGGTCTCGACGCGGTCGGCGACCCAGCGCTCGCTCCCTTCCGGAGAGCGGAACTCCATGCGACCCTCGTAGGCCAAGGTCTCCTCGGCGGGGTCGAGCACCTGGATAAGGTGCCCCGTGACGCCGCCCTCCGCCATCTCGTTGATGCGGGCAGCGATCTTCTCCGGCGGATCGAGGAAGTCGCCGAACAGCAGGGCGCTCGAGAAGCGCGAAAGACGCGCTGGCGGCGGCAGGCTGGTCTGCAGCCTGGGCTCGCCCTCATGCGCCGCGAGCGACTCGGCGATGCGCGAGGTGGCCTTGCGGCTCGCCATCGGCGGCGTAAGCCCCAGCAGCGCGATGCGCTCGCCCGCGCGCACCAGCAGTTCGGCCACGGCGAGCGTGAGCACGAGTGCGCGGTCGCGTTTGGTGATCGGCGAGAGATGGCTGCGGAAGGCCATCGAGGGAGAGATGTCCGGCCAGAGCCAGAAGGTGTGCGATGCTTCCCACTCGCGCTCGCGCACATAGAGGTTGTCGGAGCTGGCCGAGCGCCGCCAGTCGATGACGGCGGCGGGGTCGCTCGCCTGGAACTGACGGAACTGCCAGAACGTCTCGCCGGTTCCTGCGCGGCGGCGGCCGTGGATGCCGTGGGCGACGGTGTTGGCGACGCGCAGCGCATCGAGGACGAGCTCAGGCAGCCGGTCGGCAAGGGCGTGTGCCTCGCCTTCCAGCTGGAAGACGCTCCCCTGGCCGTCTCGGGCCGTCGTTGCTGCGGAGCCGTGCGCCGCCACCCCGCTCTACTCCAGCGCTGCTGCCAAGCGATTGATCACCGCGGTTGCCGTCTCTCCCTCGGCCCTGGCGGCGAAGGTGAGGGCCATGCGATGCTTGAGCACCGGCTCGGCCAGCGCAATGACATCGTCGACCGAGGGTGCCAGCCGGCCGTCGATCAGCGCCTTGGCGCGCACGGCCAGCATCAGCGCCTGGCTGGCGCGCGGGCCGGGACCCCAGGCGATCAAACGGTCGGTATCGGTGCCCGCACCCGTTCCCGGCCTGGCCGAGCGGGCGAGCTTCAGGATCGCCTCCACGACCTTGTCGGGTACGGGCAGCTGGCGCACGAGGCGCTGGATCGCCATCAGCTCCTGTCCGGTGAGGATCTGCTCGACGCGGCGCTCGTCGGTGCCGGTGGTGGCAAACAGCATGCGCCGCTCGGCCCCGAGGTCGGGGTAGCCGACATCGATCTGCAGCAGAAAGCGGTCGAGCTGGGCTTCGGGAAGCGGATAGGTGCCTTCCTGCTCCAGCGGGTTCTGCGTCGCCAGCACGTGGAAGGGCGCCGGCACGTCGTGGCGCAGGCCCGCAACAGTGACGTGATGCTCCTGCATGGCCTGCAGCAGCGCCGACTGGGTCTTGGGGCTGGCGCGGTTGATCTCGTCCGCCATCAGCAGCTGGGCGAAAATCGGGCCCTTGACGAAGCGGAAGCTGCGCCGGCCGGCGGTCGTGTCCTCCAGCATCTCGGAGCCGATGATGTCGGAGGGCATGAGGTCGGGCGTGAACTGGATGCGCTTGGCGTCGAGCCCGAGCACCTTGCCCAGCGTCTCCACCAGCAGCGTCTTGGCGAGACCCGGCACGCCGATCAGCAGCGCGTGGCCCCCTGACAGGATGGTGACCAGCGTGCGCTCGATCACCTGCTCTTGTCCGAAGATGACCGCCGAGGCCGCCTTCTGGACACGTTGGATGCGCTCGCCGGCCGCTTCGATGCGACTGACGATGGCGTCGTCGGTTTGCGTGAGTGTTGTCATGACCTCTAACTATACGCTGGGCTGCCTCTGATGCGAAACTGTGTTGGCAAACATGGTCACAATATGAACAGGAGAGAACTGGCTCGAAACCGCGCAATAGGCCAAAATGATGGGCACCGCCTCTCTAGCGCAGGCCCATGCGTTGCGCCCAACCCAGGAACCAATGATGCCTAACACAGGGACGTCTGTTGACCGTTTGCCGCCGATACCCGCGGAAAAGCTCTCCGCCGAGCAGAAGAAGGCGGCCGAGGAGTTCGCCGCCGGCCGGGGGTACACCCCGCGCGGGCCGTTCGCCGTGATGCTGCGTTCGCCCGAGGTCATGCTACGGGCTAAGGCCATGGGGGATTACTTACGGTTTCGTAATGTCCTTCCCAAACGCGTGAGCGAGATGGTGATCCTGATCACCGCGCGCGAATGGACCCAGCAGTACGAGTGGGCCTACCACTACAAGATCGCGCTCGAGGAGAAGCTGGACCGGGCCGTCATCGAGGCCATCGCCGAGGGGCGCCGGCCCGACAAGATGCAGGAGGACGAGGCGGTGGCCTATGACTTCTCCGTCGAACTTCACCGTCGCCGGAGCGTCAGTGATGCGACCTATGCGCGCGCACTGAAGCTGTTCGGCGAGCAGGGCGTGATCGACCTCGTCGGCATCAGCGGCTACTACACGTTCAACGCCATGATGATGAACGTGGCCCGCAGCAAGGTCGACATCGAGGTGGACCTGACGCTACGCCAGTTCCCGGACTAGCCGGCGAGTAGGGCGATGCCGGCCGACGCCAGCACCAATCGCATTGCCGGGCTCGAGGCCCTGCTGAAGGAGCGGCAAGGCAAGGGCCCGGCGCCGGTCGAGAGGTGGAACCCGCCATACTGCGGCGACATCGGCATGAAGATCAGGGCCGATGGGGTGTGGTTCTACGCCGGCACCCCCATTGGCCGCATGGCGCTCGTCAAGCTGTTCGCCGGCGTCCTGCGCAAGGATGCGGATGGCCGCCACTACCTCGTGACGCCCGCCGAGAAGGTCGATGTCGAGGTGGCGGACGCGCCATTCCTCGCTGTCGAGATGGAGGTGAGGGGCAGCGGATGCGACCAGAGCCTCGTCTTCCGCACCAACGTCGACGACATCGTGACGGCCGGCCCCGAGCACCCGATACGGTTCGCCGTCGAGGCCGGCAGCCAGGGGCTCAAGCCCTACCTGCTCGTGCGCGGACGGCTCGAGGCGCTGGTCACGCGCGCGCTCTACTACGACCTCGTGGAGATGGCGGTGGAGGAGGGCGGCCGCCTGGGGCTCTGGAGCGGCGGCGCCTTCTTCGCCATGCCCGGCCAGAGCGACGACTGACCTGTCGCGCTTGGTGGTAGTTCGCGCCGTAGGGAATTAGTTTGGTGATCAAACTTTTTGATTGATCCGGCCCCGCTCGCCCACGCATACTGCACGAGGAAACAAGCTTGGCGCGACTTTCAGCGCTGAGGAGGGGGGATGCTCAAGGACCCGCCGATACTGACTATCCGCCGGAAGATTCAGCGGCCCGGCCGGGAACCGATCGCGAAGCTGAAAGGCGCGCAGACCGGCCATATCGTGGATGCGCTGGAGGGGCGCGGCGCGCTCGACCATCACGTCAAGCCGGTGGACGCGGAGCATGCGCACTTCGTCGGTCCGGCGCTGACGTGCGAGGCCGGTGCCAACGACAACCTGGCGATCCTGGCGGCGCTGGTGATCGCCGAGCCCGGCGACGTCATCATCGTCGCCTGCGATGCGCATTCCGCGACCGCGGTCGTGGGCGACAACGTCGTCATGATGGCCAAGAACAAGGGCGTCGCGGCGATCGTCATCGACGGCATGGCGCGCGACCGCGATGGGATCGTGCCGGTCGGCCTGCCGGTGTTCGCCCGCGGGATCACGCCAAACTCGTGCGTGCGCAGCGGGCCGGGGCGGATCGGCTTTCCGATCGTGTGTGGCGGCGTGGCGGTGCAGTCAGGGGATGTGCTGGTGGGCGACCGCGATGGCGTCGTGGTGATCCCACAGGGCAGCGTTGAGACCGTGATCGGCAGGCTCGATGAGATCCGGCGGGCGGAGGACGCGACGCAGGACAAGATCCGGGCCGGCATGACGCATCTCGAAAGCGTCGCCGAGCTGCTGGCGACGGACAAGGTGGCCTACGTCGATTGAACGCGCGCGGTTGTTGAGAGATTGCGGCCAGCAAGAGCCGCAACACAGGGAGGAGGAAGGATATGCGACGTCGAGACTTTCTAGGCGGAACAGCGGCGCTGACGTTGGCTTCGGTTGCCACGGGCTCATCGGCACCGGCGCAAGGGACGGGCGAAGCGAGCCGCATCATATTCCCATTCGCTGCCGGCGGCTCGGGCGACGCGCTCGCACGGCTGATCGCCGAGCACCTGCGCGTGGCGCTCGACCAGCCGACAATCGTGGAGAACAGGACGGGGGCCGCGGGCCGCCTTGGCGTGCAGGGCGTCAAGTCGGCGGCGCCCGACGGCAAGACGCTGCTGTTGACGCCGGTGGCGCCCATGTCCGTCTACTCCCACGTCTACCCGACGCTCGCCTATGATCCCGTCGCCGATTTCGAGCCCGTCTCGCAGGTGGCGACGTTCGATTTCGCGATCGCCGTGGGTCCGCAGGTTCCGGCCAAGACGCTCAAGGAGCTGGTCGACTGGGTGAAGGCCAACCCGGCCCAGGGCAGCTACGGCACGCCGGCTGCCGGCACGCTGCCGCACTTCTTCGCGGTAAAGTTTGCGCGCGCTGCGGGCCTCGACCTGCGTCACGTCGGCTACCGCGGGTCGGCGGTAGCGTTGACCGATCTCATGGGCGGCCAGATCGCAATCGTCGCGACGACGACGAGCGACGTGCTCGAGCTGCACAAGGCGGGCCGCATCCGCGTGCTCGCGACGTCGGACAGGCAGCCCTCGCCGTTCCTGTCGGACGTGCCGACATTCAAGCAGGCGGGCTACGACATCGAGGGCACGGGCTGGTACGGCGTCTATGTGCCGGCGAAGACGCCGGCCGACGTCGTGGCCAAGCTCAACAAGGCGGTCGTCGCCGCCGTGCAGTCGCAGCCGGTGAAGGAGAAGCTGCTGGCATTCGGCCTGGTGCCGACCGGCACCTCGGCCGCCGAGCTCGGCCGCATCCAGAAGGCGGACTCCGAGCTGTGGGCACCCGCGGTGAAAGCCTCGGGATTCACGCCGACCCAGTAGA
>JBGGME010000255.1:0-2527 GCA_041288195.1 Hyphomicrobiaceae bacterium
AACGGCATGCTGTGGGTGCGCGGCGAGCCCGCCGAGTATGACAACTGGCGCAACCTGGGCAACCCAGGGTGGGGCTACACGGATGTCCTGCCGTATCTGAAGCGGATCGAGTCCTACGCCAAGGGCGATGACACGCGCGGAAAGCATGGGCCGGTCCCCATCAGCCTGTTCGGCCGCAATACCCTGGCCGATGCATTCCACAAGGCGTGCATGCAGGCCGGCGTGCCCGCCACGCCCGACTACAACGGGGCCCAGTACGAAGGCGTCGGCTACCTCCAGAGCAACACCAGGCGCGGCCTGCGCTTCGGCGGCCGCGAGTCCTACCTGCGGCCCGCGCGCAACCGGCCCAATCTGCATGTGCGCACCGGCGCGCGCGCCGAGCGCGTTCGCGTCGAGAAGGGACGAGCCGTCGGGGTCGAGTATCGCGTCGGCGGCGATCGTCTTTTCGCACGCGCATCGCGCGAGGTGATCGTCAGCGCCGGCGCCGTCCAGAGTCCCCAGCTTCTCGAGCTGTCCGGCATCGGCGACATGGAGCGGCTGGCCGACCTCGGCATTGCCAGCGTCAAGCACCTGCCGGGGGTCGGCGAGAACTGCCGCGACCACCTGCACACGCGCGTCTCGTTCGAGTGCCTCCGGCCCATCACGCTGAACGACATCCTCGACAATCCCCTGCGCAAGGCGTGGATGGGGCTGCGCTATCTCGTGCTGCGCGACGGCGAGATGGCGGCCTGCACGGCGACCGTGCACGCCCTCGCCAAGACCGACCCGGCCCTCGACCGGCCTGACGTCAAGATCCAGATGCACAACCTGAGCGCCGAGGATCCGCGCCACCCGACCGAGCTCGTGCTCGACAAGTTTCCGGGCTTCGGCATCGGCACGTTCGCGCTGCGCCCCGAGTCGACCGGCTCCGTGCACATCCGCTCCGCCGACCCCGATGAGCCACCCACGATTGCCGCCAACTATCTGACCGATCCCCGCGACCGCAAGACCAGCATCGCCGCGTTGCGCCTCGCGCGTCGCATCGCGGAGCAGCCGGCACTTGCCAAGCTGATCGTGCGCGAGGTGCGGCCGGGCCCGGAAGCCCAGTCGGACGAGGCGCTGCTCGAGCATATCGCCAAGCTCGGGGCCACCTCCTACCACCCGATCGGCACCTGCAAGATGGGATCGGACCCGATGGCGGTGGTCGACCACGAGCTGCGGGTGCATGGCATCACGGGCCTGCGCGTCGCCGATGCCTCCGTCATGCCGACCATGGTGTCGTCGAACACCAACGCGCCATCGTTCCTGGTCGGGGAGCGGTGCGCCGATTTCCTGCTGCGCGAAGCCGGCGCCAACATCACCCCGGACGTGCTGCAGGCCGACGCGGTGGCGACGTAGGCTCCGCGCCGATCGACGGCATGAGCCCCGGTACAAGCTCCAGGAGATGGCAGGTGGCCAAGAACGAGCCGATCTCTGTGATCATGATGGGGTGCGGGAGGTTCTCCCGATACTACCACGTGCCCGTTCTGGAGGCGGACGCAGGGGTCGCCTTTGCCGGCATCTTCGATCCGACACCGAGCGAAGAGGTACGAGAGCTTGCGCGGCGCACAGGCGCAGCCCTGGTTGGCGCGGTCGAAGACCTGCCGAAGCCCGCCGGCAAGACCATGGCGATCGTCACCACCCCGCATGCGCTGCACGCCGCCCACGTTGCCATGGCCTTGGAGCGGAATTGGCATGTCCTCTGCGACAAGCCGTTCGTGATGAAAACATCCGAGGCGCGCAATCTTGCTGCGGCAGCGGAGCGTCGCGGCCTCGTCAACGCCGTTGCCTTCAACCGTCGCTTTGATCGCGGCTGCCTGCGCGCTCGCGAGCTCATCCGCGCGGGCGGCATAGGTGCCGTGCGATACATCCAGACGGTTCAGCTCGGCTATGAGGGCAAAGGATGGTTCCTCGTCCCCGAGCTCGGCGGCGGTGGGCCGTTCACCGGCCGTGCGACGCACATGGCCGACATCGTGCCGTGGCTGGTCGGGCGCAGCCCGACGCAAGTCCGGGCCCGCGTGCGGGGCGGCAGCAGGGAACGGGTCGACCGGGGCGGGTTCATCGACGTGATGTTCGGCGATCTCGAGTGCCATATGACGTGCGTCGAGGAAGGCTGGCACATGTGGGACGAGATCCGGATATTCGGCGACGACGGGCTCCTGGAGCTGCGCAGGCCGCTCAAGCGCCCGATCGGCTGGGACCTCGCCGTCATGACGCGCCGCGGCGATGCGGTCGAGACGCTCGCCGGCGACCCTGATCCCGGAGCCGCGACGAGGAACTTTCTCGACGCGATGCGCGGGCGCGCGCCCGTTGCCTGCTCGTTCGCCGATGCGATCGTCGCAACCGGCATCGTCGAACGGGCCTTTGCAGATCCTGCTCCAAGGTTTCGAGAAGCCCGACACACCGAAGGCCGGTTCCGACCATCAGTACGCCGTCGGCTTCCGCCGGGCATCGCGCACGCACCTGTCGATAGAGATGCTCGACGTCCTGCTCGAATGCCATGCCTAGC
>JBGGME010000256.1:0-27965 GCA_041288195.1 Hyphomicrobiaceae bacterium
TTTCACCTTCTCGACACTTTTCGCCCGTACGTTTGCCCCTCTTCGCTTCATGCCTGTGCCGTTGTGCCGGTAGTTCCACGGGGGGCCCATCGTTGCATCCGGTCCGCAGACCCGCGAGCAGAGTCTCCAGAGAGCCAGGGCCCAGCTGATCCTAGAGCCGAGCGCATTCGAGGGATGATGAGGTTTGGGGGAAAGCACGGGCCGGCGCGGGCGGCTGCAGTCACGACGATCGCCTTGTCCCTGATCGGGCCGTGCGCAGGGGCGGCGCTGGCGCAGACGCGCTCTGCCTCCGCTCCGCCCAAGGGCGTGCCGATGCCGCACGAGGTCACCTCGCGCATGCTCCCGCTCAGGGCCGCGCGCAGCGAGCTCGTCGAGTTCAACATCGCTCCGCCGTTCCCCTATTCAGGCAAGGCGCCGAGCGGCAAGCCCTTCCTCGACGTCACCGACGAGGAGGGCCGCCGCGGCCATCGCACGTCGCGCGGCGGCGTGCTGTGGGAGGACGTGAGCTTCTCCGACCGGCGCGCGCTCATGTTCATTCCCAAGGGCTTCGATGCCCGCCGGCCCGGCCTGATCGTAGTGTTTCTCCACGGCCACCGCGCGACCATCGACCGCGACGTGCGCGACCGCCAGCGCGTCGCCGACCAGATCGCGCTCTCCAACGTCAACGCCGTGCTGGTGGCGCCGCAGTTCGCCGTCAACGCCAGCGATTCCAGCGCCGGGCGGTTCTGGGAGTCCTACGGCTTTGCGAGTTTCCTGGGCGAGGCCGGTGCGCATCTCGCCCGCCTGCACGGCGACTGGCGCACGCGCAAAACCTTCGCCACCCTGCCGGTGGTCGTCGTCGCCTACAGCGGCGGCTATGTCCCCGCGGCCTGGGCATTGCACAAAGGCGGCACCAGCTCGAGGGTGATCGGCGTGCTCATGCTCGATGCGCTCTACGGCGAGGCCTACAAGTACGCCGACTGGATCGAGCGGCACCCCAACGCCTTCTTCGTCAGCTCCTACACGTCGTCCTCCGCACGCGGCAACGAGGCTTTGCGCACGCTCCTTGCCGAACGCGAGATTGCCGCCTCGGGCTCGCTTCCCGCTCGGCTCAACGGGGGCGTCGTGTTCCTGCCGACGGGGTCCGGCGTCACTCACGAGAGCTTCGTGACACAGGCGTGGGCGGAGAACCCCATCAAGGATGTGCTCGAGCGCATCGCCGGCTACGCGCGCACGCAGCCCAAGCGCACCGAGAGCTCGTCCCGCGATCCTCTGGGCGATCTGATCCGCGCGTCGCCTTAGACTAGAACCGATAGCCGTAGCGGACGCCGAGAGTGTCGAGTCCCTGGTTCTTGTCGGCGGTCGAGGCGTTGGAGATGTGCTCGTAGAACAGCGAGACGCTGCGGTGCGCATCGAAGCGGTAGCCGATCTCGATGCTGTCGTGGAACAGCACCCGGCGGCCGAGCTGTTTGGCCTCGGGATCGCTGCTGAAGGTCTCGCCGTTGTGGACCGCAACCGCCAGGCCCAGTGCGAAGAACATGCTGCTGGACGGCCAATCCCACTGCCAGCGCGCGCCGGCGTAGGCCTTGCTGGTGTTGCCTTCGAAGTTGATGGTGGTGCCGATCATGGGCCGGATGGCCCCGCGCCAGAGTACTACGTGTGGGCTGAACTGTGCTTCGAGGTTGAGATCGACGCTGTAGGGCTCCTTGTGGAAGCCGCTCCACATGTAGGGGATGTCGTGTGCCTGCGCGCCGACCTTGATCTCGTGGATGAAGCCACCGCGAGTTTCACGCTCGCCGGCCAGCGCCGGCAGCGCCATCAACGCACAGACGATCCCCCAGAGAATGCCCCGCGTCGTCATCCAGCCTTGCCGTGCCAACCGCCGACCCGGCGGCCTCGATATCCGCTTCGCCGCGACGATGGCGAATGTCTTTTTGCACTGCAGGATGACGAGCAGAGGCTTTGCGTGGATGCGTGGCCAAAATGCCAGCTGGCGTCCCCCATGCAACCTTGGGCCCAACGCATGGCTTGCGCGTGTCGGCGCAGCCACCGCTTACGAAGAACTAGTTGAGGGGCCACCAAATTCTTGAACGTCGGAGTCGGAGCGCCTAGCCTCGACCCGTCGAATGCCGGTTTTTGTGCGCGGGGCCGTGGGGCCGGCGGACTGGTCCGAGCAGCGACGCGTGAGTTGGGGGAATTTTGGATGTCCGGGCTCGAGGCGCTGCTGAGCAACCTGAAGCGCGCCTTCGCACCGGGCTCCCCGGAAGCCCCGTTGGCTTGGCTGCTCGCCGCCATCGCCGTTCTGCTCGTGGTCGGCATTGCCGTGCTGCTGATGCGCCGGCAGCCCAAGGCGCGCGATGAGGTCGAGCGCTTCTTTCTGGCCTCCGCGGCCGCCACCCGCAGGTCGCGCGAGATCAGCGAGATCGATGCCTTTGCCCGCCGCGCCTCGGCTTCCGCCGAGGACCTCAAGACCCGGGTGCGCAAGCTCAGGACCGGCCACTTCCAGCAGGCGAAGATCTACATCGACCACTCCAATTTCATCCGCACCTGGACGCAGGTGGTGCACAGCCGTGAGCGGCCGCTGGAGCACGATGTCAGCTGGACGATGCTGCCGCAGGTGCTGATGGAGGAGGCGAGCGAGTGGCTGTCGAAGGCGCGCAAGAGCCCGCAGGCGCTGCTCTATCGAGGCACCAACGTCTACGGCACGCTGTTCCAGGAGGACTACTTCAAGCTGCTCGAGACCATGCTGCGGCTCGAGCAGACGACGCCCGACAAGCTGCCGCTGCCGATCCGCCTGCGTAAGGAGACGGTCGAGCGCTGGCGGGAGGAGAACGAGGCGCACAAGGTCGAGCTGACCCGCACGATCCAGCAGGAGCTCGGCTACCTGATGGTGCCGATCTTCCGCCGCACGCCGCGCGAGGACCAGCTGTTCTCCTGCAACTTCACGTCCGGCGGCATCCCGATCGCGCCGGAGAAGATGCTCGACACGCAAATCGCCACCGACCTGATCGGGGACGCCACCTTCGATGTCTACGACATCGCCCTGCTCGTCTCCGAGGACAGCGATTTCGTGCCGGCCGTCGAGTTCGTGCAGGAGATGCGCGGCAAGCACGTCGTGCACGTAGGCTTCGGCGGCCACATGAACGAGCTGCGCAGCAAGTGCCGGTACCGCATCGATCTCGGCCGCGACCGCCTGTTCCGCCGCGCGCAGCGCCCGCGCAGCAGTGCGGAGCCAGTGCGGGAGTCTCCGAGACCCCAGCCTCGCGGCGGCGGGAGCTCGCAAGCGGGCAGCAAGCCTCCGACCGCGAGCGGCGGCCAGGCGTAGGCAGCGCACCCCTCGCTAGTTGCGGCGGCGGGCAAGGAGGCGCGCTTGCAGTACGGAATACGGTACAGGCGCGAGTCGGCGGCGGTCGGCGGCGTCGACCTCGGCCAGCGCCTGGGACAGGAGCTCGGCCGCATGCTCAAGGCCCGGCACGCGCAGGAAGTCGTCGCGCATGTAGGCCAGTGTGTCGCGCACCGTGCCAAGATCGAGCACGGTTGCGTTCCGTTTCGGATCAAAGGGGCCCTGCACGCCGCCTCCTCGCAACGCTGTTGTCCTTGCTGGCACTGGCCGTCGCAAGAAGCGTGCGAGGAGGGGGAGCGGCCGGCGGGATCAGGCTGCCCGCACCAGGCGGGTCTGCAACTCGAGCACGGCGATCATGAAGCCGACGCGGTCCTCGGCCGCCTCCTGCAGGATCGAGAAGTAGTTGGGCGTCTCTGGCAGGATCTCGCCGATCACCTCGCCGTACTCGAAGCGCAGGTCGGCCTCGTGCTTGCGGGCGATGGCCTGCATCTTGGAGTTCTCGGCGAGGCAGCTCATGTAGAGCCGGCGTACGCCCCGGTTGCGGGCGGCCCGCACCACCCGGCCCATGAGTTCGGTGCCGATGCCCTGATCCTGGTAGGTCTTCTCGACCGAGAAGGCGGCCTCCGCCTCCTCGCCCCAGCCATCGCCGAGCCGGCGCAGCTCGGCGGCGGCGCGCACGCGTCCGTCGAGCACGTAGGCGTAGACGACGCTGCCGAACTCGGCCATGCGGCTGGCATAGTCCTCGATGAAGGAGTCGGAGACGAAATGGGCAAAGCGCAGCCGCCGGTTCTCCTTGTCGAGGCGCAGCAGGTGGTGGCGGAATCGGTCCGCCTCCGTTGGCCACAGCTTCCGGATCGTGCCCCTGTCGATGGTTGCCAGATCGCTCATGACTATCCCTTTCCGTTTTTTTGCCGCGCCTGGAGGGTTGTTGGCCGCAACGCTGCGGGTCCCCTCATCTAAGCGCTCTTTCGCAGTGCACAATAAGACTGATATTGACCGCAGTGTGATTGCAGAAAATCGCGACAGACCAATGAAATAGATGTGATGCTGCATCGCCACATGCGGCGATGGGCCGCGAACCGCTGAGGCCTTGCGCAATCTCGCCGGTCGTTGCATGCGGCACGAGCAAAATTCGAGTGCGGAGAGGTCTGTCGTGGGCCTTGCTTGACCGCCCGGAGGCGCCGCGCTAGCCGGGATGCGATGACCCTCCTCGACAACTATCGGGCCCTCGTCGCCAACGGCGTGATCGAAGCGGACCCCGCCCAAGCGCAGGTGGCAGCCACCCTCGACGGGCTCGCGCGGCGCCTGCGCACGTGGCGGCGTCGCGAGGGCCTCGCGGCGCTGATCCGGGGCACCGAGCCCGCCCCCAAGGGGCGCTACATCCACGGCGCGGTCGGGCGCGGCAAGACCATGCTGATGGACCTGTTCGCGCAGACGACGACCTTTCGCCCGAAGCGGCGCCTGCACTTCCACGAGTTCATGGCCGAGGTGCACGAGTTGATCGCCGACGCCAGGAAGTCGGTGCCGGGCGATCCGATCCCGCACGTCGCCAAGGCCATTGCGGCGCGCAACGCGCTGTTGTGCTTCGACGAGCTGCACGTCACCGACATCGCGGACGCCATGATCCTCGGCCGCCTGTTCAAGGGCCTGTTCGAGGCGCAGGTGGTGGTGGTTGCGACCTCCAACGTGCCTCCGTCGGAGCTCTACAGGAACGGCCTCAACCGGGCGCTGTTCCTGCCCTTCATCGAGCTGATCGGCGCACACATGGAGGTGGAGGAGCTGAAGGCGGCGAAGGACTTCCGTCTCGATAAGCTCGCGGGCAAGCCGCTGTACTTCACGCCTGCCGATGTCCGCGCCAGGTCCGAGATGGACCGCATGTGGGGCGAGCTCACGGGCGGCCATCCGGGCGCGCCGGCGGCGCTCGAGGTCAAGGGCCGCAAGCTCAACGTGCCGCAGGCTTCCATGGGCGTGGCGCGCTTCTCGTTCGCCGAGCTGTGCGACGCGCCGCTGGGCTCGATCGATTTCCTCGCCATAGCGCACGCCTTCCACGCCGTGATGATCGACGGCATCCCGCAGCTGTCGGCAGCGCCGCGCGACGTGACGCGCCGCTTCATCAACCTGATCGACACGCTCTATGACAGCCGCGTGTGCCTGGTCGCCTCGGCAGGCGCCGAGCCGCAGGACCTCTATGCCGCTGGGCCCATGCAGCAGCTGTTCGAGCGCACGGCCTCGCGGCTGATCGAGATGCGGTCGGAGGGCTATCTGGCGGGCCGCATGGATCGGCTGGCGGCGTCCGGCTCGAGCGACGGACCGGCCGTCGATGCCGTGGCTGGCGAGCACGCCGCCCTCCACGTCGTCGAAAACCTGGGCAAGCCTGTCGCACCCGGTGCATAGAAACCGGTCACGTGCGACGAACGTGGCGGCCTGCGCCTTGAACGGCCGCTGGTTTCGGTCTAACCAACAGGCGGCCCGCCGGCGCTCCGCGCCCGGTGGGCCGCAAACGCAATCTCGGCTCAGCCCATCCCGGCAGGGGAGCAATCATTCATGGCGCGTACCAAGATCGCGCTGATCGGCGCAGGCATGATCGGCGGCACGCTGGCTCATCTCATCGGTCTCAAGGACCTCGGCGACGTCGTCCTGTTCGACATCGTCGACGGCGTTCCCGGCGGCAAGTCGCTGGACATCAGCCAGGCAGGCGCGGTCGAGGGCTACGACGCCAAGTACAAGCCGACCAACGCCTACGCCGACATCGAGGGCGCCGACGTCATCATCATCACCGCGGGCGTGCCGCGAAAGCCAGGCATGAGCCGGGACGATCTGCTCTCGATCAACCTCAAGGTGATGGAGCAGGCGGGAGCCGGCATCAAGAAGTACGCGCCCAACGCCTTCGTCATCGTCATCACCAACCCGCTCGATGCCATGGTGTGGGCGCTGCAGAAGGCCTGCGGGCTGCCGAAGAACAAGGTGATCGGCATGGCGGGCGTGCTCGACACCGGCCGCTTCCGCACCTTCCTCGCCGAGGAGATGAAAGTGTCGGTGGAGGACGTGTCGGCTGTGGTGCTCGGCGGCCACGGCGACGACATGGTGCCGATCGCCCGCTACTCGACGGTGGGCGGCATTCCCCTGCCCGACCTCGTCAAGATGGGCTGGCTCAGCCAAGCCAGGCTCGACGCCATCATCGAGCGCACGCGCAAGGGGGGCGGCGAGATCGTCAACCTGCTGAAGACGGGCTCCGCGTTCTATGCCCCGGCCTCCTCGGCGATCCAGATGGCCGAGAGCTACATCAAGGACAAGCGCCGCGTGCTGCCGTGCGCCGCCTTCCTCAACGGCGAGTACGGGGTGAAGGGGATGTACGTGGGCGTGCCGGTCGTGATCGGCGCCAACGGGGTGGAGAAGATCGTCGAGATCGAGCTCAATGCGGCCGAGCGGGCGATGTTCCAGAAGTCGGTCGAGTCGGTGAAGGGCCTGGTGGAGGCCTGCACCAAGATCGCGCCCCAACTGGCCACGTAGTGGCCATCCCGGAAGCGCGAAGCGCTGTCCGGGATCTCGAAATGAGGGACGCAGTCAGCATGCCAAAGAAGGCCATCACGTCGCCGAAAGCCAAGGCGATCGGCCCCTACTCGGCGGCGGTCGAGCAGGGGGATTTCGTGTTCGTGTCGGGCCAGATACCGCTCGACTCGGCAACCGGCAAGCTCGTCGAAGGGGATATCGGCGCGCAGACGCGCCAGTCGCTCGAGAACCTGAAGACCATCCTCGGCGCGGCGGGCCTTTCCTTCGCGCACGTCGTCAAGACCACGATCTTCCTCACCAGCATGGGCGACTTCGCCGCCGTCAACGAGGTCTACAAGACCTACGTGGGCGAGCCCTACCCCGCACGCTCGACGATCGCGGTGGCTGCCTTGCCGATGGGGGCCAAGGTCGAGATCGAGATGATCGCATCCCGCAGCGCCGCCTGACGGGCACAAGGACAGAGAAAGCCGGATACTTCCATGAACGTCCACGAGTACCAGGCCAAGGAGCTGCTGCGAGGCTACGGCGTGCCGCTCGCCACCGGCGCCCCGGCATTCACCCTCGAGGAGGCAACGGCAGCGGCGCAGAAATTGCCGGGCCCAGTGTGGGTGGTGAAATCCCAGATCCATGCCGGCGGCCGCGGCAAGGGAAAATTCAAGGAACCCGAGGCCGGCGAGAAGGGCGGCGTGCGCATCGCCAAGTCGGTCGAGGAGGTGAAGGCCTTCGCGGGTCAGATGCTCGGCAAGACGCTGGTGACAGTGCAGACCGGGCCCGCGGGGCGCACGGTGAAGCGGCTCTTCATCGAGGATGGCTGCGAAATTGGCCGCGAGCTCTACCTCTCGGCGCTGGTCGACCGCGCCACCTCACGCATCTCCTTCATCGCCTCCACCGAAGGCGGCATGGACATCGAGAAGGTGGCGCACGACACGCCCGACAAGATCGTGACGCTGTCGATCGATCCGGCCTCGGGCTATTCGGCCTTCCACGGCCGCAAGATCGCTGCGGCGCTCAAGCTCACCGGCGATCAGATCGACCAGTGCGTGACCCTGATCGGCCAGCTCTACCGCGCCTTCGTCGAGAAGGACATGGCGCTGCTCGAGATCAACCCGCTGGTGGTGACCAAGGCCGGCAAGCTCCTGTGCCTCGACGCCAAGATCAACTTCGATGACAACGCAATCTTCCGCCACAAGGACGTGCAGGCGCTGCGCGACGTCGACGAGGAGGACCCGGCCGAGGTCGAGGCCTCCAAATACGACCTCAACTACGTGAAGCTTGACGGCCAGATCGGCTGCATGGTCAACGGCGCCGGCCTCGCCATGGCGACCATGGACATCATCAAGCTCTACGGGCTGGAGCCCGCCAACTTCCTCGACGTCGGCGGCAGCGCCACCAAGGAGAAGGTGGCGGCGGCGTTCAAGATCATCCTCTCCGACCCAAACGTGAAGGGCATCCTGGTCAACATCTTCGGCGGCATCATGCGTTGCGACATCATCGCCGAGGGCGTCGTGGCGGCTGCCAAGGAGATGGCCATCAAGGTGCCGCTGGTGGTGCGGCTGGAAGGTACCAACGTCGATCTCGGCAAGCAGATCCTGGCGCAGTCCGGCCTCAAGATCGTGCCGGCCGACAACCTGGCCGACGCTGCGAAGAAGATCACCGACGAAGTGAAGAAGGCAGCCTGAGTCATGGCCATCCTCGTCGACAAGTCCACCAAGGTCATCTGCCAGGGCATCACCGGCAGCCAGGGTACGTTCCACACCCAGCAGGCGCTGGCCTACGGCACGCAGGTGGTGGGCGGGGTGACGCCGGGCAAGGGCGGCACCAAGCACGCCGATCCCAAGCTCGCCAACGTGCCGATTTTCGACACGGTGATGGAGGCCAAGGCGAAGACGGGCGCCACCGCCACCTCCATCTACGTGCCGCAGCGGTTTGCCGCCGATGCGATCCTGGAGGCCATCGACGCCGAGATGCCGCTGATCGTCTGCATCACCGAGGGCATCCCCGTGCTCGACATGGTGAAGGTCAAGCGGGCGCTCGACGGCTCCAAGTCGCGGCTGATTGGGCCCAACTGCCCGGGCGTGCTCACGCCTAATGCCTGCAAGATCGGCATCATGCCGGGCAACATCTTCAAGGCCGGCAAGGTCGGCATCGTCTCGCGCTCGGGAACGCTCACCTACGAGGCCGTCAAGCAGACGACGGATGCGGGCCTCGGCCAGTCCACGGCGGTCGGCATCGGCGGCGATCCCGTCAAGGGCCTCGACTTCTCGGACGTGCTCGAGATGTTCCTCGCCGACCCCGAGACCAACTCCATCATCATGATCGGCGAGATCGGTGGCGCGGCCGAGGAGAACGCCGCCGAGTTCATCAAGTCCGAGGCCAGGAAGGGCCGCAAGAAGCCGATGGCGGGCTTCATCGCCGGCATGACGGCGCCGCCCGGCCGCCGCATGGGCCATGCGGGGGCCATCATCTCCGGCGGCAAGGGCAAGGCCGAGGACAAGGTCGAGGCCATGAAGTCGGCCGGCATCGCCGTCGCCGACAGTCCCGCCTCGCTCGGCACCACGCTCGCCAAGGCCCTCGGCGGCGGCAGCAAGGGCTGGTTCTCGCGGTAGGCGTAGGGCGCAATAGCGAAGCGTATTGCGCCGGCCAATCCATCGCGCGAGTGGCGGCGCAATTCGGCTAACGCCTATTGCGCCCTTCTTCCTGCCCGTTCCTTGGGCAGCAGCCGGCGTGAACGGCTTATTGTCATCTGCAGCCTGTACTAAACGACGCGATATGATAGCTAGGCGCCGAGCAGGAGCGTTTGGTTAGTTTTGCGTGCGATCCTCTCCCGCAACGCTCCTTCAGGCCACTCCAGCAGCAACGTGTCGATCCCGAGATGACCCGACAACCAAAGAACGAAGCCTTTGCGCGCACCTCCTTCCTGCAGGGCGCCAACGCCGCCTACATCGAGGAGATGCAGGCGCAATACGAGCGCAACCCGGGCTCGGTGAGCGACGAGTGGCGCCACTTCTTCGCCAGTCTGCAGGACGAGCAGGGTAACGGCAGGGGCCAGGACGGCAACGGTCATGGCCCCTCGTGGGCGAGGCCGCTCGAGGCCATGGAGGGCGACCGCGACCTCATCGGCGCCCTGACGGGAGACTACGGCGAGACCGAGCAGCACATCCGCGGTCGGCTGCAGGCACAGGCCCAGTCCTCCGGCTACGAGCTGAGCCCGGCGGCGTCCATGCGCGCCACCCAGGACAGCATCCGCGCTCTGATGCTGATCCGCGCCTACCGCGTGATGGGCCATTTGGCGGCCGATCTCGACCCCCTGGGCCTCAGCGAGCGCAAGAAGCACCGGGAGCTGCGGCCCGAGACCTACGGCTTCACCGAGGCCGACATCGACCGCCCGATCTTCATCGACAAGGTGCTGGGGCTGGAGACGGCGTCGATCCGCGAGATCCTGAAGATCCTGCGCCGCACCTACTGCCGCCACATCGGCGTCGAGTTCATGCACATCACCTCGCCGGCGCAGAAGTCCTGGATCCAGGAGCGCATCGAGGGCCGCGACAAGGACATCGCCTTCACGGTCGAGGGCAAGAAGGCGATCCTCAACAAGCTGATCGAGGCCGAGCTGTTCGAGAAGTTCGCCGACGTCAAATACACGGGCACCAAGCGCTTCGGCCTCGACGGCGCCGAGGCCATGGTGCCGGCGCTCGAGCAGATCATCAAGCGCGGCGGCCAGCTCGGCATCAAGGAGATCGTGATGGGCATGGCGCACCGCGGGCGCCTCAACGTGCTCGCCAGCGTCATGAGCAAGCCGCACCGCGCCGTCTTCAACGAGTTCAAGGGTGGCTCGTTCAAGCCCGACGACGTGGAGGGCTCTGGCGACGTCAAGTACCACCTGGGCGCCTCCTCCGACCGCGCCTTCGACGGCAACAACGTCCACCTCTCGCTCACCGCGAACCCTTCGCATCTCGAGATCGTCGACCCCGTCGTGCTCGGCAAGGTGCGCGCCAAACAGGACCAGCACGGCTGCAAGCCGGGCGAGCGCACGGTCGTGCTGCCGCTCCTGATCCACGGCGATGCGGCGTTCGCCGGCCAGGGCGTGGTGGCGGAGTGCTTCGGCCTGTCGGGCCTCAAGGGCCACCGCACCGGAGGCTCGATCCACTTCATCATCAACAACCAGATCGGCTTCACGACCAACCCGCGCTACTCGCGCTCCTCGCCCTACTGCTCGGACGTCGCCAAGATGGTGGAGGCGCCGATCTTCCACGTGAACGGCGACAACCCGGAGGCCGTGGTGCACGTCGCCAAGATCGCCACCGAGTTCCGGCAGCGCTTCCAGAAGCCGGTCGTGATCGACATGTTCTGCTACCGGCGGTACGGCCACAACGAGTCCGACGAGCCGGCCTTCACGCAGCCCCTCATGTATCGCGCCATCCGCTCGCATCCGACCGCCGTCGCGATCTACTCCAAGCGGCTGATCGAGGAGGGCGTGGTCACAGCCGAGGACGTCGAGGTGATGCAGGCGAAGTTCCGTGCCCACCTCGACGCGGAGCTTGCCAGCGCAGACAGCTATCGGCCCAACAAGGCCGACTGGCTCGACGGGCGCTGGGCCAAGATGGGCTTTGCCGAGGACGAGGCGCGCCGCGGCGAGACGGGCGTTCCCATCGACACGCTGAAGGAGGTCGGCCGGCGCATCACCTCCATCCCGCAGGACTTCAACGCCCACAAGACCATCCAGCGGCTGCTGCAGCGCCGCCGCGAGATGGTGGAGACGGGCTCGGGGCTCGACTGGTCGATGGCCGAGCACCTGGCGTTCGCCACGCTCCTCAACGAGGGCTTCCCCGTGCGCCTGTCCGGCCAGGACAGCGAGCGCGGCACCTTCTCCCAGCGCCACTCCGTGCTGACCGACCAGGAGAGCGAGCGCCGCTATACGCCGCTCAAGTACGTGTCACCAGGGCAAGGCCGCTTCGAGGTCATCAACTCGATGCTGTCGGAGGAGGCGGTGCTCGCCTTCGAGTACGGCTACACGCTGGCCGAGCCCAACGCGCTCACCATGTGGGAGGCGCAGTTCGGCGACTTCGCCAACGGCGCCCAGGTGGTATTCGACCAGTTCATCTCCTCCGGCGAGCGCAAGTGGTTGAGGATGTCGGGCCTCGTCTGCCTGCTCCCGCACGGCTACGAGGGGCAGGGCCCGGAGCACTCCTCGGCGCGGCTCGAGCGTTTTCTGCAGCTGTGCGCAGAGGACAACTGGCAGGTCGCCAACTGCTCGACTCCCGCCAACTACTTCCACATCCTGCGCCGGCAGCTGCACCGCAAGTTCAGAAAGCCGCTGATCCTTGTGACGCCCAAATCGCTGCTGCGGCACAAGCGCGTCACCTCCGAGCTCGCCGAGCTGGGACCCGGCACGACCTTCCATCGCGTGCTGTGGGACGATGCGCAGTCGCGGCCGGGCGAGAAGATCAAGCTCAGGGCGGACGGTGATATTCGCCGCGTCGTGCTGTGCTCGGGCAAGGTCTACTACGACCTCTACGAGGCGCGCGAGGCGGCCGGCATCGACGACGTCTACCTGATGCGCGTCGAGCAGTACTATCCGTTCCCGGCGCGCGCACTGATCAGCGAGCTGTCGCGCTTCCCGCAGGCTGAGATCGTGTGGGCGCAGGAGGAGCCGAAGAACATGGGCGCCTGGAGCTTCATCGAGCCCAACATCGAGTGGGTGCTGCAGCACACGGGCGCCAAGGTGCAGCGGCCGCGCTATGTCGGACGGGCGTCGTCGGCGGCGACGGCGACGGGGCTCGCCAGCAAGCACAACCAGGAGCAGAAGGCGCTCGTCGAGCAGGCGCTCTCGCGGTGACGGTGGCAATCGATGGCTATTGAGATCATGGTGCCGGCGCTCGGCGAATCGGTGACCGAGGCGACGGTCGGGCAGTGGTTCAAGAAGCCCGGCGAGGCGGTCGCCGTCGACGAGCCGCTGGTCGAGCTCGAGACCGACAAGGTGACGGTGGAGGTGCCGGCGCCGGCCGCCGGCGTGCTCGCCGACATCAAGGTGGCGCAGGGCGCCACCGTCGCGGTGGGCTCCGTGCTGGGTTCGATCAGCGAGGGCGCCGGGGTGCCCGCATCGAAATCGCAGGGAGAGGCGCCGCCTGCCTCGAAGCCGACGCCGCCGCCGGTCAGCGCCAGGCCGGCACCAAGACCTGCTGCGGCCCCGAGCGAGATGCCGCCCGCACCCTCGGCCCGCAAGCTGATGGAGGAGACGGGGATCACCGCGTCCGACGTGCACGGCTCCGGCCGGCGCGGCCAGGTTCTGAAAGAGGATGTGATCGCCGCCACCGCGACGCCCAAACCGGCGGCACCGGCTGGCGCACCCGCCGAGGCCGTGGCCTACGCGTCCCCGACGCCGCTTGCGCCCGTGCCGGCGACACAGATGCGGGCGCCCGCGGTCGCCAACGATGTCGCCCGCGAGGAGCGCGTGCGCATGACGCGATTGCGCCAGACCATCGCCCGGCGCCTCAAGGACGCGCAGAACACGGCAGCCATGCTCACCACGTTCAACGACGTGGACATGAGCGCCATCATGAAGCTCCGGAGCGAGTACAAGGACCTGTTCGAGAAGCGCCACGGCGTGAAGCTCGGCTTCATGGGCTTCTTCGTCAAGGCCTGCATTCAGGCGCTGCGCGAGGTTCCCGCCGTCAACGCAGAGATCGATGGTCAGGACATCATCTACAAGAACTACTACCACATCGGCGTAGCGGTCGGCACCGACAAGGGCCTGGTGGTGCCGGTCGTGCGCGAGGCCGACCGCATGTCGCTCGGCGAGATCGAGCAAACCATCGCAGACTTCGGCCGGCGGGCGCGCGACGGCAAGCTCACCATCGAGGAGATGCAGGGCGGCACCTTCACCATCTCCAACGGCGGCGTCTACGGCTCGCTGCTGTCGACGCCGATCCTCAACGCGCCGCAGTCGGGCATCCTCGGCATGCACCGCATCGAGGAGCGCGCCGTGGTGCGCGACGGCCAGATCGTGGCCCGTCCGATGATGAGCCTCGCCTTGAGCTATGACCACCGCATCGTCGACGGCAAGGACGCCGTCACCTTCCTGGTGCGCGTCAAGGAGTACCTGGAGGACCCGCAGCGGTTCCTGCTGGAGGTTTGATTTTGCCTCGATGTGTCATCCCGGGCCTTGTGCCCGGGATCCAGCTCTCCATCGGCACCGGAGCTTGCAGCATGATGGATCCCGGCGACAAGCGCCGGGATGACGCCGCCAACCTCAAGGTTCATCTATGACCTACGACCTGATCGTCATCGGCACGGGACCCGGCGGATATGTGTGCGCCATCCGCGCGGCGCAGCTCGGGCTCAAGGTGGCCGTGGTCGAGAAGCGCGCCACATTCGGCGGCACCTGCCTCAACATCGGCTGCATCCCCTCCAAGGCGCTGCTGCACGCCTCGGAAGCCTACGATGAGGCCCGCCACGGCTTCGCCGCCATGGGCATCGAGGTGGAGCCGCGGCTCGACCTCGCGCGCATGCTGGCGTTCAAGGACGAGGGCGTCAAAGGCAACGTCGACGGCGTCGCGTACCTGCTCAAGAAGAACAAGATCGACACATTCCACGGTAGCGGCACCGTCCTCGGCCCGGGCAAGGTCGGCGTCACGCTCGCCAGCGGCGACAAGCAGCAGCTCGAGGGCAAGAGCATCGTCATCGCCACCGGCTCGGACTCGGCAAGGCTGCCCTCGGTCCCCATCGACGAGCGCACGGTGGTGTCCTCCACCGGTGCGCTGACGCTCTCCAAGGTGCCAAAGCGCATGCTGGTGATCGGCGCCGGCGTGATCGGCCTCGAGCTCGGCTCCGTGTGGCGTCGCCTGGGAAGCGAGGTGCTGGTGGTGGAGTTCCTCGACCGCATCCTGCCCGGCACCGACGCGGAGGTGGCGCGCAGCCTCCAGCGCATCCTCGCCAAGCAGGGCATGAGCTTCAAGCTCGCGAGCAAGGTGACGGGCATTGCCAGGACCGCGACCGGCCACAAGGTCGCCGTGGAGCCTGCGTCAGGCGACGGCCCCGACGGCATGGTGGTGGAGGCCGACGTGGTTCTGGTCGCCATCGGCCGCGTGCCCTTCACGGAGGGCCTCGGCCTCGAAGCCGTCGGCGTTGCGCTCGACGCCAGGAAGCGCATCGTCGTCGACACGCACTTCCAGACCAACGTTGCGGGCATCTACGCTATCGGTGATGTGATCGCGGGTCCGATGCTCGCGCACAAGGCCGAGGACGAGGGCGTGGCGTTGGCCGAGATCCTCGCGGGACAGGCGGGCCACGTGAACTACGACGTGATTCCCAACGTGATCTACACGTTCCCGGAGGTCGCAACCGTCGGCAAGTCCGAGGAGGACCTCAAGGCCGCGGGCGTCGAGTACAAGGTCGGCAAGTTCCCGATGACCGCCAACGGCCGCGCCAAGGTCAATAGGACCACCGAAGGGTTCATCAAGATCCTGGCAGACGCCAAGACCGATCGTATCCTTGGCGTGCACATGATCGCCGCGCAGGCGAGCGAGATGATCGCGGAAGCCGCTGTCATCATGGAGTTTGGCGGCTCGGCCGAGGACCTCGCCCGCACCTGCCACGCCCACCCGACCCTGACCGAGGCCGTCAAGGAGGCGGCCATGGCGGTCGCCAAGCGCACGATTCACATGTGAGGCTGACCGTCCCGGCGGAGGCTATGCCACGCGCGCGAGCGCCGTGCCTCCGGGCGGCGTTGAGAGCAGCAGCCGGTCGATCTCCGGCGCCGGCAGCGGTTCGCTGAAGAGGAAGCCCTGCATCTCCGTGCAGCCTTCCTTCCTGAGCATCTCGAGCTGCTGGCGCGTCTCCACGCCCTCTGCCGTCGTCTTCATGCCGAGGCCGGTGGCCAGCGCGATCACCGCGCGCACGATCGTCAGCGAGCCGGCATGGTCGCCGATATCCTTGGTGAACGAGCGGTCGATCTTGATCCGGTCGAACGGGAAGCTCTGCAGGTGACTGAGCGAGGAGTAGCCGGTGCCGAAGTCGTCGAGAGCCAGGCGCACACCGTGCTCGCGCAGCCGGTAGAGGCTGTCGAAGACGGCCTCGCTGTCGAGCAGCAGGCTCGTCTCCGTGATCTCGAGCTCGAGCCGTCCAGGGGCAAGGCCGGCCTCCGCCAGCGTCGCTTCGACCTTCTTGACCAGCGTGCGGTTGCGGAACTGATTGGGCGACAGGTTGACGGCGACGGCTATGGACGTCGGCCAGCTCGCGGCCTTCCGGCACGCCTGGCGGATCACCCATTCGTCGAGCGCCACCGACAGGCCGATCTCCTCCGCAAGTGCAATGAAGGCCGACGGCGGTAGCAGACCACGCGTCTTGTGGCGCCAGCGGATCAGGGCCTCGGCACGCACGATCTCGTTGCTGGCAAGGTCGACGATGGGCTGGTAGTGCAGCTCGAACTCGCCGGCGGCGAGCGCGGAGCGCAGGTCGTCCTCGACCGTGCGCCGCTCCTGCATCTGTTGATCCATCTGCGGCTCGAAGAAGCGCAGCCTGCCGCGGCCCTCGCCCTTGGCTCGGTAGAGGGCGAGGTCCGCCCGGCGCATGAGCTCGTCGGGGTTGAGGCGCTCGTCCAAGGCTACGGCGATGCCGACGCTCGCGCCGACCACCACCTGGCGGCCTTCGATCTCGTAGGGAAAGCTCAGGAGATCGACGATGCGCTGTCCCAACGCGCGGACATCGTCGGGCCTCTGGATCGAGGCTTGCACAACCGCAAACTCGTCCCCGCCGACCCTGGCGATGATGTCGGTGTCGCGCACCAGCGACTTGAGGCGGCTCGCAACCTGCCCGAGCAGGCGGTCCCCCGTCGGGTGACCGAGGCTGTCGTTCACATTCTTGAAGAGATCGAGGTCGATGAGGTGCAGCGCGACCATCCCGCCGTGGTCGACTCCGGCAAGGGCCTGTCCGATCCGCTCGTTGAGGAGCGCGCGATTGTTCAAGCCCGTCAGCGCATCATGGTGCGCCATGTGCTCGATGCGCTGCTGGTTGCGCCGCTGCTCGGTCACGTCCTCGTGGGTCGCCACCCAGCCGCCGTCGGGCATAGGGCGGCGCGTGATGGCGAAGGCGCGGCCGTCGCTCATCTCGTGAATCGCTCTCGATGCGACGGTCGGCGGCCCCATGCGGTCGCGCAGGTATTCTGCGGGAGACGAGCCCGAATAGACGCCCTGCTCGATCCGCCGCTCCAGGATGTGGCGCAGAGGGGTTCCGGGCTTCACGTCGTCGGGGGTGAGACCGTACATCTGGGCGTAGCGATCGTTGCTCACGACGATGCGTTGGGTCTGGTCGAACATGCTCACGCCCTGAGACATGTTGCGCAGGATCTCGTGCAGGCGGGTGGCGGCGAGCCCAGCCTTGCGTCCCGTGATGATAGCGCCGAAGAGCACGTTGCGCAGCCTGGCCGAGATCAGCCGCATGGCCATGAAGAACGGCAGCAGCACGAGGAAGATCACGGGATAGTAGGCGGGGCCGGCTGCGATCAGCGCGGCCGTCATCGGCAGACTGACGCACAGGATCTGGCTTGCGACCAATGTTCGGCTGGCGAAGTTGCGCCCCGACACGCCGATCAGGTAGGCGAGAGTCAGCGAGAAGCTCAGCAGATGCACCGAGGCGCCGTCGGTGCGCAGGAACGTTGCGAGGCACCACAAGCCGAGCACTGCGACCTGGGCCGCCGCACCGGCCGTGTAGCGCAGCTGCCAGCGCAGCGCCGGGCGATGGCAGCGCCTGCGGACGCTGGACTTGTAGGCCTCGAAGTCATGGGCCCTGATGATGGCGACGACGGCAATCGCCAGCGTGCAGATGTAGAGGACGGGGTCCGACGTCTGCCACGCGGTCACGAGCGCGCTCGCGGCCGCAGCCACGGAGCCGATGAGCAGGGAGGCGCGGTCCTCGTAGAGCGCCTCCACGACAGCCGCGCGCATCCCCGACGGCAGCCGCTCGTGCTTCCGATAGAGCAACAGCAATCTGCGCAAGAGATGCATCCCGCTCGTCCGGGGTCCGGCACGAGAATCGCGGGTCAAAGTGAAGGAACTTGCGCTCGTGCCGACTGCCAGGGACGAGCGGTGAACGCGCGCTCAATTCCTGGCTCGTTCCGAAACAAGTCGCAGCAACAACCCTTGGAATGAGGCTGCTCGCCTGGCTCTCAGCGCAGTAGCCCGATCTCGGAGAGGTACTTCGCCACGCCCGGGTGGATCAGGTCGCGCCGGGGCGTCGCGGCGGCTGTGTTGGCGGCGGTGGTCTCGTGCGCCTGCGGTAGGCGCTTTGCGATATCGGCCTCGCCCTTATGGAGCGCGCGCGCCAGGCGGTAGGCGACGTCGTCGGGCAGCGTGGGCCGCGCCAGTATGAAGCTCCACGATCCCACGGATACGATCGGCTCGGTCTGGCCCGGATAGGAGTTGGGCGGCACGGTGAGCGTCTTGAGCGAGGGGTGCTTGGCCTGGATGCGGGCGATGCCGGCGGCATCCGGCACGATGAACCGCCCGCCAGCCTTGGCCATGGTGGTAAAGCCCGGCCAGCCTGTGCCGCCGCCCCACAACGCGGCCGCCTTGCCGGAGAGGACCATCTCGGGGCCGTCGCCGGCGCGGTCGAGGAAGATCGCCTCGAAATCGCGATCGCGGCTGAGGCCGAGGCCGTCGAGCGTGTAGCCGGCGAGCAGCACGAGCCCGGAGCCCTTGGCGCCGAACGCGACCGGCTTGCCCTTGAGATCGTCGATCGTGCGGTAGGGGCTGTCGCCACGCACCACGAACATGCCGGGCGTGGCGTACATGGCAAAAAGGATGCGCAGGTCGGCCGGGGGGCGGCCAATGCCGTTCAGCGCCTCCAGGGCCGCCTCGCCCTGCACCAGCGCAATGTCGAGCTTGCCGGCCTCGAGCAGCGGCACGTTCTCGGCGCTGCCCTTGGTGTTCTGCGGTCGCACCTCGAGGGTTGGGTCCATCCCGTTGATGGTGGCGGCGGCCGCATCGCCGTAGACGGGAAAGCCGCCGCCGGGCGTGGCGGTGCCGAGCGACACAATGGTCTTGCCAGGCTCCGCGGCGGCAAAAGCGAGCGGCAGCATGGCCAGCACCAGCGCGAGGCTCGACAGCACTTCAAACCGCATGGGCGCAATCCTCCGATATGTCTCGCGTGACCGAGCCTAGGCCGTGGCGCGTTCTGCTTTCGCCAGCGCCTCTCCCACCTCGACCGGCGAGACCGGGTCCTTGGTGGTGACGCGGCGCAGGTCGCGCGGGTGCTTGGCATCATCGTAGGGGCGGCCGCGGTGCAGGGTACAGCGGTTGTCCCAGATCACGAGATCGCCGACGCGCCAGTGATTGCGATGGACGAACTCGCGCTGCGTGGCGTGCTCCATCAGGTCGCGCAGCAGCAGCCGTCCATCCGGCATCGGCCAACCGAGGATGTGGGAGGCGTGCGAGCCCATGTAGAGCGTCTTGCGCTTTGAGCCCGGATGCGTGCGCACGAGCTTGTGGCGCGCGGTCGGCAGGGCAGCGCGCTCGGCTTCCGTGTAGTCCGTGTGGCCGAGCAGTCCGCGCGAATGGAAGATCGAGTGCTCGGCGATCAGGCTATCGATCCTGGCCTTCGTCTCAGCCGGCAGGGCGTCGTAGGCGGCCCGAAGATCCGCGAACTCGGTCTCCCCGCCGATCGGAGGCACCACGTGCGCGAACAGCATGGAGAGCGCACCCGGCACCTCGCGGAACGAGGCATCGGAGTGCCAGAGCTGGTTGGCGAGCGCATCGAGCCGACGGTGATCGTCGCGCGCGCGCAGCTTGTTGCCGGCGTCGAGATTGGAGATGTCGGCAAGTGCCGCGTGCTTCAGGCGCTGCACGACGCGGTGATTGCGCGGCGGCTCGACGTCGCCGAACAGCTGGCCCAGCCCCAAGAGCGTATCGTCGTCGAGCTTCTGGTCGTGGAACACCAGCACGGCGTAGCGGTTGATGGCGTCGTTGAGCTCGCGCACCGTCTCGGGCTCAAGCTGGGAGGCGAGATCGACGCCCGACACCTCGCCCACGAACTGGGGATGCAGCTGCCGCATCTCAATCATGAGTCTCCTCCCATCTTGTTGTCTGGGGCTCCTTGCCGGACCTCAATGATTGCGCCACTGGCCGCCACCGTCCATGTCGATGACGATGCCGGACAGATAGTGCACCTGCGGCGATGCCAGCATGGCGGCGAGTGCGGCCACCTCCTCGGCGGTCTTGATGCGGCCGAAGGGGAGCTTGTCCGCGCCCAACGCCTCCTCCCAGCGGTTCTCGTCGCCGAAGCGGGCCTTGGCCCGAGCTTTCGACAGCGTGACGATGCGGTCGGTCATGGTGGCGGCCGGGTTGATGCCGAAAACGCGCACGTTGTAGGCGGGCGTTTCGGCGCCGAGCGCATTGGTGAAGCCGATCAGCGCCGCGTTGCCCGCCGCGCCGCAGATGTAGTCGGGCCGGACAGCGCGCCCGCCCATGCCGATGATGTTGATGATGACGCCCGACTTGCGCGCCTTCATCTTGGCGACATAGAGCTGGCAGAGGTGGATGTAGCCGAACACCTTGAGCTGCCACGCCTCCTGCCAGCGCTCCAGGCTCACGTCGGCGATGCCGCCGCCGGGAATGGCGCCGGCGTTGTTGACGAGAATGTCGACGTCGGGGAAGGCCGCGTGCATGCGCGCGCGCTCGCCGGCGTCGGCGAGGTTTGCAGGGTGGGCCGTGACCTTCGCGTTGTGCTTGCGGCGCACCTCGCCGGCGGCAGCCTCGAGCACGGCCTTGTCGCGCGAGGCGAGCACGATCTCGGCACCCTCCGCCGCGAACGTGTGGGCGACGGCGAGGCCGATGCCCTTCGAGCCGCCCGTGATCAGCACGCGCTTGCCGTGTAGTCCCAGATCCATGGGCCCTGCTCCCTGTGTCCTATCCCGGCCGGCAGCCGGGTCGCTTTTGGCATTCCTGATGATGAACCTACTCAACCACTGCTCGTCGGCGCCCGCAAATCCATTGTTGCAACGATGCCTTGCCGGCATCGGGTGCACCCCGGCACAATTCGCTCGCGCCGCCATCTTGCTTCGGCGGTGGACGTGCTATGTGGGCATCCCACGCCGGCTGGACCGGGCTAAAGGTGGGCCGCAGGGGAGTTGCATGTTCACGCGCCTGATGACGTCGCGCCGGTTCGCGCCTCTGTTCTGGTGCCAGCTCTGCTCGGCGCTCAACGACAATTTCCTCAAGAACGCGCTGGCCATGCTGATCCTGTTCGGGCTTGGCGGGTCGGGAGCGGCGGGAGGCGAGAGCGCGGCGCTGCTGATCACGCTGTCGGGAATCGTATTCATTGCGCCGTTCTTCATTTTCTCGGCGCTGGGCGGCGAGCTTGCCGACCGCTACGACAAAGCAATCGTTGCCCGCTGCATCAGGCTCGCCGAGATGCCGGTCGCGGGGCTGGCGGCGATCGGGTTCTTCTGGCAGTCGGTGCCGATCCTGTTCGTGACACTCGGACTGTTCGGGATTATCTCCGCGCTGTTTGGACCTCTGAAATACGGGCTGCTCCCCGAAAAGCTCGAGACGGCGGAGCTCTCCGCCGGCAACGCGCTGGTGGAAGGCGCAACCTTCCTGGCGATCCTCATCGGCACGATTGCCGGCGGCGTCGCTGTGGCCGAGGCCAAGGGCGCCGAGTTCGTGGTTGCGGTCATCGGGCTGCTGGCTCTTGCGTCGTGGCTGCTGGCGCATGCCATCCCCGTGTCGGGCCCTGCGGCACCCGACCTCGCCATCACGGCCAATCCCTGGACCTCGACGCTGGCGCTCCTGCGCGAGGCGCGGACCGACAAGCGCCTGTGGAGCGGCGCGCACATCGTGTCCTGGTTCTGGCTGGTGGGTTTCGTCGCCCTGTCGCTGCTGCCGCCACTGGTGAAAGGCATCTTCGGCGGCAGCGAAGGCGTGGTGACGACCTGCCTTGCGGTCTTCACCGTTGGCATCGCGATCGGCTCGGTCGTGGCTGCGCAGGCGAGCCACGGGCGGCCCAACCTGTCGCTGGTGCCCTTGGGCGCGATTGGAATGGGCGTCTTCTCGCTTGCCGTGGCGTGGGTGGCGTGGATCGCCGTGCCGGGGCCAACGCCGTTATCGCCGGGCGCGCTGATCGGGTCGGGCCAGGGCGCGGCGCTCCTGGTAAGCCTGTGCGGTCTGGCGATCTCCGGGGGACTGTTCGTGGTACCGTCGTTTGCGGCCGTGCAGGCCTGGGCGCCGGTCGACCGGCGGGCGCGTGTGATCGCCGCGGTCAACGTGCTCAATGCCGCCTACATGGTAGGGGCGGGCGGCGTCGTGGCGGTGCTGCAAGCGGCAGGCGTCGGAGTGCCGGCGCTGTTTGCCGCGCTCGGGCTGCTCAGCCTCGTGGCCGCGGGAGCGGTAGCAAGGGCCTGGGGCCGCGAGGGTCCGCCCGTTGCCGACGCCGCCATGCCTGCGGCGCGGCCGGAGTCGCGCTGAGGTTATTGTTGGGTCGGCTTGCTCAGCGATTGGCGTGCGGTGGCGAGGGCCTCGCGCAGCACGGCTTCGTCGCCGATGTGATTGGCGAGCAGCAGCACCAGGCGTGCATTGAGCGCGGCACTGTCGACCTCGGACAGGCCGGCATGGGCCTCGATGATGGCCGCGTAGACCGCGTCCGGGTCCTTGAGATTGGGCTGGCGCTCTAGCGGCATGTCACGCCTCGCTGACGGCAGGCTCGTCGTCGGCACCGGAGCGCCGACGACACATTCTCGCTACGGCACTTTGCGGCGCTCAGCTTCCGTTGCCGTCATGCAGCAGCGGGAAGAAATACTCCTTCCAGCTTTTTGGCATCGGCTTGATGAAACCTGCCTTGGCCATGTACTCGGCGTAGACCATGGTGCGCACCGGCGCGGCCTGGTAGATGGCGCCCGGCTGAACGAAGAGGGCCGCGACCTCCTCGACCGTTGCCCGCTCCTTGACCTGCGAGAGATAGGTCTCGGCGGCCGCCTTCGGGTTCGACTTGATCATGCCGACCGCCTCGTTGTAGGCGGCGAGGAAGGCTTTCAGGGTCTTGGGGTTCTCCTGGTAGAACTTGGTGGTGCCGTAGGCCAGCGCCACATGGCCGTCGCCGCCGAGCGCGTCCTTCGATTCCAGCACGACGTGGATGCCCGGGTTCTTGAGCGCGATCTCCTGGAACGGCGAGGAGGCGAAGTGGCTGGTCACCTCGTGGGCCGGATTGAGCAGCGCCACGAGGGCGTCAGGGTGGCCCATCTGCACCTGGTTGGGGAGCAGCTTCTCGTTGGCCTTGTCGTCGCCGTAGACCTTCTGCAGGGCGATGCCGAGCGTGATGGCCTGGATCGACTGGCGCACGGTCGGCAGCGCGATTCGGTCGGTCGGGCCATAGTCCTTGATGGTCTTGATTTTAGGGTTGCGGGTGACGAGCTTGAAGGGCAGGCCGCTGACGCCGATGATGGCTTTGACGTCGCCGTTGGTCTTGGCCCACAGCAGCAGCATGTTGGTGACGCCGCTGGTGACGATATGCAGGTTGCCGGACAGCAGCGCGTCGTTGTTGGCGCCGCCGCTCATGAGCGTGAGCCAGGCCGCCTTGAGGTCGGGAACGCCGGCATCCTTGGCGTGCTTCTCGACGAGCTTGTGATGCTCCATCAGAATCATCGGGGCAAACAGGAGCCCCGGCTGCTTGCTGATCTTGAGCTCGCTGACCTCGGCTCTCGCCGCGCCGCTCGCCAGTGTGAACGCGAGCGCAAAGACCAATCTTTTCCCAAGCATCGTCGCAACCTCCCGGACCGTTTGTGGTCGCTCGTTCAGTTCCAGCGACCTCGATGAGGAGAATGGGACTCCGACGGGCGCTGGGCAAGCGCATTGATGCGCGGGCGCCATGCGGGATTGGGACAGCGCACCGAGGATCAGGGTGGGTCCGGCTGGCCGCTCGCGCGCGACAGCGCCGCATCGAGCTCCGCTGGTGAGGGCGACCCGCGCCAGCGCGCAGCCACGTGGCCGTCAGGCCTGAACAGGTAGCAGGCGGGCTGGTGCTCGGCTCCATAGCGCCCACAGGCCGCCGCCTCCGACACGACGAGCGAGATGGCGGGCGGCCGACCGCTGGTCTGAGCGGTCAAGCTGTCCGTGGGGCCACGCCCCTGCCGATCGAACCACACACCGGTAAAGCCGCTTCCGAGCTGCCCGAGAAGCCATCCGTTGCCGAGCGGCGCGTCGAGCGCCGCCGCTCCGGGTCGGGCCGCAGCCGTCTCGCCGGCCGCGAAGCCGTCGAGGTTGTTGAGGGGAGAGCCATCGTAGCAGGCCGCGATCGACAGCCGCCCGGAGTTGACGAGCCGTCGCGCGAACGGCTCGGACTCGGCCAGCGCGAGCACGCCGTCACGCAGGATGCGGCTCATGGCGCTTTTCGGCGCGATGAAATCGGTCGAGCGTGTCGTATTGAGAAGGTTCTCGTCGGCAGCGGGGATGCGCTCGGCATCGTAGCTGTCGAGGAGACGCTCCGGTGCCCGCCCCCGCAGCACGAGGTCGAGCTTCCAGACGAGATTGTCGGCGTCCTGCACGCCGCTGTTTCCCCCGCGCGCCCCGAACGGCGACATCTGGTGCGCCGCATCGCCGGTGAAGAGAACTCGCCCGTGCCGGAAGCGCTGGAGGCGCCGCGACTGGAAGCGGTAGAGGCTGATCCACTCGAACGCGAAGTCGATGTCCTCGCCCAGCATGGCGCGCACGCGCCGCGCTACGTTCTCGGGCTTTACCTCCGCATCGCGATCGGCCTGATCGCCGACCTGGAAGTCGAGCCGCCACACGTCGTCGGCCTGCCGGTGCAGCAGCGCCGAGCGGCCGCGGTTGAACGGCGGGTCGAACCAGAACCAGCGCTCCACCGGCCGTTCCAGCTTCATCTTGATGTCGCAGATCAGGAACTGGTCGGCGAACACGCGGCCCTCGAACTCGAGCCCCATGAGGCGCCTGAGCGTCGAGCGTGCGCCGTCGGCGGCGATCACCCAGTCGGCACTCATGCGGTAGTCGCCATCGGGTGCGGTGATGGTGAGGAGCGCGCCGTCGTTCGTGCGCTCGAGGCCGCTCACTTCCTCCTGCCAGCGCAGATCGACGAGCCCTGTCTTGGTCGCCGCATCGATGCAGCAATGCTCGAAGTAGTATTGCTGCAGATTGATGAAAGCCGGCATGCGATGGCCGGTCTCGGGCAGCAGGTCGAACTCGTAGACGGCACGCGTGTCGAAGAAAACCTTGCCCTTCCGCCAGGTGACGCCCTTGTCGAGCAGGACCTGGCCGAGACCCAGACGATCCATGATCTCGAGCGTTCGCTTCGACCAGCAGATGGCGCGGCTGCCATCGGAGAGGTTCGCCCTCTTGTCGATGACGACGCTGCGGTGGCCCTTTTTGGCGAGGTCGAGGGCCGCAACCAATCCGACGGGCCCGGCGCCGACGATGACGACGGGGTGATGCGCCGGACGAGCCGCGCCCTGGTCGGCGGAGCGTCGGTGAGGGAACACGATCTGGCGGACGTCGGTCATTGCGTGCGGGCCATGCCGGCGCGAGCTTGCGCACGCATCGAGGAAACGTGCGGGCGGGCGCCGCTGTCAAGACCGGCTGGCGCGGATACAACGCTGCCGCCGCCAGAAGCCGTCAGTCGGTGGGCACTAGGCCGCGGTCTCTCAACACCTCAGATTGGCAGGATTCGAACAGCCTTCCGTTGGGGCAGAAGTCGGGTGGCGCGGTGCCCGCCGCGGTTCCGTCGACCCAGGCGCGGCACTCGCGCGAGTGGCTGCACTCGATGCAGCGGGTGCGGGCGGCGTACCAGGTCATGCCGCGGTCGAGGCGGGCGACGACCGCAGGGTTGACGCCTACCCGGTCGATCATGCGGTCCATGAGGTCGGCCTGGGAAAGCACGTGGTCGAGCATCGGCCGGCTGTAGCAGAAATCGCCCATCGCTTCCTCCCTCGGTCTCCAAATCTTCCCGAGTCGGTGCACGACACTCTGCGCCGCGCCGGACGGCAGCGTTTGATCCAGGTCAAACCCGGGAGGAGCGACCCTGCGGCCTGCTGAAGCAGCTGGGCGTACTCAGAACGCCCGCGACTCCATGCCCGCTTTGTAGCGCTTGAGGTACTGGGCGACGAAGTCGTGGCCGATGAGGCCCTTGTAGGCGTCGGCAAGGCGCTGGGTGATGGGGCCCCAGACCCGATCCTTGGAGCCGATCTCCACCCCGTTCACCTTCGTCACCGGGCACAGGCCCAGCGAGGTGGAGGTGAGGAACGCTTCTTGCGCGTTGTAGGCGTCGTAGAGGTCGATGTCGGCCTCGCGCAGCGGAATGCCTTCCTGTCGGGCGAGATCAATGACGGTCTGGCGGCTCACGCCAGGCAGCACGAACTTCTCGCGCGGGGTCACCACCTCGCCGTCGCGCACAACGAAGATGTTGGAGCCCATGCCCTCGCACAGGTTGCCGTTGACGTCGAGCAGCAGGGCCCAGGCCTCGGGGTCGCTCGCCTGCACCTCCTGATTGGCGACAATCAGGTTCAGATAATTGTGGGTCTTGGCGCGCGGGGTAAGCGAATCAGGCGGCACGCGGCGGTGCGAGGGGATGACGACCTTGATGCCGTCCTTGAAGAGCTTTGCGCGCTGCACGAGGGGAAGCGGCGAGCATTCGAGCACGACGTTGGGGCCGTGATAGTCGAGGTTGTCGCCCTCCGTCTGCTTGACGCCGCGGCTGATGCGCTGGCCGACCCAGTAGTCGTCGTCGGGTCCGAGCAGGTGGCGGTTGCGCTCGAACACCTCTTCGGTCAGCGCGCACATCTTCTCGGGCCCGAAGCCCGGGTCGATGCGCAGGTATTTGAGCGAGCGGTAGAGCCGGTCGACGTGCTCCTTCACCTTGAACAGGCGGTGGCCGAACGTGCGCGTCATGTCGAAGCCGCCGTCGCCGTAGACCCAGCTCGAGTCGCGGAAGGGTATGCGCACCTGGCTCTCGGCCATGAACTCGCCGTTGAACCAGGCAACCCGCTCGTTGGCGCGCGGCGGCATGTGATGCTCCTCCCTCCCGTCAGTCGGTCCTCTGCAACCCTACACAGCAACATCCGCTACTGCCAGACCACACTTCGTGCGTGTAGCGTGCTTGCGATCCATTGTCGTCAACGAGCTTGCCGAATGCGGCTTCCGACCGCTTCGCGGCATGCCCTCGACCGGCCATTGTTCTCGGTCACGCTCCCGCGCGTCGCGCAACTGGCATAGGGGGGACGCATGCGGTCGATCGGTATTTGCGTCGCGGTGGCTTGCGCGCTCATCCCGCAGGCGGCATGGGCCTGCGATGCGATCGCGGGCAGGGGTGGAGAGTCGCCCCTGCACACGCGCAAGCCCGTGGTCGGCGACGACGTCCGCCTGACGAGCGGGTTCGGCATGCGGCGCGACCCGATCCTCAACACGCGCAAGCTGCACGCCGGGATCGACTGGGCCGCGCCGATCGGCACGCCCGTCCTAGCAGCCGCAGGTGGACGGGTGCTTTTTGCCGGCATCGAGGGCGAGCTGGGCCGGGCGGTACGTATCGACCATGGCGCGGGTTGGCACACCACTTACGCGCACCTCACCGCCTTCGACGTGCGTGAGGGGGATTGCGTCGCCCCGCTGAGCGTCATCGGCAAGGTCGGCGCGACGGGATTGACCTCCGGACCCAAGCTGCACTTCGAGGTGCACGAGAACGGACAGGCGATCGATCCGCTGGCGCTATCAGTCAAAGACTCGCCGCCGGAAGCCGCAGGCAGATAGCTACCCCTGCAGCGCGGACCACATGGCGCGGTCGCGCTCGGCGGTCCAGATGCGGGGCGTATCGATGCCCTGGGCCTCGTCCCATGCGCGCGAGACATTGAACGGCTGGCAGTGCTCGAAGATCGGCCAGGACCCATACTTGGGGCGCATGGCCGCGGTCGCCTCGTCGAAGCACTCCTTCAGCGGCGCGCCGCGCGCAACCCCGCGCTTCACCGGCTCGTAGAGGTCACGCAGGAAGTCGCGGGTCAGCGCGATGCCCTCCGACACGGTGTCGACGCCGGTGAGCGCCTCGCCGCGGCCCGGCACCAGCGCGTCGGCCTTGACCCTGTCGAGGCGGGCCAGCGTGTTGGGCCAGTCCGTGAAGTGGGCATCCCCGCAGTAGCAGGCCGACTTGTACT
>JBGGME010000257.1:0-13659 GCA_041288195.1 Hyphomicrobiaceae bacterium
CGCGCCGCGGCGGAGCAGGCGCAGGCGGCCGGCGTCGCCCTGGCGCAAGGCTCGCGCGCGGCCGGGGCGGCTCTGGCACAGGGGTCGCGCGCGGCCGGCTCGGCGGCCTGGGCTGCGACGCTGACGGGTCTCGCTGCGGCGGGTCGAGGACTGCTGATCGCTGCCGCATGGGCGGGGTCGGCGGCGCTGGCTGGAGCGCAAAGGCTGGCCGTCGCCGCACAGCCGCTTACGGCGTGGCTGGCACGGCCCAACATCGGCGGCCCTGTCGCGCTCGCTGGTGCGATCGCCCTCGGCACCGGCATCGGCCGGACCCGCAGCGCCGGTCTCGACGGCGAGGCCATGATCACGCTGACGATTGGCGCCGTGCTGCTCGTAGCCTCCCTTCCGCTGCTGTCGAATCTGGTAGGTTTGCGCATGCCCTCGCTCGCGCTCGACCGTTTCGGAGTGTCTCCGCAGACCGCCCTCACGGGTGTGGGCGTCGCAGCCGTCGCCGTAGTGCTGGCCTGGATCGCCACCGGCAGCCAGACGCCGCTTGCGGACCTGGGCAGCGGCAAGCCGGCGGTCGCACCTCTGCAGGGCCGAGCGGAGGCGGTGGCGGGCGACCTCCTGCGTGTCGGCAGCACCACCGTGCGCCTTGCCGGCATCGAGGCGCCCGAGAGCCAGCAGGCCTGCGGGACACCCAACCGCCGCAGCCGCTGTGCGGCCGCGGCGCGCACCGCGCTCGCCCGCCTCGTCGAGGGTCGCGCGGTGAGCTGCACCGCGTCGGGTGCCGACTCGACGGGCCGTCCGCTCGCGACCTGCAGGCGCGGCAACCTCGACATCAACGCCGAGCTCGTGCGGCAGGGCCATGTCTTCGCCGAGTCGGGCCTGTTCGCCAGCTACACGGGCCTCGAGCGTGAGGCGCGTGCCGCCAAAGCCGGCGTGTGGGCCACCGGCGAGGCCGAGCGCCCCGCCGAATTCCGCGCCAAGTTGTGGGAGGAGGCCAAGCGTCGCGCGCCCGACGGCTGCCCCATCAAGGGCCGCATCACCGGCGGCGCGCGCGTGTATGTGCTGCCCTGGTCGCCCGACTACGAGCGCGGCCGCATCCAGAAGGCCAGGGGCGAGCGCTGGTTCTGCTCGGAGCAGGAAGCGGTGGCGGCGGGCTGGAAGCGAAGCTGATCGTCCGGGCGGCGCCTCAGGCCGCTACTTCGCCAGCGCCGGGAACAGCGTCTCGAACGGCCCCTTGGCCGTCTTCGGTTGGGGGCGGGGGCGATAGACGCGCCTCACCCGCTTGCGCGGCGAGCCGTCCGCTCGCTTGGTGACGGGCTGCTGGTCGGCACTGGAAGGCTCCGCCCGTGCGGCCTCCTGCCCCTCCGGCGGCCGTGCAGCGGTCTTGTCGCCCGCGGGCAGCGTGGCGCGCTGCGGCGCATGCTCGACCGAACCGGTCTCGACCGCGGGAGCCGGCGCAGGCGCCGAGGCCTTGGCGATCGGTGCCGCAGCCGTCGGCTCGACCCTGCCGAGCTTGCTCGGCGGAGCCAGCACTGATGCAGCCGGCTTTTCGGACTTGGGCGATGCGGATTTGTCGGCTGTGGACGTCTCCCGCGCCGGGGCGGCCGCACTGCCACCCGCGCTGGCGTAGGAGGCATCCTGGCGCGCCGGCGTCGCCTCGGCTCCCTTTGCCGGCTCGGGCGGCTTGACGACTGACGCGGCCGGCGCAGCGGGTGCCGAGCCGCGATGCAGCGGCAACGCCAGGCTCAGCCCGTAGCCGATCAGGCCGCAGGCCAGGACGACGGGAATGGTTACATAGATCGGGATGCGCCGGCGCGGTTCGGTGGAGAGGATGTCTGAGCCATCTTGTTCGTCGGTCACGTCCCGCATCCGTGCGCTGGCGTTGGCACCGCATCCACGCCCGGACCACGCGCAACAGGGCAGGAAGACCGGCTTGCTCGACACGAGCCTAGACCAGTTTGCCCCGCCGATCGTTCCTAAGTGTTAACCTCCACAAAGGTTTTTCACCCTGTGACTCGCGAATGCCACAGCCGCCTCACTCCTTCCACGGCACGCCGCCGGCGTAGGTGCGATAGCTCACGGCCGCCAGCCAGCCGGCATCGATGGGGAGCAGTATGCCCGTGATCGACCGCGCCTGCTCCGAGCAGAGGAAGGCGATGCCGTCGGCGATGTCGGCAGGCTCTGGCAGCCGATCGAGCGCATGCACGCCCATGATCTTCTTCAGGTCGCGCTGGCCGGCTTCGACCTTGGCGCGCAAGGGCGGCGTCATGACGTAGGTAGGGCCGACGCTGTTGACGCGGATGCCGTGCCGGCCGAGCTCGACGGCGAGGAGCTGCGTCAGCCGCTCGATGGCGGCCTTGCCCATGTTGTAGGCGGGGATCGGCAGCGGCAGCTTGCTGTTGATCGACCCCAACGTGACGATGGCGCCGCGCTTCCTCGGGATCATCTGGCGGGCGAAGGCGCGCGCGCAATGCACGGTGCCATTGTAGTTGACGGCCCACATGCGGTCGTGGGCTGCCATGTCCATCTCCATGATGGACTCCGAGTTGGGGATCAGCCCCGCCGAGGTGACGAGCACATCGGCCGGCCCCATCTCCTTCTCGACGCGGGCGGCCACGGCATCGACGGCCTTGGCGTCCGATACGTCGCATTCGTAGAAGCGCCCCGACAGCGACTTGGCGACGGCCTCGCCGGCCGCCTTGTTCACGTCGACAATCGCGATGGCATAGCCGTCCTTGGCGAGCCGCCTCGCCGTCGCCTCGCCGATGCCGCTCGACCCGCCCGTAACAACCGCAACACGCTTCTCCGCCATCGATCCTCTCCGTGTCATCCCGGGAGCTGCGCAGCAGCTACCCGGGACCCAGCCCAGAACTTGAACGAACAACGTCCGCCACCCCGGCCGCAAGATCAAGCGCCCGATGCCGCTTGCATGCGGCGCCCCCCGGCGGGACACTGCGGCTGCGTCTCGTCGCCAAGCATCACGGGAGGAAACCATGGCCAAGCAGCGTTCGCCCGAGCCCACGCCCATTCGCGTCGGCGACATCGACCCGCGCTACAACTGGGGCCGCGCGCTGCCAGCCTTCGGCACCATGGGCGTCGATTTCGAGGAGCGCGTCGACTACCGCCGCCTCCACAATTACCGGCTCGCCCGCGCCCGCCAGGCGCTCGACAAGTCCAACCTCGGCGCGCTGCTGGTGATGGACGTCAACAACATCCGCTATCTCACCTCCACCAAGATCGGCGAGTGGGAGCGCGACAAGATCTGCCGCTGGGCGCTGCTGACCAAGGGCAGCGCCGACCCGATACTCTGGGACTTCGGCTCGGCCGCCGTGCACCACCGGCTCTACGCGCCGTGGCTCAAGCCCGAGAACTGCAAGGCCGGCCTGCTCGGCCTGCGCGGCACCGTCAGCCCGTCCTTCGGCCTGATGGCCAAGCACGCCAAGGAGATCGCCTCCATCATCAAGGAGGCCGGCTGCGAGAAGATGCCGGTCGGCGTCGACATCATCGAGCCGCCGATGCTGTTCGAGCTGGAGAAGGCCGGTCTCAAGATCGCCGACGGCCAGCAGACCATGCTGGAGGCGCGCGAGATCAAGTCGATCGACGAGATCGCGCTCTTGAACCGCGCCGCGGCGATGGTCGACGGCGCCTATCACCTCGTGCACGAGGAGCTCAAGCCCGGCGTGCGCGAGAACGACATCGTGGCGATGGTCAACGAGTTCCTCTACCGCCACGGCTCCGACGACGTGGAGGCAGTCAACGCCATCTCGGGTGAAAGGTGCAACCCGCACCCCCACAACTTCACCGACCGCATGCTGCGCCCCGGCGACCAGGCCTTCTTCGACATCCTGCAGTCGTTCATGGGCTACCGCACCTGCTACTACCGCACCTTCAACGTGGGCCGCGCCACGCCCGTCCAGCACGACGCCTACAAGAAGGCGCGCGAGTGGCTCGACAAGGCGATCGCGCTGATCAAGCCCGGCGTCTCCACCGACAAGGTGTGCAGCGTGTGGCCCAAGGCGGAAGACTTCGGCTTCCCCGACGAGACATCCGCCTTCGGCCTGCAGTTCGGCCACGGCATCGGCTGCGCCATCCACGAGCGGCCCATCATCTCGCGCGTCATCTCGCTCGATCATCCCACCGAGATCAAGGAAGGCATGGTGTTCGCGCTCGAGACCTACTGTCCGGCCAAGGACGGCTTCTCCGCCGCCCGCATCGAGGAGGAGGTCGTCGTCACCGACAAGGGCTGCCGCGTCATCACCCTCTTCCCCGCCGAGGAGCTGCCGATCGCCAACCGGTATTGATCGCGTACGGATACGAGCGGCGCTGCCGAAGGTCGCGCGGTTCTCTCGGCAGCGCGCAGCAGAAATGCGCGCGAATGCGGTCCACGGACATTACCATCCTGTTAGCTGCAACACTTGGTGCGGCCACATTAAGTCGTCTTTGACCACCAAACCATTCGCTGCACCCAGGCCGAGCTTTCGTTCGTATGGTGCGACCCCGAGGGCCATCCCCCGGCCCTTCCTCGAGAGCAGCCACAAGCAAAAAGCCGGGTTGCATCGGGGCCCCCACGAACTGGAGCTCTACCCATGTCACCATCGAAAGTTTCGTTGCTGTTGATTGCCGCCGCGGCAGTTGGTTTCGGCGTGACGGCCTCGCGCTTTGCGAACGCCGCGACGGAGAAGGGCCAGATCGGTGCCCTCGGTCCCAACCACGGCATCGTCGTCGATCCCAAGACCTTCACCATCACCAAGGGCGCGTCCAAGACGGACCCGACCGCGCACATCGTCAAGTTGGGCGCCCGCGAGGTGACCAACGGCGCAGTGATCTTCCGCGTGGGCGACAAGCTCTACATCGCGGACGCCAACCTCTCCCAGAAGAGCCTGATGAACGCGTTCTGGGACGCCTACGACCGCGAGCATTATTGAGAGCTGCACCCGAGATCGGGTGAAGCTCGCAGCTGAGTCGAGCGGATTGTCGGCCGAATGATCCTAATTCGGCCGACGCCGCGCCCGGAGCGGGATCGTTCCTCGTCGAAGCGGCTGCCGCTTCTGTCGAGGAACGGGGGAGTCTCGCTCTGGTTTTCCCGAGGCGGAGCAGGATCGGCGCGTGAGCCTTCTCAGGCTGCGACGTCACCTTCAAGGCGATCCTGCTCCGGTGTGCTCCAGGCGGTGCGATGACTAGATTGTGCAGGATTTCCCGTGTTGCGGCGGTGTGCGCGGCATGGCTTCCCTTGGTCGCGTTTGCTGTACCGCAGGCGCAGGCCGACCCTCAGACGAACAAGGTCCGCGTCGAGTACGTCCCACCCAAGAACCCCGAGCACCAGTACATCTACGACACGATGAGGAAGCGCAAGGCGCTCGAGAAGCTGCAGGAGATCTTCAGCGCATTCAAGATTCCGAGCGACCTGACGTTGCGCACGATGGGCTGCGACGGCACCCCCAATGCCTGGTACGCGAACGGGGTCGTGACCGTCTGCTACGAGTACCTGGACCGGATAAATCGAACCCTGCCGAAGGATACGACGGCTGCCGGCGTCACGCGCGAGGACGCGCTCGTCGGCCAGTTCTTCTACGTGTTCGCCCACGAGACGGGTCACGCCATGTTCGATCTGCTGTCGACGCCCGTCTTCGGCCATGCGGAGGACGCTGCCGATCAGTTCGCGACCTACATCATGCTGCAGTTCGGCCAGGAGCAGGCCAAGCGGCTGATCATGGGTGCCGCCTACTCCTACAAGAACTACATCAAGGACCAGACCGTGACCGTGCCGCTGATCGCGTTCGCGGACATGCACAGCGCGCCGGCGCAGCGCTACTACAATCTCCTGTGCCTCGGATACGGCGCCCACCCGCAGGTGTTCGCCGAGGTGGTGGAGAAGAAGTACCTGCCGACCACCCGCGCCCAGGACTGCCAGAAGGAGTACGGCGAGTTGAACTGGGCGTTCTTCAGCCTCATCAAGCCGCATCTCGACATGGACATCGCCAAGGCCGCGATGCAGAGCGACTGGCTGCCCAAGCCGAAGTCCGCGCCCAAGCCGAACTAGCGGTCGACGGCGGCTGGATACCGAGGGCGAGCCCCGGTATGACTGAGCGATGCGATCAGCTCTTGCCGGCCTCGCGCTGCTCTGGCTCGCAGCCACGACGGCGCACGCGGCCTCCGGCAATCGATGGGAGAGCTTTCCGGAGCCTGCCGGGGATTGGGAGAGCGTGCGGCCGCCCAAGCAGAAGGGCTGCGTAAGAGTCAACGATATCGACATGTACTACGCCGTGTACGGCGAGGGCGAACCCGTCCTCCTCGTTCACGGCGGCCTTGCCAATGCCGGCGTCTGGGAGGCGCAGGTGGCCGCGCTTGCCACCAGGTACCGGGTCATCGTCGCCGACAGCCGGGGTCACGGGCGCTCGACACGGGTGGTGCGCAGGGCGCTGCACTATCGCGACATGGCGGATGACTACGTTGCCCTGCTGACCCGGCTCGGCATCGGCAAGGTCGCCCTGGTGGGATGGAGCGACGGCGCCATCATCGGCCTCGACATCGCCATGCGCCATCCCGAGAGGCTGAGCGGGCTGTTCGCGCATGCGGCAAACTTCGATGCGAGCGGTCTGACGGGCTCGGGCGGACCGGCGTGGGGGGCATACGAGAGGTGGGCGCGCGAGAGCCATCGGCGTGTCGCGGGCGAGCGCTGCGGTCAGGGTGGCGCCGGTGCCGGCGACTACGACGGCCTGAAAGCCGCCATGCGGCCGATGTGGCGCGGCGAGCCCAGGTGGACCATCGGCGACCTGGCGAAAATCTCCGTCCCGACCGCAATCGTGCTCGGCGACCGCGACGAGGCGATCCGCTGCGGCCACACGAAGCGCCTGGCGTCCGCCATTCCCGGGTCGCGCCTGATGATCCTGCCCAACGTCGGCCACTTCGCAATGCGCCAGGATCCGGCGTCGTACAACCAGGCTATCCGCTCGTTTCTCGAGGGTTCTCCGCCGCCCAAGCTCGGCGATTGCCATTAAGGCTGTCTGCACGCACAAGCTTCAGCTTGGCTGCGGCGGCCACGAAATTGCCTAGGTTGCTCAATTCCTTCGCAGCCGCGCGTCATGTGCGCAGGGGTAAACGGGGAAGAGAAGCAGGGATGATGCTGTACGCGCGGCGCTGCGCGACCTTTCTAATTTCCGTCGTTGTCTTCGGTGGCGCGTTCGCGTGCGTGGCGCGGGCTGCGGGCCTGCACGACACGAGCTCCAACGGCGCACAGACGCCGGCGCCGCGCTATTCCGAGATCGATCGCGACCGCCGTCTGACGGCCAAGCGACTGTCCGCCGGCAGCCCGGTCATGATCCGCATCTTCAAGAAGGAGTCGGCGCTCGAGGTGTGGCTGCAGAAGAACGGCCGCTTCGAGCTGTTCGAGACCTATCCGATCTGCGTGTGGTCCGGGAAGCTCGGGCCCAAGCGGCGCGAAGGCGACATGCAGGCGCCCGAGGGCTTCTACCGCGTCGACGTCAATCAGCTGCGCCTCAGGGGCAAGAACTCGCGCACCTTCTACCTCGACTTTCCCAACGCGTTCGACACGAGCCTCGGTCGCACCGGCTCGGCCATCATGGTGCACGGCCACTGCCAGTCCACGGGCTGCTTCTCCATGCACGACCCGGCGATGGAGGAAATCTATGTCCTCGTCGAGCGCGCTCTGTTCCAGGGCCAGATCAACATCGAGCTGCACGCCTTTCCCTTCCGCATGACGGCGGCGAACCTGGCGGCCCACGCGAGCAGCGAATGGCAGGACTACTGGCGCAATCTCAAGGTGGGCTACGACCTGTTCGAGAAGGCGCGCCTGCCGCCGACGGTCGGCTCCTGCGGAGGCAAATACGTCTTCGACGGCGGCTCGAGCGCGCTGCCCGACATCGCCACGCCGCCCACGGCATGCGAGCTGGAAGCCCCCGCTGTAGAGCCAGCGCCAGTCGTCGTGGCAAAGAGCGTCCCGCGCATCAAGCGCTGGGCCGCGGCCGCGCGCAGGCATGGCCGGCGCGCCGGGCGTAACGCGCGCAAGGCCTACGCTGCTGCTCGCCGCGCACGGGTCGCAGCGCACGCGCGCGCCGGCGAGTGAGGACGCCTACCGCTTGGCGTCCTTCCTGGCTTTCTGCGCGTCGTAGGGCTCGACCCTGGAGTTGCGCTTGGAGGTTTCCTCGCCGGCTCGCTCCCGCGCTGCCGATTGACCCTGCCTGTCGAGGCTCGGCAGCGACACCGCGAGTTGCACCACGGCATACACCAGCAGCACGTTGAGGAGTGCGGAGAGCAGCCCTGCCGAGCGGGCCCCAATTCCGTCCCTCGCCGCTTTTTCAGCGCCCAGGCCGTCGTACCACGCCTCCACCTGGTGCGAGTTCATCCCTTTCCTGGGGGCGGTGCGCTCCTTTGGAAGTCGCTGAGTCGTCTCCAACTCGCGATTGTACTCCTCAGCCAAGCAGCCCTCCCGTCCTCAATGACGCGTCCCTGCAATCGTGGATACGGGATGCTCGCAAGCAGCACACGACCAGCGAGCACATCCGGTAGACATCCAGCGTGTTGGCTCAGTTTAGATAATCCTCGGGCGTTTTGCCCTTGCCATTTTTGCCGGCTTGCGCGTCGGCCAGGTAGTCGTCCGTGGTGCGTACACGCGGGCGCGCGGCGCCCTTGAATGGATCGTTGCCCTCCTCGGCCACGGTGACAATACGGCAGGTGTCGCACATCTGGATCAGGCGGAGCTGCGCATCGGTCTGGAACATCGCATGCCGGCCCTTGAGCCGCGCTAGCACGCGCTCCATGGTCGACTTGGTGCCGAACGGCTTGCCGCAGCTGACACAATGGAACGGCTCCTCGGCCTTGACCACCTCGGGGCTCATGGCAGCGGGCAAGAAATTGTAGCGCGGCTCGAGCCGGATCACCTTCTCCGGACAGGTCGCAACGCACACCCCGCACTGCACGCAGGCGCCTTCCGTGAACGCCAGCTGCGGCCGCTCCGGATTGTCCGAGAGGGCAGCCGTCGGACAGGCACCGACGCATGCGAGGCACAGCGTGCAGCCCGCGGTGTCGACCTGGATGCGGCCGTACGGCGAGCCGGCCGGCAACTGGATGACATCGGCGGGTGTCGGCGCCGCCGCCTTCAGCTTGGCGAGTGCCGTGCGGGCGATGTCGCGCTTGGAGCCGATAGGCGCGAACGCGCCGGGCACGGACGCTGGCAACGGCGGCAGGTCGTAGAGCAGGCCTTCGACCGCGTCGGGATCGCGCTCGACGACCACGTGCACGCGCGGACCCTTGTAGCCGAGGCCCGTGAGGAACGCCCCCATCAGCACGGCCTGGCTCTCGATCGCCGGAAGCTCCGCCGGATGGTCGGGCGGGGCCAGCAGCACGATGTGCTCGGCACCGAAGGCGAGCGCCGCGGCCAGCGCCTCGTGACCCAGCTGCAAAACGGAGAACAGCGACAGCGGCAGCACGTTGGCCGGCAGGCCCCGGCCGAGCCGCGCCATCGCCGAGATCAGCGGGCTGCCGTGCCTCTCGTCGTGGAACAGGATGACAGGCCGCGTGCCGCCGGCCTTGCGGTAGGTCTCGATCAGGATGCCGAGCCGCGCCACCAGGTCGCCGCGCTGGGGGTAGGCATAGCTGACCGCGCCCGTTGGGCACACGGCGCTGCAATTGCCGCAGCCGCCGCACACGGCGGGATCGATCGCCACGTGATCGCCATCGGGCGTGATGGCGCCGGTCGGGCAATTGTCGAGGCAGTTGGTGCAGCCGACCTTCTGGCTGCGGGCGTGCGCGCAGATGCCGGCGTCGTAGCTGACGTAAAGCGGCTTCTCGAACTCGCCGACGAGGTCGGTGACCTTCAGCATGGCGCGCGCCACCGCCGCCGGGTGATTGGGATCGGCCTGGACGTAGCCGTCGCGGCGCTGCACGTCGGCGAACAGCGGCGTGCCGCCCGACATGTCGAGGATGATGTCGCAGGTGGAGCGCGCGCCGTTGCGCGGCATCACGAACTCGAGCCTGCTCTTGGACGAGGGCAGCATCGGTGCGTAGCCGTCGACCTCGACCTCGAAGCGGCCGAGATGGCCGGTAGCCTTGCGGATGCGGCCCTTGTAGATCGGCACCGAGACGATGCCGGGCGGTAGCGCCTCCTCGGGATCGCTGAGCAGCACGGTGACGCTGAGGCGGCCCGCGAGCTCGCAGGCCACGTCGAGTGCCGCCTGCCCGCGCCCGTAGACGAGACACTGCCCCTCCGACTTGAGCGTGGTGACGCCTGTCGGCCGGGAGATGTGCGCGGCCTCGGCAAGCAGCGCCGCCATCTTCGGCAGGGCCGCGGCCTTGGTCGAGCACCAGCCGGCCCGCTCGCGGATGTTGACGAAGGCGAGGCTCGCCTCGCTCCCCTTCTGCTCCGCCACCTCGCGGAACAGCGGCGCCTCCTGCGTGCAGGCGACCGTCAGGGTCGCGCCCGACCCCAGATCGTCCTCGAAGGCCGAGACCTGGGCGCGGCACAGCTCGGTGTGTACCGCAAGCGGCGCCGACCGGCCGAGCGCATCGGCAAGCCGCTCGCCGTCGATCTCCATGGTGCGCTGGCAGTTGCAGACGAGCAGCCGTTGGCTTTGGGCTGGGGCTGGCATTGCGTCTCCCTGGTGGCGCTTCAGCGATCGATGCTTGGTGGGCGGCGAACCGCCTGCAAAAAGCCTGTATAGTGGATTTTCGCCCCATGTGCGCGGGGCATCGGGGCCCGAGGATCGGGAGAGAAAAAGGCTGCATGGACCGAGTGTTGTCCATCACGCTGGGCGTCGTCATTGCCCGCGACAGAATAGACCATCCCTGGCAGGAGCATGCCTGGCGGCCGGTCAGCGTGTTCCTCAATGCGCCCGAGGCTTCGCAATGGCGGGAGCTGCGCCGGGAGGAAAAATCCGTACACTATCATGCCGCCACCATGGCCCTCGAGCTGCACGCCAAGGAGACCATCGGCTACCAGGCGAACCTGGAGACCGGCAGCCCACTCGTCTACGTCGTGCTGCGCGAGACGAGCGACAGCGCAAGGCCGATGCAGGTCGCCGCCATCACGGCCTCGCCCTATGACGCCGAGGTCTACGGCTACGACATGGGCAGCGAGATCGTCGGCACGGTCGCCATGCCCGACCCGCTCATCGAGTTGCTGGAGGCGTTCGTGGCCGAGCACCACGTCGAGGAGCCGTTCGTCAAGCGCCAGCGCCAGAAGCATCATCGCGCCGAGGAGCACAAGTTCGGCCAGGAGCCCATCGAGATGCTGCGCCAGCGTCGCGGCCGGCGGGAGGGCGAGGAATGAGCGAGGAGCCGTTCCTCAAGCGCTGGTCGCGGCGCAAGGTCGCGGCGCGCGAAGGTCCCAAGCCGGGCGACGAGCCCGCGGCTGCCGAGGAGGCCAAGGTCGCCGCGCTCGATTCAAGATCCGAGCGATGCGACGTCGAGCCGGAGGCCGGGCCGCAGGAGAAGCGCGAGCTGACGGAGGCCGATTTCGCCGACGTCGATTTCGACGCGCTCGACGCCAAGTCCGACTACTCGCGCTTTCTCCAGGCTGGCGTGCCCGAGAGCATCAAGAACAAGGCGCTGCGCCAGTTGTGGATGTCGGACGCGCTCTACACGACGCCCGATCCGTTCCAGGACTACCTGCACGACTACACCGACGCCGCCGTGGCCGTGCCGCCTGGCACGCTCAAGACCGCCTACCGCATCGGCAAGGGCTTCCTCAGCGACGAGGAGGTGGCCGAGTGGGAGAAGCTCGGCAAGCCGCCGGAGGCGACGAATGATGCGACCGCCGGCGCCAAGCCTGCCGAGGGCTCGCAAGCGGCCGCTGCTGCCACGTCTATCGGGTCTGAGCCGCAAATCGCCGTCGCGCCGGAGCCGGCCGACCAACCCGAGGTGCACGCCCTGCTGCGCCAGTCGGACGTCTATCACGCCGCGCTCTATCCGGCGGAGAGCAACCACCTCGTCGACGTGGCGAAGCTCTCGTCGCCCGACGTTCGCTTCGTGGTCGCGCGCCGCGACGGCATCGCAGCGGGCTGCGGCGCACTGATCCTCGGCGTCGATGGCGAGGCTGAGCTGAAACGCATGTTCGTCGCGCCGGAGGCGCGCGGCCAGCGCATCGGCAGCCGCATCCTCGACGCGTTGGAAGCCAGTGCGAAGGCCGAAGGCGTGCGCGTCATCCGCCTCGAAACCGGCGTGCGCCAGCCCGAGTCGCTGGCCCTCTACCGCCGCCACGGCTACACCGAGCGCGGACCCTTCGGGACCTACCAGCGCGACCCGCTCAGCACCTTCTTCGAGAAGTGGATCGCGTGACTATGGTCCCCTCTCCCCGCTTGCGTCATGCCGAAGGCGTGCTTTCAGCACGACGAGAGGGTCAGGGTGAGGGGCGGCGACAATCGCGGCGCGCGCTGCCTCAGTACCGATACGTCTCCGGTTTGTAGGGCCCGGCGACCGGTACGCCGATGTAGGAGGACTGCTTGTCGTTGAGCTTGGTGAGCTTGGCGCCGATCTTGTCGAGATGCAGGCGCGCGACCTTCTCGTCGAGATGCTTGGGCAGCGTGTAGACCTCCTTCTTGTACTTGCCCGGGTTGGTGAAGATCTCGAGCTGCGCCAGCGTCTGGTTGGTGAAGGACGAGGACATCACGAAGCTCGGGTGGCCCATGGCATTGCCGAGGTTCACGAGGCGGCCTTCCGACAGCAGAATGATCCGTTTGCCGTCCGGGAACTCGATCTCGTCGACCTGCGGCTTGACGTTCTGCCATTTGAAGTTCTTGAGGCCCGCGACCTGGATCTCCGAGTCGAAGTGGCCGATGTTGCAGACGATGGCGCGGTCCTTCATCTTGCGCATGTGCTCGACCGTGATGACGTCGAGGTTGCCGGTGGCGGTGACGAAGATGTCGGCGCGCGAGGCGGCGTCATCCATGGTGACGACCTCGTAACCCTCCATCGCCGCCTGCAGGGCGCAGATCGGATCGATCTCCGACACCATCACGCGGCAGCCGGCTTGGCGCAGCGAGGCGGCCGAGCCCTTGCCGACGTCGCCGTAGCCCGCGACCATCGCCACCTTGCCCGCCATCATCACGTCGGTGCCGCGGCGGATGCCGTCGACGAGCGATTCACGGCAGCCGTAGAGGTTGTCGAACTTGGATTTGGTGACGCTGTCGTTGACGTTGATCGCCGGCCACAGCAGCGTGCCCTTCTTCTGCATCTCGTACAGCCGGTGCACGCCCGTGGTGGTCTCCTCGGTGACGCCGCGGATGTTCTTGGCGTTCTCGGCGAACCAGCCCGGCTTCTCCTTGAGGCGCTTCTTGATGGAGGCGAACAGCACCTCCTCCTCCTCATTGGTGGCACCATCGAGGAACTTGGTGTCCCCCTTCTCGGCGCGCAGGCCGAGGTGGATCAGCAACGTTGCGTCGCCGCCGTCGTCGAGGATCATGTTGGGGGTGCCGCCATCCCCCCACTCGAAGATCCGATAGGTGTAGTCCCAGTACTCCTTGAGGCTCTCGCCCTTGACCGCGAACACCGGCGTGCCGCCCGCCGCGATCGCGGCGGCCGCATGATCCTGGGTCGAGTAGATGTTGCAGGAGGCCCAGCGCACGTCGGCGCCCAGCGCCCGGAGCGTCTCGATCAGCACCGCCGTCTGGATCGTCATATGCAGCGAGCCGGCGATGCGGGCGCCTTTGAGCGCCTGCG
>JBGGME010000258.1:0-12823 GCA_041288195.1 Hyphomicrobiaceae bacterium
TCGGTGTTAACCCTGAATTCCCGAGCAGAACCAGGGAGTGCCAAACCGCCGCAGGGGCCGCCTAGGGCGCGATGGCGTCGTGAAGGGCGGCCAGGAGCTGCGACCCACTGAAGGGCTTTTGCAGGATGACGGCGCCGTCCGCCACCTGCCCGGCAACGGCCGCGTGTCCCGAGATCACCAACACGGCCGCGCCAGCGCGGCGCAGGCGATCGATCAGCCCGAATGCCATGTCGCAGCCAAGCTGAACGTCGACTACTGCGATCTGGGGAGGCCGGCTCGAACATAGAGCATCCGCCTCCGAGACGCTGGCAGCCACGCCGACGACCTGCATGCCGACCTCCTCGAGCAGAGACCGCATGGCACTGGCGACAGCAGCGTTGTCCTCGACGATGAGGATTTCGAGGCCCGTCAGGCTCAATGCTGCCGCCTTGCCCGCACATCGGTCGCTGGCCATACCCCACCCTTCGTCTAGCGAAGCCTTGCTTGCCCTGATGACCGTCAGATGGGGCTTCTGGGTCGATTTGCGCCATGGAGGGACAGCGACACGTCGGCACAGGCGAAGAGGAACTCCGAGACGGATTGGCCCTGAACTTGCGGTTGCTCCGGGCATGTGTGCCAGAAACAGGCCTTGGAGACGCTAATGAAACACTTCGATGAGGATCAGGCCCGGCAAGCCGGCCAGGGGGAGAAGTCGCGGATCGGCCGGCGCTGGTTCATCGCGTCGTTCGCGTCCCTGCCGGTGTTCGCCGCCACGGCCCCGCTGACGCAAACCGCCTACAGCGCGGAGGCCGCGCCGTCGGCCGACCAAGTCGGCTCGATCTGGTGGAACGAGCTCAACGCGCACGACACCGAGAAGGCCCGCGCGTTCTACGCGAAGGTTGCGGGCTGGACGCCGAAGATGATCCGAGCCGCGCGGCCAAGCCCGGCGAGCCCGAATACACCGTCTTCAGCGCCAAGGGCCAGGAGACCGCCGGAGCCACCAAGCTCGAGGACGCCGAGGGCGAGGAGCGGGAGGCGCGCTGGGTGCCCTATATCCAAGTCGCCAACGTCGACGCAGCTGTTCGCAGCGCCGAGGAAATGGGTGGGAAGATCGTCGAATCGCCCTACGATGTGCCCAAGATCGGCAGGCTCGCCGTCGTCGAGGATCCGGAAGGGGCCGTATTCGGCCTAGTGACGCCGCGTCGCTGAAGCGCTAGGACGTCCGTCCATTTCAATCGAGGACATCCCGTGAAGACCATCCGCGCCTACTGCATCCGCGACCAGGCGCCATCGCGTGGCGCGCGCTCGGTGTGCTTCCTGCTCAACGAGGAGCATGCCAAGCACACGCTGCGCACCTTCATGCGTGGCCAGGGCAGCGACGCCGTGGCCGTGCCCATGTCCCACAAGGAGGCGACGTCGCTGCTGGCAGGCGGCAAGCCGGCCGGGGTTGGCACAGGCGGGCGGCGCAACGCCAGGGCCTGAACCGGTCTGCATCGGGCCTGACTGGCGCGCCCGATAGGCGATCACGACACAGAGACGAGAGGGAGCGGTCGGCGCGCCAATGCGTCGGCCGCTATTTTCGTTTGCTGCAGGGGAGGATGTAGGTGAAGCCCTTGTAGCCGCTGTAGTCGCGCCCCTTCACGAAGGGCTCAAGCAGCACCGTCTTGCCGTCGAGAGTGCCGGGCTGGCGCGACAGGAGATAGAGCGGATCGATGAGGCGCGAGGTGCGGTTCGTCCAGTAGCCCTTGCCGCGCTCGTTCTCGTGCCACTTGGTGGCCTCGTCGTCGCCGACCTCGTACACCTCCCAGTGCACCTCCGGCAGGTAGATGGTCTTGCCGCCGGGCCGGCTGACGTGGGCGAGGAATTGGCCGCGCTCGATGCGCTGGCCCTCCTTGAAGGCGCGGACCTCGTCCTGCTTCAAGTGGTAGAAGGCCGAGTAGTAGTCGTCGACGCCCTCATCGAGCCCCAGGTCCTCGGCCGAGTGCCGCAGCAGAAGCGCGCCCTCCGGCCCCCAGCCCCAGTCGGCGAGCCACACGGCCCGCACGGTTGCGGGAGCCGGCGCCACGATCGGCTCGCCCAGGCGGCCGCCGTCGACGCCGGAGTGCACCTCGTCGCGCATCGAGCCGTCGACGTCCTGCCAGCTCGCATAAAGCGAGGTCAGCGGCGAGCAGGTGTGGCCCGCGGGATAGCGCGGGCGCAGTCCGGTCTCGGTGATGCCGTAACCCTTGAGGGGATGCTTGGCGGCGCGCGATCCCATGTCATCTCCTCCGTAGGCTGCGAGCACAAATGTTCCGAGCGCCAGGAGCATGGCGACCGCCGGGACGTGCTGCCGACCTATTCCCACTTTCCCAGCTCCCGCGTGATCTCACCTGGCTGCCTGTGCTCATGCCAGCTCTATGCCGGGTGTGGGTGCTTGTCCGCGTGAAACGGTTTGAAGGTGAAGATGGGGATCGGCAATTTAACCTTTCCGTTCATCTCTTGGTCAGATGTGTTGAGAACCCGTAAATGTGCGCCCGAAGCTTGCACAGGACCCCACGCGCCTGGCCGGGCCACGGTCGACCGACGCGTGCTTGATCGCAAGCGACGAGCATCCGCCCCAGCCAGAGCCGCAACCGCCGGAGCGCGCCGCGTGTGGCGCGCAGAGGCTCTGCAGTGGGCACACTTACCTTGGACCGCCGTGGTACGGCCGCTGTGCCGGTTTGCGACACCGGGCCCGCCATGCGCTGCCGGCCGGCGGTGGGCGCGGGGGGCGTCGGCTTGCCGGCGCCGTTCGGCGAGGCATGGCGGCGGCCGCTCGGAGCAGGACTTGGCGACATCTTCGTGTGGTGCGTGCCGGCAGGCAGCGCTGGGGCGCTGGTCGGCCAGAGCGGCATCCTCGACGGCGACGACTGGGCGGCGATCGGTCGGATCAGGGATGTCGCGTTGCGCGATCATGCACGGGCGACGCGCGTGGCGCTGCGCCTGGCGCTCTCGCATGCCGTCAGGGGCGACGTTTCGCCCAGGAGCTGGCGCTTCTCGAGAACCTCCTACGGCAAGCCGCAAATCGTGTCCGACCTGCCGCAGGTCCATTTCTGCACGTCGCATACCGACGCGCTGTCTGTGATCGCCGTCTCCGCACACGCGCCGGTCGGTGTTGATACCGAGACAATGGTCGAGACAACGGACGACAAGTTGCTCGCGTCGTTCTGCTCGGCGGGAGAGCGACGGGTCCTGGCGCGTCTCCCCGAGGGCGATCGCCGGCGGGTCTTCACCGAGCTTTGGACCCTCAAGGAGGCTTACTCCAAGCTTACTGGCACCGGCCTTGCTACGGACTTCAGGTCCGTCGCATTCCAGGTCGAAACGGGTCGTCAGGTCGCAGACAGACACACGGAGCATCGCCTCGGCGATGCCAGGCTCATCAGCTGGCATGCGGAAGCAGCCGGTGGTCTGGCCCACGTGTCTGTAGCCGTCGATGCAAGCGATCCGATGGAGGACGGGGGAGAGCTCGTGTGCTGCACGGCTGCCGGCCCCGCGACCAGAGGGAGTGCATAGGACCGGGAGCCAGCGCTCCTGCATGTGGCTCAGCGAGCGAGGAACTCGGCCATGGCGTCCTATGCCGGCGATGCAACGCAAGGCATCCCAACTCAGATCGGGAGAGAGCCCGAGCACCTGCACGAGTTCTTCGAGGCGCAGGTCACGGCTCGACCCGACCACATCGCCATCGAGGCCCTCGGCAAGAAGATGACCTACGCCGAGCTCGATCGGCTCGCCAATCGGATAGCACATTGGCTGCGCGCGCGGGGCATCGGGCCCGGCAGCCTCGTCGGCCTGTGCCAGAGCAAGTCCTGCAACCTGTTCGCGTCGATGCTGGGGATCCTCAAGGCTGGAGCGGGCTACGTTCCCGTCGACACCAGGTTCCCCGAGGAGCGCATCCGCCACGTCTTCGCCGACGCCGGTGTCGGCATGGTCGTCACCGAGCAACGCCTGCTGGCGACGCTGGGGCCCGACTTCTGCACGCGGACGCTCGTCGTCGACACTCAGGCGGAGGAGATCGAGCAGATGCCCGGCAGCGCCATTCCCCGAGAGGAGCTGGCGGCCTCGTCGATCTGCTATGTCATCTATACGTCGGGATCGACCGGACGCCCCAAGGGCGTGATGATTTCGCACCGCAACGCGGCTGCGTTCGTCACATCGCTGCCGACGGTGTATCGGCTGACGCCGCAGGACCGCGTCTACCAGGGCTTCTCGGTCGCATTCGATGCCTCCGTCGAGGAGATCTGGGGGGCGTTCGCGATCGGCGGCACGCTGGTGGTGGCGCCGGAGCCGGTGGCGCGCTCGCCACTCGATGTTGCCGAGTTCATCACCGCCAGCCGGGTCACGTTCTTCTCGACGGTTCCGAGCTTCCTCGCGCTGATCGATCGTGATCTTCCGACCGTGCGCCTGCTGGTGCTGGGCGGTGAGGTGTGCATGCAGGAGCTCGTCACGCGCTGGGCCAAGGGCGGCCGTCGGCTCCTCAACACCTACGGGCCCACTGAGACTACGGTGGTCGCCACCTGGACCGAGTGCACCGCGGGCGTGCCGATCACGATCGGCCGGGCCCTTCCCGGCTATCACACCCATGTCCTCAATGAGCAACTCCAGCCCGTCGGCGCTGGCGAGGAGGGCGAGCTCTTCATCGGCGGCGACGCGGTGGCGCCGGGCTATCTCAACCAGCCGGAGCTGACGGCGGAGCGGTTCATCGCGAGCCCGTTCGCTGGGCCCGGGACCAGGCTCTACCGCACCCACGACCTCGTCCGCCTTGGGCAGGATGGTGCGCTCCAGTTCCTGGGCAGGATCGACGGCCAGGTGAAGATCAGGGGATTGTGTCGAGCTGTCCGAGATCGAGACGGTGCTGATGCAGTTTCCCGGCATCAAGGCCGCGGCCGTGCGCATGGTGTCCGACGCAGGTCTGCCGGAGCTGGCAGCCTACGCGGTGCTCGACGAAGCGGATACGCAGCTCGACCGGGCGGGTGTGGCGGAGATGCTGCGGACCAAGCTTCCCGACTACATGATCCCCAAGTACCTCGACATCGTCGAGCATCTCCCCGTGCTCACCAGCGGCAAGGTCGACCGCAAGCAGCTGCCGGCACCGTTCAATCTGCTCAAGGGCACGAGCCGGGACGTGGTGGCCCCGGAGAGCGATATCGAGTGCGTCATGGTGCAGGCCTGGGAGAAGTGCCTGCAGGTGTCGCCGGTGTCGGTCGAGGACGACTTCTTCCTGGACTTGAGCGGCCATTCGCTGCTGGCGGCGCGCGTCGTCACGGAGCTGAGGACGCGGCTCGGCACGTCCCGGATCTCGGTGCGCGATCTCTACAAGTTCAGAACGATCCGGGCAATGTCGGCGCGCCTGCAGCAGCTCGGCATCGCTGCGCACGCGCCGGCCGCCGCCGATACAGCGACGCTCGCGACCCCGGCCGAGCAGGCCTTTGCCTCCGTGCCGGCCTGGGAGCGCTGGACCTGCGTGGTGCTGCAGGCATTCGCGGTGGTGGCGTACTACGGCATCGTCGCATTGCCGTTCGCCTACTCGGTGTTCGTGACCACGAGCGTCATCGGCGGCAGCATGGAGCTCGACACCGCGCTGTGGCTCACAACCGGTCTGGCGTTCGCCTACTGGCCGGTCCTGCTGGCATTGAGCATCGGCCTCAAGTGGCTGGTGATCGGGCGCTACCGGCCGGGCCAGTATCCGGTGTGGAGCCTCTATTATTTCCGCTGGTGGCTGGTGAACCGCTTCCAGGGCTTCAGCTGGGCGCACATGTTCGTCGGCACGCCGCTGATGGGCCTCTACTATCGCGCGATGGGCGCCAAGGTCGGCCGCAACGCGACGATCTCGACGGTCTTCTGCTCGGCATACGACCTCGTCACAATCGGCGAGCGCGCCAGCATCGGCGCCGAGACGCATATCCTGGGCTTTCGCGTCGAGAACGGGTTGCTCTGCATCGGCCGGATCGATATCGGGCCCGACTGCTTCGTCGGCACCCACGCCTGCCTCGGGCTCAACACCTCGATGGGTGCGGGTGCCCGACTCGACGACATGTCGGCGCTGGTCGACGGCACGCATCTGCGCAGGGGCGAGGGTCGCCGCGGATTCCCGTCCGCGCCGGCCGAGGTGGCGGTGCCCATGCCGGCAGATGGCGCGCCCGCGCGTCGGCGCACCGCCCTCTACGGCGCGCTGCACGCCGCACTGATTTATGCGATGGGCTACTTCCTGGTGCTCGCGGGTGCCCCGGCGGTCGCGCTGGTCGGGTACGTGCTCGTCGTCGGCGGCCCACTGTGGGGCGTGGGCGCGGCCATCGCGGCCGTGCCGGCCTCGATCGCCTGGTACGTGCTGTTGCTGACGGCCGTGAAGCGCGTGTTCATCCGCCGCATCGAGCCCGGCACCTATGCGCTCGAGAGCGGGGCCTACCTGCGCTACTGGTTCCTGCAATACGCCCTCAACAACACACGCACGCTGCTGCTGCCGCTCTACGCGACAGTCTACCTGCCGCCGCTGCTGCGGCTGCTCGGGGCCAAGATCGGCAAGGGCGCGGAGGTCTCGACCGTCATGCAGTTCGTGCCCGACCTGATCGAGGTCGGCAACGGCAGCTTCCTAGCGGATGCCTGCATGGTCGGCGGCGCGCGCATCCACAACGGGCGCATAGAGCTCGGCCGCGTCACGATCGGCGAGAAGGCGTTCATCGGCAACAGCGCCCTGGTGCCGGCTGGCTCCCATGTGGGCGACGGCGCGCTGCTGGGCGTGCTTTCCTGCCCTGGACCGGGCGAGACGCTGGCCGACAACGGCAAGTGGCTGGGCTCGCCCGCCTTCTCCCTGCCCTACATCCGCAAGGAGCTCTGCTTCGGCGCGGCGCAGACCTATCGCCCGACGCGCGCGGCGCAACGCCATCGCGCGCTGAGCGATGCCATCCGCGTGCTGCTGCCGGGCGCGATCTCGAGCGCGTCGCTCGTAGCATTCGCAATGCTTTTGTCCACGGCCATCACGGTGTTTCCGTGGTGGGCGGCGATGCTTGCCGCCCCTGTGCTGGCGACGGGCCTGGCGTTTGCCACTCTGGCCCTGGTCGCGGGCATCAAGCGGCTGCTGATGGGTACGTTCGAGCCCACCGTTCACCCGCTGTGGTGCCGCTACGTGTGGAACAACGAGATCGTCAACGGCACGTTCGAGTCCATCGCCGAGGCGGTGATGCCGCCGCTGCTCGGCACGCCGCTGGCGGCCGCGTGCCTGCGCCTGATGGGATGCAGGATCGGCAAGTGGGTGTATCTGGAGACCACCTACTTCTCGGAATTCGACCTGGTCCACATCGGCGATCACGCCGCCATCAACTTCGGGGCGACCATCCAGACGCCCCTGTTCGAGGATCGGGTGATGAAGGCCGACCACCTGCGGATCGGGAACGGCGCCTCGGTCGGCAACATGGCGGTCGTGCTCTACGACACCGAGATCAAGCGGGGCGCGAGCCTCGGCCAGTTCTCGCTGCTGATGAAGGGGGAGACGCTGCCCGCCGACAGCCGCTGGGCCGGAATCCCCTCCGAGCCCATGGACAATGCGCCGATCTCGGTGCGCCGCATGGGAGTGGCTGCACCCGTCGCCCAGCCGCGAGCCGAGCCGGCGATGGCGACGTAGCGCCACCGTCTCCTTCGGAATTCGAACCGCGCCGAGGCTCGCCCCGGCGCGGTTGTATTTTGGCTCAGTTCTCGAACGTGATGCGGGCCACGACGCGCCCATCGCAGCGGTCGGTGCAGCTGCCGACCGACGACGGCATGTCGAAGGTATCGAAGTAGCGGATGTCGAACTCGAAGTAGTCGGCAAACAGGAAGGAGACACCGGCGTTCCAGTAGCCGTAGTCGATGCCGCCGGCCTTCTCGTCGCCCTCGCTCCAGCCGATCCTGGCGCTCAGCGATGGGGTGACGGAGCCGTGCCTGTTGAACTTGCGCGCCAGCCCCGCCTCGAACACCCAGTTGCGCCCCGTCTCGCCGATGTAGTCGGGCGAGTAGTAGGCCTGGAAGTCGAGGGTCAGCTGGGGAAGGACCTCGCGGCTGATGCCGAACATCCCCTCGAAGTAGTTGAGGTTGTTGGGATCGCCGAACGAGCCCGGATAGGAATAGAAGATGGCGCGCACATCGGTCTGGAAGCCCCAGAACTTGTGCTTGTAGCCGACGTAGGTGTCGACCTCGTAGCTGGCGACGTTCTTCCAGTGACCGGCGTGGAGGACGTCGCCGAAGTCCACGTTGGAGGCCCACAGGCCGACGTAGAACTGGTGGAACGTGACCTCGAAGCCGCCCTGCAGCGCGGCCCGCTCCTGCGTCTGGGTGAAGCCGCGGAAGCGATAGTCGCTGGTCAGCGTGGCGTTGGTGGTGACCGAGGGGCCGTTGCTGGTGCCGTTCTCGGATTCATCGCCGGCGCGAGCGGTGCCGACGAAGGCCGATATCGCCAGCACTGCGGCCAATGCAAGCGCGCGAGACGCGCCCCGTACGTAGTGCATGATGGGCTTCCTCAATGCTGCGCATCACCAAATTCCACGCGGGTACGAGAGCCACGGAAGCCGCCTGCGAACTGCAGGCACTCCACGCCGAATTTCGGCTGCGCACGTTGACTGGGATACTGCTACTGCGACGTCGGACTACTGCCGCCGCGCCGGCAACTCACTCGGCGCGGGACTACGCCAACTCCCCTCGGCGTAACGCGTGACGCCCACAACACGACGCTCACTCACGAGCCTGGCACTAGATCGGGACCCAAGGTCCGGAGCTCACGCCATCACGCCACGACTGTTTCAATACTGGTTTCCCGATAACGAACGGTTAAGCGTGGCTGGTGTATTTCACTCGCAGACACGCCCGTCACAGTCGTGCGTCTTGATGGCGAGCTCTGATCAAGCCTGCACGTTGTTGCTCGAGTGATCGTTGCCCGCCCGCCGTGTCGCAAGTGACAAGATCCTGATTGCGAGGGGTAGCAAATGCTGAGGCAAGTTGCGGCAAGTGTTCTGTTCGGCCTGGCGCTGACTGCGGGCGGAACAGCATCGGCGGATGGAATGCCGGGCTCCATCAAGGACGCGCCCATCGCGGTGCCGACCTGGAGCGCCTTCTACATCGGTGCGGGCGTCGGCTACGGCCTGCTCGCGACCGAGAACAAGTACTGGGAGCCCAACTTCTCCTCGACCTGGAAGGGCGAGGGCGGACAAGGCGGCTTCGGCACCGCGGTGATCGGCTTCGACCGCCAGATCCGCGAGCGCTACGTGCTCGGCGCGTTCGTCGAGTACGACTGGTCGAGCCTGGAGCTGACCTACGAGGACACCGATACGCCCAAGCAGAAGTTCCGCATGGACGGCGCCTTCTCGGTGGGCGGTCGCGCGGGCTTCCTGCTCACGCCGACGAGCCTGCTCTACCTCACCGGCGGCTACACGTGGGCGCGCGGCAAGAGCGACCAGTACTTCGACATCTTCGACGCCAACACCGGCCGGACCTTCCCCGGGGCGACGTCGCTCGACCTCAACGGCCCGTTCGTCGGCATCGGCATGGAGACGCTCGTCGCGCAGCGCCTGTCGCTCCGCGCCGAGGGTCGCTACACCATGTTCGACGAGGTGACGACCAATCGGTTCAATACGGCGCCTTTCGTGTTCACCGACACGATGACCGCCGACGTGCTGACGGCGCGCCTGGTGCTGACCTACCGGTTCACCCGCGACGAGCCGCACGCGCAGATACTCAAGTAGCGCGCGTCGGCGACCTGGATTGATGCGACTCGAGCGGAGCTGCTGGTCTCAGCGGCTCCGCTTGCATGTCCGCATTTCATTCTGCTTTCCGTTTCTGCTAGCCTGAACGCCTTCATTTGCTGCCCTAAGGTTGTCCAGGAGAGCGCCATGCAGAAGGTCGTGAACCCGCCCGCCAATCGCATGATGGCGATCGTGAGTCCGGCGGAGGCGCGGGCCGTGATCAGGGCAGGCGAGTACACGGGCCACACGGCCGGCATCGCGCCCGAGTTCGTGCAGGGCAACCTGTGCATCCTGCCCAAGGACCTGGCGCTCGAGTTCGCCGCCTTCTGCCAGCGTAACCCGAAGCCGTGCCCCCTCATCGGCATGGGCGCGCCGGGCGATCCGACGCTGCCGGGCCTTGGCGACATCGACATCCGCACGGACATCCCGCGCTATCGCGTGTTCAAGGACGGCAAGGCCATCGAGGAGCCGACCGACATCCGCAAGTACTGGACGGACGACCTCGTCATCTTCGTTCTGGGGTGCTCGTTCTCCTTCGAGCAGCCGCTGCTGCAGGCGGGATTGCGCCTGAAGCATATCGAGGAGGACCGCACCGTACCGATGTACCGCACGAGCATGGATTGCGTGCCGGCGGGCCGCTTCAAGGGCGGGATGGTGGTGTCGATGCGCTCCTTCAAGCCGGCCGATGCCATCCGTGCCATTCAGATCACCTCGCGCTTCCCGGCGGTGCACGGTGCGCCGGTGCACATCGGCCTACCCGAGGCGATCGGTGTGCGGGATCTCGAGCGCCCCGACTTCGGCGATGCGCCGCGCATGCAGCCGGGCGAGCTGCCCTTGTTTTGGGCGTGCGGGGTGACGCCGCAGGTCGTCATCGAGGCGGCACGGCCGTCGATCTGCATCACCCACAAGCCGGGCTCGATGCTGATTACCGACAGGAAGAACGCGGCGTTGGCCGCGCTCTGAGCGAGCTTGTGGCCTCGGCGATCGAGTCCTCCCAGGCGCTGCAGCGGGCGATGGAGCATGCCCGGCAAGGGCGCCTGGCGGAGGCGCGGCAGCTGTGCGAGGGCGTGCTCGCGACGGAGCCGGCCAATTCCGGCGCGCTGAGCTGCCTCGGCGAGGTGCTGCTGGCGATGCGGCGCCCCGAGGAGGCGCTGGCATGCTTCGAGCGGCTCGTGCAGGCACAACCCAACGGCGTCGAGGCGCTCTGCAACCGCGGCATCGCGCTGCTCGTTCTCGGCAGGCACGAGCCGGCGCTGGCGTCTCTCGACCGGGCCATGCAGATGGCACCGGCCGATGCCGCCGTGCTGTTCCACCGCGGCATCTGCCTGATGGCCCTGCAGCGCTGGCAGGAGGCGGTCGATAGCCTCGATCGCGTGCTGGCCGGCATGCCGCAGCATGCGCCGACGCTCGCCAAGCGGGGGGATGCGCTGGTGGCGATGCGACGCTTCGAGGAGGCGCTGGCGAGCTTCACCCGCGCTCTCTCCGCGGCGCCGGGGGATGTGGGGCTGCTCAACAATCGCGCCCGCGTGCTCATGGAGCTGAGCCGGCCGCAAGAAGCGCTGGCTGTCTACGAGCAGGTGTTGCAGACGCGGCCCGGCGACGCGGACGCCTGGTACAATGCGGGCAACGGCCTCGCCGGCTCGAGCCGTTTCGAGGAAGCGCTTGGGAGATACGACCGAGCGCTGGCGATCGCGCCGGCGCATGTCCTCGCCCTCAGCAATCGCGGCAACGCGCTGCGCAGGCTCGGCCGACTCGATGAGGCGCTGGCGAGCTACGATCGGGCGCTCGCGATCAGACCGGACCTCGTCGATACATTGCACAACCGCGGCAACGTCCTGGCAGCGCTCGGCAGGACGGCGGAGGCACGTGCCAGCTACGAGCGGGTGCTGGATCTCGAGCCGCGCTACCTGCCGGCGCGCTGGGCGCTCGTGATGGGGGCCATTCCCGTGGCGGCGGGCTCGAAGGCGGAGATCGACGAGGGTCGCCGCGTCTTCGCCGCCGGTCTCGACGAGCTCGCGTGGCTGGCGCCCGATGGGCTGCAGGGCGCGAGGGCCGTGCAGCAGATGGTGCCGTTCTATCTGGCCTACCACGAGGAGAACAATCGCGACCTGTTTGCGCGCTACGGCGCGATCTGCGCGCAGGCGACGGAAGAGCAGCGGCGGACGCAACCGCGCGGCCGACCCGTGCGCCCCCGCGTGCGGCTCGCTGTCGTGTCGGCGCACGTGCGCTCGCATTCGGTGTGGCACGCGCTGCTCAAGGGCGCCTTCCAGCACCTCGATGCGAGACGGATCGACATCGAGGTGTTTCATCTCAGCGCCGTCAGCGATGCCGAGACGGACTGGGCGCGCACGCGATCGCGCCACTTCGAGCAGGGACCGCTCGCGCCCGAATTGTGGGCCGAGCGGATACGGGCGCGCGAGCCGGACGTGGTGCTCTACCCGGAAGTCGGGATGGACCCGGCGACGGCATACCTCGCGAGTCAGCGGCTGGGGGCGGTGCAGGCGGCGACCTGGGGCCACCCGCACACGACGGGCATGCCGACCATGGACTGCTTCTTCTCAGCCGCCGCGCTCGAGCCGCCGGACGGCGATGAGCACTACACCGAGCGGCTGATCCGCCTGCCGCGGCTGGGGTGCTGCTTTGCGCCGTCGGGAGTGGAGGCAGCGCAGGTCGATCTCGCCACACTGGGCATCCGCGCGGACCGCCCGCTGCTGCTCTCGCCCGGCACGCCCTACAAGTATGCGCCCGAGCACGACTGGGTGCTGGCCGAGATCGCAGCAAGGCTTGGCCGATGCACGATCGTTCTGTTCAGGGACGCGGGTGCGCCCTGGAGCGCGCTCTACCCGAAGCTGCTCGATCGGATAAGTGCGGCCTTCACCGCGCGCGGCGTGAGCTTCGCGGAGCATTGCGTCGTGCTGCCGTGGCAGCACAAGCCCGCCTTCTACGGCCTGATGCAACGGGCCGACCTGATGCTCGACACCATCGGGTTCTCGGGCTTCAACACGGCCATGCAGGCGGTGGAGTGCGGGCTGCCGATCGTGACGCGGGAGGGGCGCTTCATGCGCGGGCGGTTCGCCGGCGGCATCCTCGAGAGCATGCGGCTCGGCGAGCTGGTTGCTGCG
>JBGGME010000259.1:0-7745 GCA_041288195.1 Hyphomicrobiaceae bacterium
CTCCCGTGTGAAGGGAGTGCGCTACCGCTGTGCCACGCGCCCAACGGGCGGAGTCCTAGGAATTCGGGGGGCTCGCGTCAAGCAGCATGGTCATCCCGGGCCTTGCCTGGTGTGCCCGGCATCCGTCGCTCAGATCGCTCCGGAGCCTGCGGAAGGCTGGATCCCGGCGACAAGCGCCGGGATGACCTCACCCGACCGCCGGGAAGCGGCCCTCGACCGGGTAGGCCGGATCGTTGAAGCCGGGGGTGGAGGCGTGGCCCGGCGTTACCAGGCTATTCGCGAGCGCCTCGTCCTCGGCGGTCCACTTGTAGTCGAGGGCGGGGAAATAGCTCGTCCACTGGTCGAAGGTGCGGGGACCGGCGATCGTGGCCGTGATGGCTCGGTTGTTGAGCACCCAGGCGACCGCCCAGGCGATCAGCGTCGTGCCGCGGCTCTCGGCGTGCTCCTTGAGCTTCTCGGCGATCATCAGGCTCTCGGGCCGCCACTCCGATTCCAGCATGCGCTTGTCCTGGCGGCCGGCGCGACTGCCGGGATCGGCCTTCTGGTTGACCTTGTACTTGCCGGCGAGCACGCCGCGCGCGATCGGGCTGTAGGGCACGGCGCCGAGGCCGAACGTTCTGGCCGCCGGCAGCAGCTCCACCTCCGGCTGGCGGTTCATCAGGTTGTAGTAGGGCTGCAGCGCAACGGGCGGCGGCACGCCGAGCTGGCGGCAGAGATGCACGACGTGCGGGATGTGCCAGGCGCGCACGTTGGAGAGCGCCCACTCGCGGATCTTGCCCTGGCGGATCAGGTCGCCGAACGTGGCGATCGTGCTCTCCCAGGGCGTGTTGGGGTCGACGCGGTGGATGTAGTAGAGGTCGATGTAGTCGGTCCCGAGCCGTTTCAGGCTCGCTTGCACCGCCTGCATCATGTAGCGCCGCGACAAGCCGGAATCGGTTACGGCGGACCCGGCGGACTGCGCGAGCTTGGTCGCGAGCACCCAGCGGTCGCGCCTGGCCTTGATCGCGGGGCCGATGACCGCCTCCGAGCGCCCCTTGGTATAGACGTCGGCGGTGTCGATGAAATTGACCCCGCTCTCCAGCGCATGGTCGATGATGCGCCGCGCCTCGGCCTCCTCGGTCGGCCCGCCGAACATCATGGTGCCGAGACAGATCTGCGACACCTTGATGCCGCTGGTGCCGAGCACGCGGTACTGGATCTTGGCCATGTCGCCCTCGCGCCTCACACGTGCTGGATGACGAATCGGTAGACGCCCGACTGCTCGCTCTTCTCGACGAGCTTGTTGCCCGTGGTCTCGCAGAAGGCCGTGAAGTCGGGCACGGAGCCGGGGTCCGTCGCCAGCACCTCCAGGGTCGCCCCCTTGGGCAACTCGGAGAGCGCCTTTTTGGTCTTCAGGATCGGCAGGGGACAGGCCAGACCCTTGGTATCCAGCGTCCTGTCGGGCATTGCGTGCATCTCCCGGGAATTTCTAGCAGCAGCCTATATCAACGAATGCGAAGGCGTGGCAATGATTTGCCGCCGCTCGCCTGCGCTCCACCTGCGCTTCCGGCGCAGCTTGCGCGCAGGGCCTCGGTCGGGTCACCATGCCGAGCGAATCCGCCGCAGCAGCCTGCCTTGGGGAGGGGAATGGACGCCAGCGTGGACGCACCGCAACGGTCCTTTGCGTTCGGGCTGGAGAAGCTCGGTCTCATCGGACTGAGGGCGCCGGCCGTCACCTTTGCGCTCGTGGTGCTGGTCTCCGCGCTCGCGGTCTGGGGCCTGCTCCTGCTGCGCGTCGATGATTCGCTCTCCGAGCTGTTCCGCACGGACACCGAGGAGTTCAGGCGCTACGAGGAGATCGACCGCCGCTTTCCCTCCAGCGAGTACGACGTCCTGGTGGTGGTGGAGGGCAAGGACCTCCTGAAGAAGCCGCAGCTCGAGGCCTTCCGCCGCGCCATCATCGACCTGCAGCTGGCGGACGGCGTCGACGGCCTCATCTCCATGCTGTCGGCGCGCGGCAAGCCGGACGCGTCGGGGTATGCGCCGCCGATCGTACCCGACAACCTGCCCGACGGCCCCGAGTACGACGCCATCATCGAGGCCATGCGCGCCAACGATATCGTCAAGGGCAAGTTCCTCTCGCCCGACGGCGAGCTGGCGCTGGCCGTCCTCGCGCTCGACCGCAAGGCGGTGGCCGAGAAGGGCGCCAGGGAGGTGATCGGCGGCATCGGCGACATCCTCAAGACCGAGCTTGGACCGGTCGGCCTCAAGTCGCACCTGACCGGCGCGCCCGTCATGCAGCTCGAGATCCGCAACGCGGTGGAGCGCGACCAGCTCGTCTACAACGGCCTGGGCCTCCTGTTCGGCGCCACCATCGCCGTGATCTTCTTCAAGCGCATCTCGCTGATGCTGCTTGCCGCCCTGCCGCCCGTCCTCGCCGTGCTGTGGTCGCTGGGGCTGCTCGGCTGGCTGGGCTTCCGCCTCAACCTCTTCCTCAACGTCATGACCCCGCTCGTCATGGTGATGGGCTTTGCCGACAGCATGCAGATGGTGTCGGCGATCCGCATCCGCTTGCGCGACGGCCACTCCAAGGGCGAGGCGCTGCGCTTCGCCGTGCACGTGGTGGGCCCCGCCTGCGTGCTGGCGCACGGCGTGGCGCTGCTGTCGTTCCTGGCGCTGCTGTTCTCGCAGTCGGGGCTGATCCGCACGTTCGGGATGGCGGGCGCGCTGGCGGTCTGCATCTCCTTCATCGCCGTCATCGTCGTGCTGCCGCTGCTCGGACTGATCCTGGTGCGCAAGGAGAATACGCTCGCCCGCGACCGCGCCCCCGCCGACCGGCTGATGGACGGCCTCGGCGGCTTCGTCGGCTGGATTGTCGACCGCGTGGTGCACTGGCCGTTTCTGACCACGCTGGTGGCGCTGATCTCGTTCGTGGTTTGCGGATGGGCCTACCTGCAGCTCGAGCCGCGCTACCGCCTGGCCGACCAGGTGCCCGACCGCGAGCAGGCCTTGGGCGCCACCGGCAGGATCGACGAGAAGCTGACCGGCGCCAATCCCGTCCACATCATGATCGAGTGGAAGACCGGCGAGAACCTGTTCTCGCCGCGGCCGGTGGAGGTCATCGCCAAGGTGCACGAGGTCCTGGAGAAGCAGGCGGGCCTCGGCAACGTGTGGTCGCTGGAAAGCCTGCGCCGCTGGCTCAGGGAAGCCGGCGACGAGCGCATCGAGACGGTGCAGAAGTTCGTGAAGATACTGCCCGAGCACCTCGTGCGCCGCTTCATCGCCAAGGAAGGCGATGCCGTGCTCGTGACCGGGCGCCTGCCCGACATCGATTCGAGCCGCATCCTGCCCGTGGTCGAGAGGATAGACCGCGCACTCGACGGCCTGCGCAAGGAATACCCCGACTACACCATCTCCGTCACCGGCCTGCCCGCGATCGCCGCCCGCAACAGCGCGCGCATGATCCAGCAGCTCAACGAGGCGCTGCCGATCTGCGTGGCGTTCGCGGCCGTCCTGCTGGCCATCTCCTTCCGGTCGGTGTTCGTCGGCGTCGTCAGCCTGCTGCCGGGGCTGTTCCCGGTGGTGGCATCGGGCGCGATCCTGTGGGCAAGCGGCGGCGGGCTCGAGTTCGCGTCCGTGGTGGCTCTACTCGTCGTGTTCGGGCTCGCCATCGACTCGCTGATCCACTTCTTCAATCGGTTGCGGCTGGAGGAGCGGCTGGAGCCCCGTGCCGACTTCGCGATACGGCGCGCGCGCGTGCTGGTGGGCCCCGCCATCATCCTCACCACGCTCGTGCTGGCGTTCGGGCTCGGCGTCACCGTGTTCTCGGACCTGCCGAGCCTGCGCCTGTTCGGCTTCGTCTGCGGCATCACCCTGCTCGCCTCGCTGCTGGCGGACCTCGTATTCCTCCCCGGCCTCATCATGCTGATCCGCAAGGTGTGGCCGCACAAGGCTTGAGTGCCGCATGCAGCAGTTCGCCTCCGACAACAACGCCGGCATCTGTCCCGAGGCGCTCGAGGCGCTGATCCGCGCCAACGCCGAGGGACACGCGGTCGGCTACGGCGACGATGCGTGGACGCAGAAGGCGTGCGACCGCATCCGCCAGCTGTTCGAGAGGGATTGCGAGGTTTTCTTCGTCTTCAACGGCACAGCCGCGAACGCCCTGGCGCTGGCCCAGGTGTGCCGCCCCTACCATGCCGTCATCGCCCATGCGCTGAGCCACATCGAGGAGGACGAGGCGGGCGCGGTGGGCCTGCTCTCCGGCGGTGCCAGGATCGTCACGGCCGAGGCCCCGCTCGCCAAGCTGACACCCGACATCGTCGACCGCCTCGCGGTGAAGGGTCGCGGCGTGCACCACGTGAAGCCCCGCGCCCTGTCGCTCACCAACGCCACCGAGCTTGGCACCGTTTACACGACTGCCGAGGTCGCGGCGCTCACCGAGGCGGCGCGCCGACATGGGCTCACCGTGCACATGGACGGCGCCCGCTTCGCCAATGCGCTGGCGCATCTCGGCTGCGCGCCGGCCGATCTGTCCTGGCGCGCCGGTGTCGACGTGTTGTGCCTAGGCGGGGTCAAGAACGGGCTCGCGGTGGGCGAGGCCGTGCTGTTCTTCGACCGCGCGCTGGGGAAAGAGTTCGAGTGGCGCGTCAAGCAGGCGGGCCACCTCAACTCCAAGATGCGGCTCGTCACCGCGCCCTGGGTGGCGCTGCTCGAGGGCGACCTTTGGCTGCGCAACGCGCGCCACGCCAACGCCATGGCCACGCGGCTGTGGGAGCGCATCTCGGGCTACGAGGGCGTACGCCCGATGGCGCCGGTGCAGTCGAACGCGGTGTTCGTCGAAATGCCGGCGGCGGTGCAGGCGAGCCTGCGCGAGCGCGGCTGGCGCTTCTACACCTTCCTCGGCAAGACCGGCTGCCGCCTCATGTGCGCCTGGGACACCACGCCCGAGGCGGTCGACCGTTTCGCGGCGGACATGCTGGCCGCGGCGTCCCCCCTCTCCCCGCCTGCGGGGAGAGGGTCGGGGTGAGGGGCGGAGGCATACTCCGGCGTCGCCATTTATTGCCGCCCCTCACCCTAGCCCTCTCCCCACTGGAAGTGGGGAGAGGGGACGCGCCCCAACCTACTTGGCCTTCTGATAGGCCGGCACGGCGCCCAGCATCTCCTTGGTGGCGGCGGACAACGTCACAGTCACCTTGCCGTCCGCCGTCGTAATCTTGAGCGCGCCGAGCCGCACGCCGACCTGCTTGGAGCCGACGCCGAGCAAACCGCCGACGCCCATCACCACTCCCTCGATCTGCCCGCCCTGGCTGATGATCAGGTCGTCGATGGTGCCGACCGTCTGGCCATCCTTGTTGACGACCTTGGCGCCGATCAGCCGCTCCTTGGCCAGGTACTGGCTCGGCGTCTGGCCCTTGAAGAAGGTGTTGGTGGGAACGGCAGCCGACTTGGCCGCGTCCTTCTTTGGGTCGTCCTTCTTCTGCGCCAGGGCCGGCATGGCGAGAGCGGCGGAGAGGAGGAGCGCAAGCGCGAGCTTCTGCATGTGGGGTCCCTTCTCGACGGATGACGCGTGAGGAGAAATGTCGACCAGCAATTCCCGACGCCGGTGCGGAAGGCAAGCAAAACCGTCGGCATCGATGGCAATCGGACCGTCCGTGTGCCCAAGCTGTTGCCCGGGCTCAGATATCGGCAAGCATCGCTCAGCGCGGGGAGAGCGCGTAGGACAGCAGCTTGTAGGCCAGCGCCGCGGCCGTGTAGTCGCAGGCGTGGAGCCCAGCAATCGGGGCAAACTCCACGAGGTCGGCGCCCACCACCCGCCCCACCTCGCAGGCACGCCTGACGATGGCGAGCGACTGCAGGTAGGAGAGCCCGCCGGGCGTCGGCGTACCCGTCGCCGGCATGACCGCGGCATCGAGCGCATCGATATCGAAGGTGATGTAGACCGGCCGTCCCCTGAGCGGCGCCAGGATCGCCTCGACGTCCCAGCTCGCCTGGTCCTTGGCGAGGTGGATGGCGATGCGGTCGCGGTTGGCGATGTAGTACTCGACCTCGGCCTTGGAGATGGCGCGAATGCCGACCGACACCAGGCTGACGCCCCCATGGTCGAGCACGCGCCGCATGGCGGCGGCGTGGGAATGGCGCTCGCCCTGGTAGCCGTCGCGCAGGTCGGCGTGGGCATCGAGTTGCAGCACCACGAGATCTGGATGGCGCGTCACGAAGGGACGGATGGCGCCGGGGGTCAGGGAGTGCTCGCCGCCGAGCACGAACGGAAACCTGCCCTGCTCCAGCACCGTCTCGACGATGCCGGCGAGCTGATCGAGCGCCGCCTCGATGGGCCGCGCGATCGCGGGCTCTCGCAGCGCCGCGACGCCGTAGTCGAGATAGGGCTCGCGCTCGAGCTCCTCGTCGTAGAGCTCGAGCTGCTGGCTGGCTTTCAGGATCGCCGCCGGCCCCGCCGCCGTGCCGCCGCCGTAGCTCACGGAGGCTTCGAGCCCGAACGGAATGACCACGGCCCGCGCGGCGCCGGGGTTGCCGGCGTCCGCACGGACGGGATCGAGAAAGCTCTCCTCTGCGGGCAGGTACTCGAGCTCGGCGCTCACGCCTGGACCTGCTGCGCCTCTCGACTGTTGCGCCGATCGGCCTCGCCGTCGCCGTACATCGTCAGCATCGGCTCATCGAGCAGGATCGCCTCCTCGAACGCGCCGTAGCCATTGAAGCGGCCGCCGATGGCACGGCCGTAGGCGCCGGTGTTGCCGATCTCGACGTAGTCGCCTTCCCTCACCGATGCGGGCAGATGGAACGGCCCCGGCATATGGTCGATGGTGTCGCAGGTCGGGCCCCAGAACGAGAACGGCACGAGGCTGCCCTGCTCCGCCGGTCCGCCGACCAGGCGGACGGGAAAGTTGAAGCCCATATGCGCCGCATCGAACAGGGTGCCGTAGCTGCCGTCGTTGATGAAGAGCTCGTTGCCGCGCCGCGCATCGACGCGCACGATCAGCGACTCCGCCTCCGCCACCAGGGCGCGGCCCGGCTCGCACATCAGCCGGCACCGCTCGCCGATCGGGAGCTTCTCCACGCCCTCGTCGATGGCGCGCACGAAGTCCGTGAGCGGCGCCGGCATATTCTCGTCGTAGACCGAGGGGAAGCCGCCGCCGACGTCGAGCCGGTCGAGCACCACGCCGGCCCTGGCGATCAGCTTGCCGACCTCGGCAAGCGCAAGCGTGTAGGCCTCGGGCGTCGCGGTCTGCGAGCCGACGTGGAAGGTGATGCCGAGCTCCTTGGCGGCCTGGCGCGCCTTCACCAGCAGTCGGGCAGCCTTGGCACCGGACGTGCCGTACTTGCGCTCGAGCGGGATCTTGCTGTTGCGCGCAGGCACCGCCACGCGCACCCACAAGATGAGGTCGCGGCAACCGCCCGTCTCCTCGGCGATCTTCTTGAGCTCGTCCTCGCTGTCGACGGCAAAGCTCCGCACCCCGAACTCGGCAAACGCCCGCCGGATGGCGTTGCGCGACTTGACGGGGTGCATGAAGTGCAGGTGCGCGCCGGGGATCGTCGCCGCGTCCTCGATCTCGGGGACCGAGGCGACATCGAAATGCCGGATGCCCGCGCCGTACAGGGCGCCCAGCAGGAAGGGCGAGCTGTTCGCCTTGTAGGCGTAGGCCACGTCGCCAGGGAAGTGCTGGAGAAACCACTGCGCGGCACGCCCCGCAGCGTGCGGGCGCAAACCGATAACCGGCTTGTCAGGCTTGGCTGCGCCGATCAGTGCGCTC
>JBGGME010000260.1:0-7653 GCA_041288195.1 Hyphomicrobiaceae bacterium
AGGTCTCGCGGATGGTAACGAAGCCGCGGCCGTTGATGATGCGCTCGATCGCCAGCAGCTTGTCGTTGGCCTGCTTGGCATCGGCGTCGGCAACTACGATCGCTGTGGTGAGATAGCCGAAGGCTACGTCATCGGCGCCCAACTCCTGCAGCGCCTCGTCGGCATCGGCCGCCTTGTTGTCGGCGTCGGGATTGACTAGCGCCGTCTCGCGGTTGAACATCACCTCGCGTAACAAGGCCGACAACGACTTGCGCTTGGCGAACCACTGCCGGCGCAGGCGGGTCAAATTCCGGGTTGCCTCGGTCTTATCGAGCGCGATCCAGCGCGTGGTCCAACGGTAAGCGAAGCCCAGATCGTTGAGCGCATCCAGCAAGCCCGGCGTCGTCGCATTGGGAAATCCCAGCACGGTCAGCACGCGCAAATGCTGGTCGCCGAGCTTCGGCTCGACGCCGCCGAGGAACGAGGTATCGCACAGCAGGGCATCGAGGTGGGTCGGGATTGGCGGCACCGCCACCGGCTGCCGTTTGGTGGAAATAGTGCCGTGAAGGTAGGCGAGTGTCGCGGCATCATCGAGCGCCTCCGCCTCGGGGAGAATGCTGGCCAGCATCTGCAGCGCGCGCTCGGTCTCGGTCACGAACCATTCGAGCTGGGCATGCGGCTCTGCTTCGATGACCGTGTCGTCGCTGCGCTCATAGAGCAAGCGCTCGGCGCGGCCCTCGTGCTCTGGCGGCGGTAGATAGAGGAAGGTCAGAAAGTACCGGCTTTCGTGATGCGCACCGTCGGCGCTGAAGACGGCATAACGCTCCTGATCGACGAGCCACGATGCCGGGTCGGCAAAGCGCGCGCCCGGATACTGGTTGGCCGGGATCCTTTCGGCCTCGAAGAACAAGGCCCAGCCGGCACCGAAGCGTTTCAGGACATTGTTCAGCCGGGCGCTGATCGAGACCAGCTCTGCCTCGGTGGCGCTGTCGAGGTCGGGGCCGCGGTAGCGCAGCGTGCGCTGGAACGAGCCATCTTTGTTGAGCACGATGCCGGGACCGACCAGGCAGGCCCACGGCATGTAGTCGTAGAGGCCGATGGTCTTGCGACGGTATTCGGTGAGGTTCAGCACTGCAAAGCTCCCTTGTGGCGAGCGTGGCGGGACAGGACGGTGAGGAAGGCCGGGTCCTTGCGTGTGACCCACACGGCGATGGCGTGGCCGGTGAGCCAGATCAGCAGCCCGGCGATCCACAGCCTGAGCCCCAGCCCGATGGACGCAGCCAGCGTGCCATTGAGGATGGCGAAACTGCGCGGCGCTCCGGCGAGCAGAATGGGCTCGGTCAGCGCCCGATGAAGGATGACCTCGTAGCCGGGAACTACAGTTGGTTGGCCGAGCATGAGCTCATTACTCCCTGATAGTCAGTCGATCAGCGCGCCGCCGGCGAAGGCGAAGAACGACAGGAAGAAGGAGGTGGCGGCGAAAGCGATGGAGAGGCCGAACACGATCTGGATCAGCCGCCGCAGCCCGCCACCCATGTCGCCGAACGCAAGGCTCAAGCCGGTGACAATGATGATGACGACAGCGACCACCTTGGCGACGGGACCCTCAATGGACTCGAGGATGCGCTGCAGCGGGGCCTCCCATGGCATGCCGGAGCCGGCCGCATTGGCGGCATCGGTGAAGCTCACAAAAGCGAGGGCGACGACCCATCCCGCGGCGGTGGCGCGCAGCATGCTCAGCAGCATGGGAGTAGGGTTCACGAGCATTCCTCCATCACACCGTGTGCAACGTCGGCCGGCCGAGCGGCTTGAGGACGTAATCTCCATCCGCATCGAGGCTGACAACCTCGAGCAGTGTCTCGACCCTGCGATTGGCGCCGCGACCTTCGAGAAACACCACGATGTCGATCGCCTGCACGATCAGGTCGCGCGGCACGGTGACGACCGCCTCCTGGATGAGCTGCTCCAGACGGAGGAGCCCGGCCGGCGCCGAGTTGGCGTGCACGGTGGTGATGCCGCCGGGGTGGCCGGTATTCCATGCCTTGAGCATGTCGAGGGCTTCGGGGCCCCTTACTTCGCCGACGATGATGCGATCGGGTCGCAACCTGAGCGTCGAGCGCACCAGGTCGGCCAGGCTCGCGACACCCGGCTTGGTGCGCAACGCCACGCAGTCCGCGGCGGCGCATTGCAATTCTCGGGTATCCTCCAGGATGACGACCCGCTCATTAAGATCGGCAACCTCGGCCAGCAGGGCGTTGACCAGCGTGGTCTTGCCCGAGGACGTGCCACCGACGACCAGGATGTTCTTGCGCTGGCGAACGCTGAGCGCCAACGCTTCGGCCTGACGCACCGACATGATACCGGCCGCCACGTAGTCGGCGAGGCGGAAGAGCACGTCGGCCGGCTTGCGGACGGCAAAGCAGGGCGCGGGTGCGACGGGCGGCATGACGCCTTCGAAACGCTCGCCGGTCTCCGGCAGCTCGGCGGAGACGATGGGCGCGCGGTCGTGCACCTCACGGCGCACGTGGGCGGCGACCAGGCGGATGATGCGTTCGGCTTCGGCGCTGCCGATGCGCTCGCCGGTGTCCCGGCGCCCTTCCGTCGCGCGCTCGATCCAGAGGCGGCCGTCGGGGTTGACCATCACTTCGATCACGGCGGGATCGGCGAGCGCCGCAGCGATGGTCGGCCCGAAGGCGGTGCGCAGCATCTGCCGTCGGCGTCCTTGCGCTTCCTCTACAGCTGGCAAAGTCATGAGGTCAGCCATGGCCGTCCCCCGAAGGTGGCGTGCTCTTGGTGCCGTTGGGCTTCAGTTCACTCACTGACGCGACGCGCGGAGCGGACCGTTGGCGCAACGGTGCATCATCCGATGCGGTCGCGAACAGATCGGGCTCATTGGCGGCAATCGTCTCCAGCACTTCGGACACGAGCCGGTGATCCTGAGCGAGGCGCCGGCCGACCTGGGCCACGAACACCTGGAAGCGCTCCTTGCCCAGCAAGCGGGCCGGCTCCTGCTCGCTTTGCGGCAGCGGCGGCGTGATGGTCAGGAAGTAGCGCACGAACAGCGCCAGCGTCTCGGTGGCAATGGCGACATCGCGGGCGACCGTGGCAACCGCCCTGTTGAGAACGTCGAGGCGGCGGGCAAGGGCGTCCTCGATGCCCGCGTGCTGCTGCGACTCCAGACTGGCCCGCAGTGCTTCCTCGACCAGTGCCGACTTGGCGCCCAGGCGCTGCTGCGCCACCAGGTCGAACTTCCGCGCCAGCGGGCGCGACAGATAGAGGGTGTAGCGTTTCTTGCTCATTACAGTCGCAGCCCCGGAAACTGGATCACCTTGTCGAGGTGATCGTCGGCAGGCGCGGCGGCTGCGCCCTCTGCGGGCGCAGGCTCGTCGAGGCGCTCGGCAAACAACGGCAGGTCGCTCAGAGGCCGCTCGGCCTTGTCCTTCTTGCGCCGAGGGATATCGCGGGCGCGTGGAGCGCTTTCCTCGCTGGCGCCGTTTGACGGCACCAGTTCCGACCAGACCTTCTCCAGGCGCAGATCGGTGCCGCAGATCTGTCCGGACCAGTCATCCGGTCGCGTCACGGGTGTATCCGGGTAGCCGTTGGCTGCGGGCTTCGGGGCCGGCAGCCGGCGCGCGAGGAAGTTGCGATCGGCGTAGTACCTGAGCTTGCCGGCCCGGATTGGCGGCATGCCCGACACCATCACCAGCGCATCGTCGGCCGGCAGCTGCAGGATCTCGCCGGTAGTCAGCAGCGGCCGCGGCGTCTCTTGCTGGGAGATCGAGGTGTGCGACAGCCAAGCCGAGAAACGCTTGCCGGAGAGATTGGTCTGCGCGCGCAGCTCAGTAGCGGTGCCCAGCGCGTCACACAGGCGCTTGGCGGTGCGCTCGTCGTTGGGCGCGAATGCAACCCGCACGTGGCAATTGTCGAGGATTGCGTGGTTATGACCATAGGCCTTGTCGATCTGATGCAGCGACTGCGCAACTAGGAACGCACGCACCCCGTAGCCAGCCATGAAGGCCAGCGACGACTCGAAGAAATCGAGGCGGCCCAGCGCCGGGAACTCGTCGAGCATCAACAGGAGCTTGCGCTTCGGGCCGTTGTCATTGCCGGCCTCCAGCGTCTCGGTCAGCCGCCGGGCGATCTGGTTGAGGATCAGGCGTACCAGCGGCTTGGTGCGCGAGATGTCCGATGGCGGCACCACCAGGTAGAGCGACATCGGACGCTCGGCCACTATGAGATCGGCGATGCGCCAATCGGATCGGGCTGTGTTGGCGGCGATGAGGGGATCGCGATAGAGCCCGAGGAAGCTCATGGCGGTCGACACCACGCCCGAGCACTCGTTGTCGGACTTGTTGAGGAGCTCGCGGGCGATGGAGGCGACCACGGGATGCACTTGCGGCTCAGCCTGAGTGCCCAGGTGATTGGTGGTGAGCATGATCTTGAGGGTGCGCAGGATCGAGCGCGAGGGGTCGGCGAGAAAGGTAGCGACACGGGCAAGCGTCTTCTCAGCCTCAGCGTAGAGGACGTGCAGGATGGCCCCGGTCAGCAGCGCATGGGCCGTCTTCTCCCAGTGGTCGCGGCGCTCCTTCGCCCCTTCCGGATCAACCAGGATGTCGGCGATGTTCTGCACGTCGCGCACCTCTTGCGTGCCTTTGCGCACCTCCAGCAGCGGATTGAAACGGGCGGACAGGGGGTTGGTAGGATCGAACAGCAGGCAGTGCGAGAACCTGGAGCGCCAGCCTGCCGTCAGCGTCCAGTTCTCGCCCTTGATGTCATGGATGACGGCCGATTGGCTCCACGTCAGGAGCGTTGGCAGCACCAGGCCGACGCCTTTGCCCGACCGTGTCGGCGCCACGGCAAGAACGTGCTCGGGGCCGTCATGGCGCAGGTAGCGGCCATCGTAGAGGCCGAGCACGACGCCCTGACCGCCCAACAGTCCCGCGGTCCTGACATCGGCATGATCCGCCCAGCGGGCCGAGCCGTAGGTCGTGGCTTGGCTCTTGAGGCTGGCCCGCCGGGCGGCTCCCCCGATGGCGACGGCACCGCTGGCAATTCCCCCGAACGCAGCAACGATGCCAGCGCGCGCAAACACGTCGGGTGCCTGCGCATCGAACGCCAACCACCACACGAACAGTTTCCAGGGTGCATAAATCTTGAGCCCGAGGAGATCGATCATGGGGGCGCCGAGCGCCGGCTGATGGCCGAGCATGGCGGCCGCCCATTGCGTCGCCGTCCATACGCAAATGACAACGAGGAGCAGCGCGGTGCCAACCTGAAGGCCAATGATCCTTGCCGACGTCATCGTTGATCCCCCGTCTCGTGCAGGCGCTCGAGCGGGATCAGCATTTGCTCAAAAGTCGCGTGGCGTTAATGGGGAAACGGCGCAAAAAGCGGGAGCGGGAAGGAAGCTGCGGGAAAGGTGAGGAAGTGCTCTTTGAAGCGCCTAAGCGGGAAGATCCTTTGAGGCAGTAAGCCTCGATTATTGCAGGGAATCGAGCATCTTCATTCTTCGAGGCATGAGGCAAAACGGGCGTAGTCATCGGGAGCGATCTGCACTCGCAGGGCCTCAAGCAGTGCGGCGGCACCGAGGACACGGAGATCGTCATTGAAGTCAGCAAGAACGGGACGCAGCGGTCGGACGTCGATGGCCTGGACCCTCGCTCGATTAGCCAAGCGCTCGAATGCACACCAACCCGCCGCGTCGGCGTCACACGCGATGTAGAGGCGCCGCAACGTTACGGGCAAAATCAGAGCTGCGAGGTGGCTGGTAGAGAGCGCCGCTACCATGGGAAAGGTGGGCATGACCGTCTTGAGCGACAGGACCGTCTCGATGCCTTCTCCGGCGACCAAGACGTTGGCCGCAGCGCCAAAGCGCACGCCGTTGCCGAGCAGATGCCCGAGTGCGCGACGCGGAGCGGGAATCCGTGCCTTGCCGCCACCAAGCGGGTCAAGCCACGTGCGCTGGACCCCGGTAATCCGGCCATCGAGATCGGTCACGGCCGCCAACAATGCCGGTCGTTTTTCCCGCGGGGCTGCCTCGTGTGCGCGATAGTAGCATGTCGGGTGGAAGCGCAACGCGGAGAGGTCTCGAGCCGTCGCGATACCGCGACGTCGCAAATAGACCTCGCCGATCGTGCCCGCGATCGGCCGCGCTGACGCGAACATCCGCTGCGCCAACTCCAGCGAATTGCGCGCGCTAGACTGTGTGCGATGGTCAGGCGACGGGTGCGGCAGACCCAAAAACCGGCGCGCCTCTTCAAGCGTGCTTCCGAGCGTGGACAGGTTCAGGTTGAGGGCGATGAGGTCGAGCAAATCGCCGTGCTCGCCGGTGGCAGCATCGCTCCATTTGCCTGCTCCTTCCCCATACAGGCGCACATACAGGCTTTGACCCGGCGTGTTGGCGACGTCGCCGACGCGCCAATAACGCCCGGTGCGACGACCATTGGACAGATATTGGCGACAGACTGCCTCGGCATGTTGGGCAAGGTCCTGTGCCAGACGAGCCGCCTGCATCCTGATCGAGGTATCGTGCATCGCGCCGCGCATGGGCTTGGAGATCACGCGGCGCGACGGTGCGCAGAGGACGCCTGGAAGGTATCGAGATAGCTGACGGCCTCCTGCGCCTTGGCCGCCGCCGCGAAAATTGCGCGCGGCTCGGCCTTCATGACCTTGAGCCAATGGTGGATGTAGCGGGCGTGGTCGGGGTGCGGCTCGATGGCAATGCCAAGGCGCGCACAGAGGAAGGCGGCGCCGATCTCGGCGCAGGCTTCCTCGAAGCAGTAGGCGGCATCGCCGAAGCGTTTGCCGAACGCGCGGTTCAACCGATGCGGGGCGCCTGCCCAATGTGTCGACTCGTGCCCGAGGACCGAATACCAGGCCTCGGTCCGGCTGCGCCCATCGGTGGCGAGAAAGCGCGCCTCTTCCGGCATGTGAATGGTATCTGTCGAAGGTCGGTAGCAGGCCTGCGTACCACCGATGACGAGCTTGGCACCCGTCGCTGAGAAGTAGGTCTCGGCCGCAGCGATCCGGTCGATCGGGCTGAGCGGCACCACGGTAGGGGACTGGTAACCCTCCACCTGCTCGGCCGCGAACACCCGGTAGCCGCGTGCTAGGCGCCGGCGCTCGATCTCGTGTTCCCCGTCGTCCGGGAGGGCTTCATCCCCGAACAGTGACCTCCTTGTAGAGTACGATGGGCGAGGCCTTTTCGCCCTTGCGCACATGGACGCCCTTCTCGTTCCATTGGCGCAGCGTCGCCCATTCCCCGGAGTTGTAACCTCGTTCAAAGGCAGCAACCCAAAGGCTCAGGATGTTGACGCCGCGATAGCCTTGCCCCGTGACGGCATTGGTAGGCAGGACCGGGCGTGTGCCGCCGCGCTGCCACGGCATCACCGGATCGCCCGGGTTGGCCTCGAGGGCGGCGAGCAGTTTCGAGGTAATCGTCTCGTAGATGTTCTGTCGTGATTTTTGAGATTGGGTCATGACGCGGTTACTCCTGCGAAAGCCAAAATCCGAGAGCTCTCCACTGCTCTCAGGCCCTCAATAATAACCAATGTTCTGTCTTTGTTCTAGTTCTCCTATTCATTTCTGTCCGCTGGCTCAATCACTTTTATTTCAACAGAATCATTTATAATTAAATTCGAGAAATAACTCCTATTCATTCCTTGGAATGGCATG
>JBGGME010000261.1:0-9087 GCA_041288195.1 Hyphomicrobiaceae bacterium
AGTGGCCGCCATCCTCACCCTGGCGGCCGGGCCGCTGGCCCACTTCTTCGGTCTGCCGGCTCTCACCGACTACCTCGCCATCGCAGTTCTGGGCTACCTGCTCGGGCCCTTCATCCATCCGCAAATGGCGCTCTTCAGCCGCGCGATGGCGTTCAACCGCCTGGCTGCAATCAATCTCCTGCTGGCGCTGGTTGCCGCCGGCGTATCGATCCTGCTGGCTTTCCTGGGTTTCAGCGCGCTGAGCTTCGCCTGGGCGGGCGTCGCCTCCGCTCTGGCTGGCGCAATCCTGTGCCTGGTCGTTGGACGCGACCTCTCGATCTACCGCCCTTCCCTCAGCCACTGGCGCGGTGTCGTGAGCTTCGGCGCCTACAGCAGTGCGACCGCGGTCCTCGGCAGGATCAGCGAGGCCCTGCCCGTCTTCATCTTCGGCAGGTTCCTCAGCGCCGAGGCGGTGGCGATCGGCCAGCGCACGGCCGTTCTGAGTCTGTTTCCCGAGCGCGTGGTCCTCGCCGCCGTCGGCCCGGTGGCGCTGCCGGAGTTCTCGCGGCGGGCACGCGAGGGCAAGGACCTGACGGCGGCCTATCTCGCGGCGCTATCGCACGTCAGCGTCGTGCAATGGCCGGCAATGATCCTGCTGGCGGCCCTGGCCGAGCCGATCGTGCTGCTGGTGCTGGGGGGCCAATGGCTGGATGTCGTGCCGCTGCTGCGCATCCTGAGCCCTGCGCTCATGCTCACGGTGCCGATCGGGCTTCAGTACGCGATCCTGGTCGCGGCCGGGGCCGTGCACCGCCTGCCGCGGCTGCTCGTTCTGCAGATGCTCGTCATGGCTGCGGCGCTCTTGATCAGCGCGCCCTATGGCCTGCATGCGGCGGCGTGGAGCATGTACCTCGCCATGCCGATCGGCGCCGGGCTGTCGCTGATGGCCGTTCGCAGCGCCATCAAGTTTGGCTGGCGCGATCTGTGGGCAGACGCTGCCCGAAGCGCGTTCGTGGCCTTGACCACGGCCATCGGGCCGATCGCGCTCTCCGCCACCTCCTCCCCGATGTCGCTGACCTACGCCGCCCTGGCGGTGGCGCTCGGTGCCGCGGGATGGGTGCTCGGCCTCTACGCCAGCGGCCATCCCGTCTGGGGTGAGGTCTGCCGCGCGGGCGCCGCGGTCCTGCGCTTTCCGGCCCGCCGGCACCTGCGCGCCGGCCGATAGCCGCTCCGCGAGCCCTACGGCTACATCCCGTATCCGACTTGCTTCCGGATCGGCATGTCCTGCTGCTCGGACTGCGCGGACGCATGTCGGAACGGCGCGGCGGCGAGCCAATCCATGATCATGGCATTCAGCCGTGCGCGATCCTCCGGGGGTGCGAACGTGTGGTCGGCGTCGGCGAAATACTCGAGCCGAAGCTTGTCTTCGAACGGCACGGTCGGGAACGCATCGAGCAGCTGCTCGCGGTAGGTCTGGCGCCCGGCCAGGTCACCCCCCGTCAACACCACGAAGAGCCTGATGTCGCGCTCCAGGGAGCTGCGGTACAGGCTTTCGAGCTCGCCGCGGGTGCGCGGATCGATCAAGCCTCCATCCCAGGCAGCCGATCTCGTCCCGATGGCGAACGCGATCCGCCCGACGAGGTCCCCCCAGATCCGGCCACCGCCCCGGGCAAACGTCAGCCAGCTGCGCATGCGGGTCATCCGGCGCAAGAGGTAGTCGCGATAGAAGCGGGCCGTCGGCGGGATGGCCGGGTCGAGCAGCACGAGGCCCGCGACGCGTCGGTCGGTGTGCCCGTAGCGCAATGCGATGTCGGCCCCCGAGCACAGACCCACCAGGACGACCTCGTTCACGCTGCATGACTGCGTCAGCCAGTCGAGTGCGTCCTGGACGTCGGCGAGGCAGGCGGCGAGGGGATTGAGACCGTCCGTCCTGCTCCTGCTGTCACCGATCCCCGAGAAGTCGAACCTCAGCACGACATGACCCGCCGCCGCGAGCCGCCGCGCCATGGCCACGTACATGCGATGCTGCCCGACGCGGTGAATGATGCCGGTGTTCAGGATGACGACGGCAGGACGCCGGCCGCGAGCCTCACCGCTCGGGCGCGCCAGCACGCCGATCAGGGATTTCGCCCGGCCGAGCAACACGGCCTGCTCGTTGTATCCGTCCATCATCTCAACCAATGCACGATGTGTTGCAGCACGTTCACCGGGATCGCGCCCGTCTGCATCCGCTCCTCGATCCACGGCGGCGCGCTCGCCACGTGCTCCACGGCGAGTGACCCGATCGCCCCCGCCATCCCGTCCTGAGTCAGAAGAACCAGCGTGCGGGAAGGCAGTTCCGCGGCCAGGGAAGACAAATCCACGTTGGTAAAATTCCTCGGCACCTCGGCGCTTCCCGCCGGGCCTGGCCCTGCAGGATCACCGGCGGTGAGAGGGTCCCAAAGCACGAGAGTGTCGATTTCCTCAGCGCGCCCGGCGCAAGCGTCTGCTGCCAGACACGCGCCGAGCCGCAGTCCGACGAGGGTCAGCTTGGCGACGCCCGTCATGTCCTTCAGCTCCGCCATCGCCGTCTCGATATCGCTGCGGCTACCCGCGAAATCGTTGTCGCCGGTATCGCCGGCGGAATCGCCGGTGCCGTAGTAGTCGAAGCGCAGGACGTGAAACCCATCCTGCGACAGGCGCGCCGCGAGCTGCCGCAGGGTGCGATAGGCATGGATCTGCTCGCTGCCCCACGGATGGCAGATCACGGCGGCGCGGGCAGCCTTGCCGATCTTCTGCGCCGGGTCGTAGACCCCGAACAGGCGGCGCTGACGGGTGCCGAAGTAGAACGGAGTCATGAGACGCCGACCTCCCGGGCATGCGACAGGTCGGGGACGCCGGCGGCGATCTGGCGCAGGCTCTGGAAGAACAGGATGCGCGGATCGATCCGCGTCCCTGTCTGGCGCTCGACGTGCGCAACAAAGCGCAGCGCTAGCAGCGAGTACCCTCCGAGCTCGAAGAAATTGTCCTCCGCGCCGACCTTGTCCACCTTCAGCAGCTGGCGCCAGACGTTGGCGATGACGGTCTCCGTGCCGGACGCGGGCGCCTCGAAGGCATTGGCCGGGCGGGCCGCGTGCGCGAATGGATCGGGAAGCGCGTTGCGGTCGAGCTTGCCGTTGGGCGTCAGCGGCACCCGGTCGAGGGCGACGGCCATGGAGGGGATCATGTAGTCGGGGAGGCGGGTGCGCAGGAAGCGGCGCACCTCGCTGATCGTGAGCTCCTCGTCTCCACCGTAGACGACGTAGGCAACGAGTCTCAGGTCCCCCGACCCGATCTCGCGAGCAACGACGACCGCCTGCCGGACGGCCGGATGCTCGTTGAGCACGGCTTCGATCTCGCCCGTCTCGACGCGGAAGCCGCGGATCTTCACCTGGTGGTCCATGCGGCCCAGGTGATGGAGTTGCCCGTCTGGCCCCCAGCGCCCGAGGTCCCCCGTGCGGTAGATGCGTGCGCCCGGCTGCTGGCTGAACGGGTCGGCCACGAAGCGCTCGGCCGTCAGGCCGGGCTGGTCGTGATAGCCGATGGCGACGCCGGCGCCGCCGATGCAGATCTCGCCGGCGACCCCGACCGGAGCCGGAGACAGGCCGTTGAGGATGTAGACCTGCGTGTTGTCGATGGGACGCCCGATGCTGACAGGCGCGTCGCCGCGCACCACCCGGCCCACCGTCGACCAGATCGTGGTCTCGGTCGGCCCGTAGAGGTTCCAAACCTCCCCGACCCGCTCGAGCAGCGGATCGGCCAGCTCCCGCGGCAACGCCTCGCCGCCGCACAGTGCGCGCAGATTGGGCCTGCCCGGCCATCCCGCATCGAGCAGCATGCGCCAGGTCGCGGGCGTCGCCTGCATGATGGTGACGCCCGTCGCGACGAGCAGTTCCGACAGCGCCTTGCCGTCGCTCGCGGTCGCTGCCGGGACGAGCTCGATGCGCGCACCGGCGAGGAGCGGGAGATAGAGCTCGAGCCCGGCGATATCGAACGAGATGGTGGTGACGGCCGCCAGCACATCGCTCTCGCCGAGGCCTGGTTCGCGCTGCATCGAGCGCAGGAAATTCGCCAATGCCCCGTGCGAGACGGCCACGCCCTTGGGCCTTCCGGTCGAGCCCGAGGTGTAGATGATGTAGGCGGGGTCCGAGAGCTCAGCGGTGTCAACGGGGTTGGGTGTGTCCATGGGCACGGCCGCGTCGGCAAACACCTCCGCGTCGAGCGTGGTCACACCGGGCGGAAGCTCGAGGTCCCTCCCTGCATTGCCCCCCAGGATCAGAACGCTGAGGCCGCTGTCGGACACCATGTGCTCGAGCCGCTGGGCCGGGAGCCCCGGATCGAGCGGAACGTAGGCCCCGCCTGACTTCTGCACCGCGAGCAACCCGACCAGCATGGCCGGCGACCGGTCGACGCAGATTCCGACCCGCACGCCGCGTCCCACGCCGGTCCGGGCAAGCTCCCGTGCCAGGACATTCGCGCGGGCGTTGAGCTCGCCATAGCTCGAGGCGGCACCCTCGAACGTCACCGCTGGAGCATCCGGCCGCTCCGCCGCGCGGGCCTCGAACATCGCAATGAATGGCCGTGCGGGCATCTCGACGCTGGTCGCGTTCCACATCCGCAACACCAGGTCCCGTTCCTCGTCGGGCAGCAGGTCGAGCTCGGACAGCCGCGAGTCCGGCGCGGCCGCCGCGCGCGCCAGCAGATGCAGATAGCGCTCGACTAGCCGCTCGATCGTGGTCTTCTCGAACAGGTCGCTGTTGTACTCGACCGTCACGGTCTGCGTGATCTGGCGGTCCACCGACACGCTCAGCTCGAACTGCGCACCGCCGCGGTCGAGGATGAGCGGCTCCCACGTCACGCCGTCGATCTCGATGCCGTGCATCGGTGCGTTCAGCATGTTGAAGAGGACCTGCGTCAGCGGCGCCCGGCTGGTGTCGCGCGATTGCACGAGCTCCTGCACGAGCTTGTCGAACGGCACATCCTGATGCGCGAAGGCGTCGAGCGCTGTTGCCCGCACGCGGCGCAGCAGCTCGCCGAAGGTCGGGTTACCCGCAAGATCGAGGCGCAGGGCCAGGATATTCACGAACGTGCCGACCACCTGCTCGACCGCGTCGTGCGTGCGGTTGGCGACGGGAACACCTACGGAAATGTCATCCTGGCCGGAGAGGCGATGGAGCAGGGCCACGAAGCCCGTGAACATCGTCATGAACAGCGTGGCCGACTCGCGGCGCCCGAGCTGCTCGAGGTCCGCGAACAGCGACGCGGGGACATCCGACTGCACATGACCGCCGTTGAGGGTCTGGATGCGCGGGCGCGGGCGATCCGACGGCAGGTTCAGCGGCGGCACATGCTCGAGCTTCCGACGCCAGTATTGCACCTGGTCGGCGATCTCATCGCTATCGAGCCAGGCCCGCTGCCACGTAGCGTAGTCGCGATATCGAACCGTCGGCGCCGGCAGCTCCGCAGGCCGCCCAGCACGGATCGCGTTGTAGAGGGCGGCGAGCTCGCGCCCGAGCACACCAGCCGACCACTGGTCGCCCGCGATGTGATGCATGGTCATCTGCAGCACATGCGCGTTGGGGCCTATGCGCATGAGATTGCTGGTGAACACCGGTCCGCGCGCCAGGTCGATCGGCGTGCCGGCCACGGCATTGGCCAAGCGAAGCGCCTCGGCTGCCGGATCGGCGCCGGCTCTGCTCAGGTCGATGCATTGCAGGGCTTTCCGCGAGCAGGGGTGCGCCTGCTGAACGACCTGGCCATCCACCACATCGTACGTCGTGCGCAGGATGTCGTGGCGGCGGTGGATCTCGTCCATCGCCCGCGACAGCGCGTCGACGTCGAGCGGGCCGGTGAGCCGCAGCGCGCAAGACATGTTGTAGGCCGTGTTCTGCGGGTCGAGCGACTGGATGATCCACATCCGCTGCTGCGAGAACGACAGGGGCGCCGGGCCGTCCGCGGCCACCGGCACAATCGTCGACGCGGGCCGCGCCCTCTTGCTCTTGCTTGCCGCTTCGTCGATGCGCCTGGCGAGCGCTTCCAGGGTTCGCGCCTCGAATGCGGCGCTGAGCGGCAGCTCCAGCGCGAACATCCGCCGCACGCGCGTCATCACCTGTGTCGCGCGCAGCGAATCCCCGCCGAGGACGAAGAAGTCGTCGCTCCGCCCGGGCGTCGGGCGCTGCAGGACGTCGCTCCATATCTCGCCGAGCGCTACCTCTGTCGGCGTCCGCAGCGGTGCAGTGCTCGGCTTGCCGCGGACAGCGGCCACAGTTGCCTGCTCGAGAAGCGCGCGGCGGTCGAGCTTGCCGTTGGGCAGGCGCGGCAAGTCCGCCATGGCGACGAAAGCGGATGGAATGATGGGCTCGGGGAGCAGTGTCGCCAGGTGCGCGCGCAGCTCGTCCTCGCCCGGCGCTTCCATACCCACCGCACCCGTGACGAAGGCCACCAGCCGCCTGGTGGACTCGTTCTCCTCGTGCAGGATCACGGCCGCGTCGCGCACGCGCGCGAACGCCCTGAACGCCGCCTCGATCTCGGCCAGCTCGACGCGGATGCCATTCAGCTTGACCTGGTCGTCGGCCCTGCCGAGCAATTCGATGGCGCCGTCGGAGCGCCAGCGTGCCAGATCGCCGGTCCGGTACATCAGGCTCCCGGGCTCGCCGTGCGGGTCGGAGACAAACCGCTCCGCGGTAAGTCCGCGCGACCGAAGTAGCCGGCCGCAAGCCCAGTGCCGGCAAGATAGAGCTCACCCGTGACCCCGGCCGGGGCAGGCTCGAGCGCGTCATTCAGCACATAGACCCGCGTGTTCCAGATGGGACGGCCGATCGACACATCCCCCGGCGCGCACACCGCGTAGAGGCTGTCGCCGCTCGCCTCCGACGTCCCGTAGAGATTGACGAGCCGGGCGCCGGGAAGTGCGGCATGAAAGCGCTCGCATAATTGGGCCGGGAGCGCCGCGCCGCTCGTCGCCCACAGCTTGCAGGACGCCAGCTGTGCAGGGTCCGCAGCCTCCAGGATGGCGGACAGCAAGCTGGGCACGACTGTCATGCGGCCGATCGCGTGTCGCGAGATGAGATCGGCGAGGTCCGCAGGACTGCGAGAAGCCTCTGGGTCTGCAAGCACGACGCTTCCGCCCGAGATCAGCGGCCCCAAGAGCTCGGTGCAGCCATCGATGAAGGAGAGCGAGGTCTTGGCGAGCGTGGGGCCGGTTTCGGCGAACGGGAACGTGGCGGCCATCCACGCCAGGCGATTGACGAGCCCGCGATGCAGCCCGACGACGCCCTTGGGCTGTCCCGTCGAGCCGGAGGTGTAGATCACGTAGGCCGGGTCATTCGCGCCAAGGGGGCGGTTGCGCGACGTGCTGGTCAGGTTTGCTCCGGAGTGCCGGCGCAGTTCCTCCCGCGTTGCCGCGTCGTCGAGGATCAGGCTCGGGATGCCGGCGGGCAGGAGATGCGCCGTCGCCGACGTCGCCAGGACGAGCGCAGGCGCACAATCCCCCAGCATGTAGGCGACCCGCGCGGGCGGATAGTCGGGATCGAGCGGGACGTAGGCCGCCCCCACCTTGAGGATGCCCAGCAGCGCCGCCACCATCTCGATGGAGCGCGGAATGGCAAGCGCCACCCGGTCGCAGGGACCGAGCCCTCGGCGGGCCAGGTAGTGCGCAAGGCGATTGGATTCCGAGTTGAGCTCCCCGTAGCTCCATCTCCGATCCCCGGACACAAGCGCTACGGCATCGGGCCGCATACGCGCCTGCTCCTCGAGGAGGTCCGGCACGGTCGCGGCAGGGATCGGCTGCGCGGTCGCATTCCAGGCATGGAGGATCGTGTCGCGCTCAGCCGTTGTCAGCAGCTCGATGCTGCGCACCGGCGCGTCCGCCTCGGCGGCAGCAAGCTGCTCCAGCACGCGGATAAAGCGGCGGCAATGCTGCGCCAGCTCGGCCTCGGTGTAGTGCGCGGGATTGGCGACCACGTCGATACGCTGCCCCGCCGGTTGGTTTCCCCCGTAGTAGACGACCTGCAGGTCCTCCACGCGCCAGTTGCCGAGCGGATTGCTCGAGATCGTGTGGCCGCCGAAGGCTATGCCCTGCTCGAACGGGGTGAAGTTGACGTAGGTGCCGCAGATGTCGGGATCGCTCGGCTTGAGGCCCAGGTCGCGCCGCAGGTCCTCGGTGCGATAGCGCTGATGGCGCATGGCGCCGCGCATGCTGCGCGCGGTCCGGGCGATCACCTCCCCGATTGCGTCCGACGGCGCGATCGAGACCCGCAGCGGCACCGCGTTCGCGGCCATGCCGACGATCGATCGCGATCTCGGGCCGATCCGGGCCGCCACCGGCATGCCGATCACCATCTCCCCCGCGCCGGTCATGCGATTGAGGTAGATCGCGGTCGCCGCGACGATCAGCGCCGCTGGGCTGGCACCGTGACGGCGCGCCAGCTCTTCCAGGTCCAGCGAATGGGGGATACGGCCGGTGGTCTTGACGAAGCCGGTTGGCCGCGTCGACGGCCGCCCCGACAGCGTCACTCGGGGTGGCGGGTCGGCGAGCTGCTCCAGCCAGTAGGACCGGTCGCGCTGATGATGCTCCGAGCTCCTGTAGGCGAGCTCATCGGCAACGATGTCCCGCCATGAGCGGTCGGGCACCGCCGGCAGCGGCTTGCCCTCTGCCAGGGCCGTGTATGCCTGGCCCACGCGCTGCATCAGCAGCCGCCAGCCGACCCCGTCATTGATGATGTGGTGGTTGACGGCGTACCAGCAGCAGCGATCGACGGAGATACGCAGCAGGGCGAAGCGATAGAGCGCACCGCCGTCGAGCGGCAACGGCCGCGCCATGTCCCGCTGCATCCAGTCGCTTGCAGCCTTCTCGGGGTCTGCGGCACGGCTGAAGTCGAGGTGGACCAGCTGCCAATCGGGATCGTGCTCGAAGAATTGGCTGGGACCGGCCTCGGTCTCGATAAACCTCAGATGCAGCGCATCGCTCGCCGCGACCACCTGGCGGAGCGCCAGCTCGAATGTCCCCGCGTCGATGTCCCCGGCGATCTCGACGCACTCGCCGATGTTGTAGCAAGGGTCGGCCGGATCGAGCATCTGGGCGAGCCAGATGCT
>JBGGME010000262.1:0-35926 GCA_041288195.1 Hyphomicrobiaceae bacterium
GCCACGCCCATGACGGGGTGGCTGTCGAGCCGGCTCGGCTGGCGCAACCTGATGTTCTTCACGGTGCTCGGCTTCACCGTCTCCTCGTTCCTGTGCGGGATGGCCAACAGCCTCGAGACGCTGATCCTGGCCCGCGTCGCCCAGGGCTTCTTCGGCGCGCCGATCATGCCGATGGGCCAGGCGATCCTGCTCGCCACCTTCCCGCCGCACCTGCAGCCCGCCGCACTGATGATGTGGGGCGTGGGCGCCGTGTTCGGCCCCGTCGTCGGCCCGATCCTGGGGGCTATCGCCACCGAGGCCTACAACTGGCGCGCGGCGTTCTTCATGATCGTGCCGCCGGGCATTTGCGCGCTCGTCACCATCTGGTTCGCGCTCGCCGACCACAGCAAGCCCAAGGCCGTCACCTTCGACTGGATCGGCTTCATCGCGCTGTCGATCGCCATCGTCGCCGCGCAGCTGATCTTCGACCGCGGCCAGCGGCTCGACTGGTTCGAGTCGCGCGAGATCACGCTGCTGGCCATCGTGGGGGTGCTGGCGTTCTGGGTGTTCGTCGCCCACTGCCTGACCGCCGAGCAGCCGTTCCTCAACCCGCGCCTGCTGCTCGACCGCAACTTCGCCGTCGGCACCATGATCGCCTTCGTCATGGGCATGCTCAACTTCACCAGCCTGGTGCTGTTCCCGAGCCTGCTGCACGACTTGCGCGGCTATCCCGACAACATCATCGGCACGCTGATCGCGGCCCGGGGCCTCGGCAACTGGACGGCCTTCTTCTTCATCGTGCAGCTCACCCGCGTGGCGCCGCGCCTGGCCATCGGCTCCGGCCTCGGCATCCAGGCCGCCGGCGGCTTCTGGATGGCGCAATTCGACATCAACGTCACGGAGTTCTCCGTGTTCTGGAGCCACTTCCTGATGGGCCTCGGCCAGAGCGTCGCCTTCACGCCCATGACCATGATGGCGTTCGCCACCTTGCCGCGCGAGCAGATCACCGAGGGCTCCTCCGTCTTCACGATGATGCGCAACTTCGGCTCCAGCCTGTTCATCTCCATGGCGGTGCTGGTGCTGGTGCGTTCCACCAGCATCAACTACGCGCGTATGACCGAGTTCGTGACGCCCTACCGGCGCGAGTTCACCTCCGCCGGCATGCCCGAGGCCTGGAACGTGGAGACGACGACGGGGCTGCTGCGGGTGTCGAACGAGATTTTCCGCCAGGCCGCCATGATCGGCTACGTCAATGCGTTCTACCTGATGGGCTTCGCCGCCCTGATCGCCACGCCGCTCGCGTGCTTCCTGCGCCGGCCGGTGCACCGTCTGTAGGATGTAGGTTGGGTTAGCGCCGCCCGTCGGGTGCGTTGATGCTCGGCGGAAGATCGGCGCGTAACCCAACATGCCGCACACTCGGGGCTCGTTGGGTTACGCGCGGAAATGACGCTGGCGCACCAACGCATAGTTCGTGCCCGCGCTAACCCAACCTACGGCCATCACGGCCATCAATGCTCCGCCAGCAGCCGCCCGAGCCCCGCGATTCGGTCCTTGACGCCTGCGAGGCGCAGCGCATGCCACAGCGTCGCCTGCGTCGAGGTGATGACGGGCCGGCCGAGCGCCTGCTCGAGCGCCGCGATGACGGTGTGCGAACGCGTGTTGAGGCAGGAGATCACCAGCGCGTCGGCGCGCGCGTCGCAGCCCTCGCGGCCCAGCCGGAAGAGGGCGGCAGGCGACGGCTCGGCGAGCCTGAACCCGTCGTTGATGTCGAGGAAGCCGCCGCCCAGCACCTCGAGGCCCGCGGACGCGAAATAGCGATGCTCGGCCTCGTCGACCTCCTTGGTGTAGGGCGAGACGATGCTGATGCGCGCGGCCGACACGGCCTTCAGCGCCGTGAGGATGGCGTGGGCCGCGGTCGTGGCCGGCGTCTCGTGGGCCTCCTCGATCTCGGCGCGCAGGTGCGCATCGTAGTTCAGCCCCTGGACGATCGAGGAGGCGGTGCAGCCGTAGGCGATCGCCTGCGGATGGATGCTCGAGAGCTGGCGGATGGCCGCCTTACCCTCCGTGCGGTCCATTTCGATCAGCGAGTCTGCGGTCATGGCGGCCGGGATGAACATGCGGGAGAAGTGGAGGCTGACGCCCTCGGGGACGACACGCATCGCCCACGGCTCCATCACCGTATTGACGCTCGGCACCACGATGCCGATGCGCGCCCGCCACCCGTCGCCGTCCAGGAATGCTGCCATCGCCTTTCGCCCCTCGTGTCGCGTCGCCTGCGCAGTCTACACCACCAGGAGGTGCGTATCACACGCTGTAGGTTGGGTTAGCGCCGCCGATCGGATGCGGTGATGCTCGGCGGAAGATCGGCGCGTAACCCAACATGCCGCACACTCGGGGCTCGTTGGGTTACGCGCGGATCGACGTCGAGTGCTATCGAAATGCCCTGCCCGCGCTAACCCATCCTACACCACCAGCCGCCCCTCGACCTGCGGATCGAGCGGCCACAGCGGGCGGTTCAGCTTGGCGTAGGTGTGCTTGGCGGGGTCCTGCGGGCAGCAGCCGCCGGTATCCGCGCTGACGATCAGGGAGGCCAGCGGCCCGTAGGCGCCGGCAAAGTGCTGCGCGCTCTTCAAGACCAGCACGCGGTAGCTGGTGGGATCGAGGCCGAGCTGGGTGAAGAGCTCGGTGCCGAAAGCCTGCGTGCGCCTGCCGATCAGGATCACGTCGACGCCGCCGATGCGCACCGCCGCGGTGTCGCCGACGCCCACGCGCGCCGAGCCGAACATCTGCCAGCCGTTGCGCCTGGTTGCGAGCACCTCGACCATGGCATCGACGGGCGGGCCGGATTCGGCCGCCGCCTTGCCGCCGAGGCGCAGCGCCATGCGCGCGCCGGGCCCCGCCATCATGCAGAACTCGACGGCGACCGGATCCCACACCGGCGCGACCGCGCACCTGTCGACCTTGCGCTTGATCAGCTCGTGGATCGCCAGCGTGCAGTCCGACGCCGCCCCGCCGCCGGCGTTGTCGGAGGGCTCGGCGATGATGGCGAGCCGCCCGTTGTGGGCGAGCGCCGCCGTGAAGGCAGATCCCATATCGAGTGTCGGCGGACACCACTTGCCGCGGTTGGCGAAGATCTCCTCGCCAAGCTTGCGCGCGAGCCGGTCGCCGTCGGCCTTGCGGCCGTCGCTGTAGACGAGCACGCGCGTGCCCATGTCCGGCACGTCCGCATGCAGGAAGCCGTGCGCGATGGAGACGTGGAGAATGCCGTCCTTGCCCTCGAGCGCCTTGATGCGGTCGACGAAGGAGCGCATCGGCTCCACCGTGGTCGGGAAGAAATCCCACATGCGCGCGTCGTAGAGCGAGGCCACCGGCCTGACCTTGCCGCGCATGGTCTGCAGCACCAGCTCGACCAGCTCCTCGCCCCGCTCCAGGAAATCGACGTGCGGATACTCCTTGAACACGGTCGATACCGTGGCGAGCCGGATGCGCTTCTCGGTCATATGGCAGTGCGGATCGTACTCGCAGCCGATCACGCACGTCTCCCCGACGATGCCGCGAACGCGCTCCAGCAGGTCGCCCTCGACGTCGTCGTAGCCCTCGGCCACGAACGCGCCGTGCAGCCCGAGGAGGACGGCATCGACCGGCATGGCGTCGCGCAGCTGGCCCAGGATCTCATCGCGCATGGACTCGTAGTCGGCCCGCACCACCGTGCCCGACGGCTCCGCCCAGAAGCAGGAGCCCTCGATCAGCGTGAAGCCCTCCTCCTTCGCCCGTCGGCGTGCGACGTAGAGCGGCGCCGTGCACAGCTTGGGCTCGTCGGGGTGCTGGCCGGGGGGTGCGTAGAACGAGGCCTCGAAGCTTCGCCGCGAGGTGGGAATCGGCGAGAAGGTGTTGGTCTCGGTGGCGAGCGAGGCGGCGAAGATGCGCATTGGATCGATCCTGTTGGATGCGAGCTGCCTAGCGCGGCCGGTCGGGAGAGGCAACGTCGCCGTCGAGGTCGAGCCGTTTTGCTGTTTCGTTCGTAACTCTTTTGCGGCGGGTGGAAGCGTATGCTCCCAGGCCCGCTCGGGTACCAATCAGGGCGGGCAGGCCGTCGGCCGCCCAGCCGGCTCATTCGCGTGAGAGAGCACATGAAGACCCAATCGCTTCCGAGTTGGCGGCTGCTCGCAGGCCGTCTTGCCGCCTGTGCGGTGCTGGCTGCGGTGGCGCTGTTGCCCGCCGGAGCCGGCGCGCAAACCCCGGAAACGTCGACAAACGCGCCAACCCCCATCGCCTTCGAGCGCGCCGTCCTGCAGGCGGCCAACGAGGTCTTCACCAAAGCGAGCCAGGAAGGGGCGCCCGAGAGGATCGAGCTTGCGATCGATCCCCTGATCGACAGCGACACGGGTGCGCAGTCCAATGCCACGCGACTGGAGGCACGGCTCATTGCCGATCTCGTTCGGCGCTCCTATCGCCGGTTCACGATCGTGCCGTTCACGACGACCTCGGTCTCAAAGTCGCCCTACCTGCTGATCGGCACGTTGACGCACCTCAACAATGCGGGGACCGCCGGCGGGCGAAAGGATGCCTACCGGGTCTGGCTCACGCTCATGGACCTCAAGTCGAACCGGATCGTCGCCAAGAGCCAGGCGCGTGCGCTGCCGACCGGCGTCGATCCGCTGCCGACGGCCTTCTTCGCCGACAGCCCCGTGTTCGCCAACGACCCCGCGACCGAGGCCTACATTCAGACCTGCCATCACACCAAGGTCGGCGATTCCATCCCCGATGCATACGCGCAGAGAGTGCACGTGGCGGCGCAGACGAGCAATGCGGCGGAGGCTTACGATGGACGCCGCTACCAGACCGCCCTCGGCCTCTACGAGGAGGCGCGTCACATGCCCGGCGGCGAGCAGTTGCGCGTTCTCAACGGTCTCTATCTCGCCAATCTCAAGCTCAACAAGCGCGATGCCGCGGCGGCGGCGTTCGGCGACGTGGTCGACTTCGGCCTGCAGCGCGAGCGGCTGGCGGCCAAGTTCCTGTTCCGCCCAGGCTCGACGCAGTTCGTCGCCGACCGGCGCATCAGCGGCCAGTATTCGATGTGGCTGCAGCAGATCGCCAGGCGCACGGTCAAGGCGAACCGGTGCCTCGAGATCGTGGGGCACACGAGCCCGACCGGCTCGGTCGCCCTCAACGATCAGCTTTCCAGGCTGCGCGCCGAGGCCATCCGCAAGCGCCTGGAGGGAGAGGCGTCCGAGCTCGGCTCGCGATTGGCCGCCAGGGGTGTGGGCTTTCGCGAGAACATCGTCGGGACAGGCCGGGACGATGCCAGCGATGCGCTCGACCGCCGCGTTGAGTTCACCGTGATCGGCTGCGGCTCGCTCCCCAAGAGGACGTGACGCACGCGGTCTCGCCATGCCGCGCGGCGCATGGGTTGCGGCCTTCGTCGCAATGATGTCATCCCGGCGCAGGCCGGGACCCAGCCACCCGTCCACCAGGCGCGCAAAGTAGAGCATTGCGCCGGCGGCAGGGGAGGCGTGCGCCCCCGCGGCGACAGCGGCATCGAAGCGCCTATCCCGGCCGGGGCGTGCGGGCGTAGCATGAGGCCCGTCCCGGGACCGAGGGAGGAACGATCATGAGCGCCGCCAAGAAAGCGCGCGAGGACGACAGCGGGCTCGACGGCAAGGTCGCCATCATCGCCGGCGGCGGCGCCGCCGGCGACGGCATCGGCAATGGCCGCGCGGCCGCCATCCTGCTCGCCCGCGCCGGCACCAAGGTGCTCGTGGTAGACCGCGACAAGGCGCCGGCCGAGCGCACGGTTGCCATGATCGCGGAGGAAGGCGGCACAGCCGCCGCGCACCAGGCCGACCTCACCGACAACGCCCAGGCCAAGCGCATGGTGGAGGCCGCCCTCGACCTCTACAAGCGGCTCGACTTCCTCGACAACAACGTCGGCATCGGCAGCCGCGGCAGCGTGGTGGAGGAGGACCCCGAGACCTGGCGCCGCGTCATGCAGGTCAACGTCGAGCCCATGTTCCTGGCCGCCAAGCACGCCATTCCCGCCATGATCAAGACGGCCAAGCGCGGCGCCATCGTCAACATCTCCTCGATCTCGGCGATCCGCCCGCGGGGGCTCACCGCCTACACCGCGTCGAAGGGCGCCGTGATCGCGCTCACGCGCGCAATGGCCGTCGACCACGCCAAGGACGGCATCCGCGTCAACTGCGTGGCGCCGGGCCCCGTCTATACGCCCATGGTCTACGAGCGCGGCATGACGCCCGCCGCCCGCGATCAGCGCCGCAAGGCCTCTGCGCTCGGCGTCGAGGGCACCGGCTGGGACATCGGCATGGCCGTGCGCTTCCTGCTGTCGGATAACGCCCGCTACATCACGGGCCAGACGCTCATCGTCGACGGTGGCGTGACGCTGCAGTCGCCCGTCCGCGACGACCAAACGCACTGACACAAAAGAAGCCGGAGGCAGCACAAGCGATGGCCCGCGTACCCTATCTCGACAAGTCCGACCTGGCGCCCGAGAACCACGATCTCCTCAAGCGCATGATCACGCTGCACCGGGCGCTGGTGCACAGCCCCAACGCGGCGCGCGCCTTCGGCGGGCTCGGCCAGTTCATCCGCCACAAGAGCCGGCTCGACCCGCGCCTGCGCGAGCTCGCCATCCTGCAGGTCGGCTGGCTCGCCCGCGCGCCCTACGAGTGGTCGCACCACATCAAGATTGGCCGCGACTTCGGCGTCACCACCGAGGACATCCGCGCCCTCATCGACGAGAGCGACGGCAAGCCGACCAAGCTCGAGCCGCTGACCAAGCTCGTCCTCAAGGGCGCCCGTGAGATGACCGAGGACGGCGCCATGTCGAAGGCCACCTTCGATGCCCTCTCGCGCGACCTCGACAAGGAGCGCATGGTCGACCTCGTCGTCACCATCGGCTTCTACAACGCGGTCGTGCGCGTGCTGGCGAGCCTCGAGATCGACGTGGAGCCCGACTACCAGCCCTACCTCGACGAGTTCCCGCTTCCCGCCGCCGGAAAGGGCCGGAAATGAGCAACACCGCAGCACAGAGCGCGCGCGAGCCGGTGCCGGCGCGGCCGGCCGCCACCGTCGTCATCCTGCGCGACGGCCCCGCCGGCCTCGAGGTGTTCATGGTGGTGCGCCACCACGAGATCGACTTCGCCTCGGGCGCCCTGGTTTTCCCGGGCGGCAAGGTCGATGCCGTTGACCACGCCGAGGCCTGGGCCGATCTCGCGCCGCACACCGGCACGAGCGCAGAGCGCGCCTTCGTAGTCGCTGCCGCCCGCGAGACCTTCGAGGAGGCGGGCCTCGTGCTCGCCCGGCGCCGCGGCTCGGTCGCCCTGCTGAGTGCCGAGGAGGCGCACGGCCTCGTCGAGCAATACCGTACCCCGCTGCTCGCCGGCGATACGACCTTCCTCGATCTCGTCCGCGCCGAGAGCCTGATGCTCGCCACCGACGTCATGGTGCCCTTCGCGCACTGGATCACGCCCAAGTCGCAACCCAAGCGCTTCGACACGCACTTCCTGCTGGTCGCAGCCCCCGTCTCGCAGCTCGGCGCCCACGACGGCGCAGAGTCGGTCGAGGGCCTGTGGATCGCGCCGGGTCAGGCCGTGCGCGATGCGGACGCCGGCACCCGCACGCTGGTGTTTCCGACCTTCATGAACCTGACCAAGCTCTCCCGCTACGCCACCGTCGCCGACGCGGTGACCGCCACCCGCGCGACCCCGGTCGTCACGGTCATGCCGAGGGCCGAGCGTCTCGAAGGGGGCGGGCGCAAGCTGCACATCCCCGCCGAGGCCGGATACGGCGTCACGGAGATGGTGGTGGGCGCCCATATTCGTCCCGCGAGCCAACCAAAAACGGAATAGCCGCACACGCGCAAAGCCGGTAGGCAGACGGCGCGCGGGGCCCTACTGTGCCGCCGTCCAAATCATGCATGTCTGGGGAGTGAAATGGCTACCAACAAGAAGAAGATCCTGCTCACGCAATCGATGTCGCCGTCGGGGCGGGCGCTGCTGAAGGAGCGGGGCGACATCGTCATCGTCGATTTTCTCAATACGATCTCGAGCCCGGACTTCCAGGCGCTGCTTGCCAAGGAGGCACCCGTCAACGCCGTGGCGCTGGGTGCTACCCGCTTCGGCCCCAAGGAGCTGGAGGCTTCCCGCGAGATGCTGGTGGTGGCCCGCATCGGCGTCGGCTTCGACGCCGTCGACGTGCCGGCGCTGACCGCCAAGAAGATCCCGCTGATGGTGGCCGGCTCCGCCAACTCCCCCTCCGTCGCCGAGCAGGCCATGTTCATGATGATGGCGCTCGCCAAGCGCGGCGCCGAGCTGCATGCCATGGTCAAGGACAATCAGTGGAACAAGCGGCTCGAGGCCGTGCCGTTCGACCTCTACGGCAAGACCGTCCTGGTCGTCGGCTTCGGCCGCATCGGCACCAGGAGTGCCAAGCGCTGCCAGGCCATGGAGATGAACGTCCTGATCTACGACCCCTACGTGCCGGCCGCCACCATCAAGGCTGCGGGCTGCGAGCCGGTCGCCGACCTCGATGCCGCCCTCCCGCGCGCCGACTTCGTCACCATCCATTGCCCCAAGACGCCCGAGACCGTCGGCATGTTCAACGCCGCGCGGCTGGCACGCCTCAAGCCCACCGCCTACCTCGTCAACACCGCCCGCGGCGGCATCATCGACGAGCCGGCGCTGCATGCCGCGCTCACGGGCAGGAAGCTCGCCGGCGCCGGCCTCGACGTATTCGCCGAGGAGCCCACGCCCGCCGACAACCCGCTGCTGAAGCTCGCCAACGTGATCTCGGCCCCGCACATGGCCGGCGTCACCCGCGAGTCGCTCGACCGCATGGGCCTGCAGACCGCCAAGAACATCATCAGCGTGCTCGACGGCGCTCCCATCCGCGAGAACGTCATCAACAAGGAGGTGCTGGGCTGAGGGAAGGCGGCAGGTGCGCATCGCCACGTTCGTCATTCCGGCGCAGTCCGGAACCTAGTACAACGGGCCGTACACGCACCCGGAGGCCCAACCATGCCCGTCATCAACCGCGTCGCCGACCTGCAGGACGAGATCACCGGCTGGCGCCACGACCTGCATGCCAATCCGGAGATCCTCTACGAGGTGCACCGCACGGCGGGCGTGGTGGTCGACAAGCTGAGGGCCTTCGGCTGCGACGAGGTGGTGCCCGGCGTCGGCAAGACCGGCGTGGTCGGCGTCATCAGGGGCCGCAAGGCAGCGTCCGGCAAGGTGATCGGCCTGCGCGCCGACATGGACGCGCTGCCCATGACCGAGGCCACCGGGCTGCCCTACGCGTCGAAAACGCCCGGCCGCATGCACGCCTGCGGGCACGACGGCCACACCGCGATGCTGCTCGGTGCTGCCAAGTATCTCGCCGAGACCCGCAACTTCGACGGCACCGCCGTCGTCATCTTCCAGCCCGCCGAGGAGGGCGGCGCCGGCGGCAAGGCCATGGTCGACGACGGCCTGATGGACCGCTGGGGCATCCAGGAGGTGTTCGGCATGCACAACATGCCGGGCCTGCCGGTCGGCCAGTTCGCGCTCAGGCCCGGGCCGCTGCTCGCCGCCAGCGACCGCGTCTACATCGACGTCACGGGCAAGGGCGGCCACGCCGCGCGCCCGCACGAGTGCGTCGACACCGTGCTCGTCGCCTCCCACATCGTCACCGCGCTGCACTCGATCGTGTCGCGCAACGTCGATCCTCTGCAGGCGGGCGTGATCTCGATCTGCATGCTGCACGCGGGCGAGGCCGAGAACGTGATCCCGGAGACGGCGCAGCTCAAGGGCACCGCCCGCTCGCTCACGCCGGCCGTGCGCGACCTCATCGAGCGGCGCATCGTAGAGGTGGCCGAGACGACGGCCAAGCTGCACGGCGCCACCGCCAAGGCCACCTACATCCGCAGCTACCCCGTGACCTTCAACCACGAGCGCCAGACCGCCTTCGCCGCCGGCGTGGCCGCCGAGGTCGCGGGTGCCGACAAGGTCAACGCCAACGTCGCCCCGCTGATGGGGGGCGAGGATTTCTCGTTCATGCTGGAGGCGCGCCCCGGCGCCATCATCCTGCTCGGCAACGGCAGCACTGCCGGCGTCCACCACCCCCTGTACGACTTCAATGACGGCGCCATCCCCGCCGGCGTCTCCTACTGGGCCCGCCTCGTCGAGACCGCCATGCCCGCGTAGCTCCCTCTCCCCGCAAGCGGGGAGAGGGCTGGGGTGAGGGGCGGCGTCATGCTCGACGCGGAGATCGGGGCCGCCCCTCCCCCTGGAGGGGGGAGGAAGACGCGCCACGAGTTGGCGTCGTCCTCTTGCTGCGAGCGCCGTTGCACGCGCATCCCGAGACGCTAACTCGTTCGGCGCGTCCAGGTGGGGGTGTCTGTCGCGCACTCGGCGATTGACGCTCACCGGGGGCTCACCCCCACCCGGTGCATCCAGCGGCTTGGACGGCGGTCGTGCATGGGTGGAAACGTCGGTGATCGCCGTCCAAGCCGCGGATGCTCCGCCCTCCCCCCTCGAGGGGGAGGAGCGGCGTGCGCTGCTACTCCGGCTTCACCGGCGCCTTGGTGTAGTCGGCGTCGCTGACGGGCTCGAGCCAGGTGGTGGCATTGCCCTTGTCGTCGGACTCCGACAGCGCTAGGTGGCACATCATGTGGTCGGGCGCGGAGCCGTGCCAATGCTTGAGGTTGGGCGGGATCACCACCGTGTCGCCGGGCAGCAGGATCTGCACCGGCTCGCCCAGCATCTGGTAGCGGCCGACGCCGGAGAGCACGTATAGGACCTGTCCCACTGCGTGCGTGTGCCAGTTGGTGCGTCCGCCGGGCGCGAAGGTGACGCGCGAGGCGCGCAGGCGCGACGGCGCCTCCGGCGCGAACACCTCTTCGTGCAGCACGGTGCCGCCGAAATTCGAGGCGGGGCCCTTGTTGGTTGGGCGGGTTGCCGCCCGCATGATCCTGTGGCGCATGGGTGTCCTCCTTCAGACTGTAAATCCGGCCGGTTGTCTGCGATGCTGCCGATGTAACGGTGCGGGCCCGGCGGCGCCAACTGGTTTCTTGGCCGGCGCCCGCGGATTTTTGCAGGGGAGGAATGACGATGAAGGCGGCCTACATGGAGCGGCACGGCGGGCCCGAGGTCCTGAAGTACGGCGACCTGCCCGATCCGGTGCCCAAGCCCGGCGAGATCGTCGTCGACATCCATGCCGCCAGCATCAACGGTGCGGACTGGCGCGTGCGCACCGGCGATTACGCGAAGATCTCGACGTTCCCCTACGTGCTGGGGCGCGACTTCTCCGGCATCGTCAGCGCCGTCGGTCAGGGCGTCGCCGACTTCAGGGTCGGCGATCCCGTGTTTGCCGTGTGCGAGGTCGGGCAGGAGGGGACCTACGCCGAGAAGATCGCCATCAAGGCGTCCATCGTGGCCAAGAAGCCCGCTGGCATCAGCCATGTCGATGCCGCCGCGCTGGCTCTCGCCGGGCTCACCGCGCTGGTCGCCGTCGAGGACACCCTGAAGCTGAAGCGGGGCGAGACCATCCTGATCCAGGGTGGCGCCGGCGGCGTCGCGGGCTTCGCCATCCAGCTCGCCAAGCACATCGGCGCGCGCGTCATCAGCACGGCGAGCGCCGCCAACGTCGACTACGTCAAGAGCCTCGGCGCCGATCAGGTGATCGACTACAATGCCCAGGACTTCACCAAGGTACTGTCCGGCATCGATGCCGTGTTCGAGACGGTCGGCGGCGACGTTGCCCAGCGCTCCTTCGCCGTGCTCAAGCCCGGCGGGCGCGCGGCCTTCATCGCCTCCGGCGCGCAGGCGCCCAAGCCCGAGCGCGGCGACGTGCAGTCGCTGCGGCCCAACGTCGCCCGCGACCGTCCGCATCTCGAGCGCATCGTCGAGCTCGTGACATCAGGCGTGGTCAAGCCGCCGGAGGTGAGGCGCTATCCGCTGGCCCAGGCCGTCGAGGCGCAGAAGGTCAGCCAAGGGCGCCATTTCCGCGGCAAGCTGGTGCTGGTGATGCGCTAGCTGGTCGTCCGGCGAGCAGGGAGCGTCACGCACGGTCGGAAGGGTCGGAGTGAGTTGTCATGAGCCAATCGGGAAATTCCCTTCCCTCCGGCGTCTTCCACGTGCAGGCGCTGGAGCGGGTCGTGTTCGGGGTGGCGGCCGGCGAGGCGGTGGCGGCGGAGGCCCAACGCGTCGGCGCCAGGCGCGTGTTCGTCACCTCGACGCGCTCGCTGGCGCAGAAGGAGATGGGGCCGCTGCAGCGCGTCGAGGCGGCGCTGGGTGCGGCCCACGTCGGCACCTTCTCCACCATCAGCTCGCACAGCCCGCGCGAGGACGTGGTGGCGGGTGCAGCCGCAGCGCGCGCCGCGAACGCCGATCTGCTGGTGGCGATCGGCGGCGGCTCGGTGATCGATGCCACCAAGGCCATGCAGCTCTGCCTGTGGCTGGGCCTGAACTCGCCCGAGGACATGGAGCCCCACGTCCTTGCCGACCGCTACAAGGACGTGGAGCTTGCCCTGCCGCCGAACCCGATCCGCATGGTGGCGGTGTCGACCACGCTGTCGGCCTCCGAGTTCACCCAGAACGCCGGCATCACCCAGTCGGCGACCCACACCAAGCAGTCCTTCCGTCACCGCCTGTTCGCCCCGCGCACGGTGGTGCTCGATCCCGCCGCCACGCTCGACACGCCGGACTGGCTGCTGTTCTGCACGGGCATCCGCGCTGTCGACCATGCAGTCGAGACTTACTGCAACCAGCGGGCGCATCCCGGCACCGAGGCGCTGTCCCTGCAGGGGCTGGCCCTGCTCGCCCGCGCGCTTCCTGCCATCAAGCGCAACCCTGGGGATCTCGCCCCCAGGCTCGAGGCCCAGTTCGGCATGTGGCAGGCGATCTCGCCGGGCGCCTCCGGCATCCCCACCGGGGCCAGCCACGGCATCGGCTACGCGCTGGGTGCAGGCTTCGGCGTCGCCCACGGCCACACCTCCTGCGTCATGCTGCCGGCGGTGCTGGCCTGGAATGCCGCCGTCAACGCCGATCGGCAGAAGCCGCTCTCCGCCGCCATGGGCCAGCCGGGCCGGCCCGCGAGCGACCTCGTGCGCGAGCTGGTGATGGGCCTCGACCAGCCCGTGACCCTGCGCGGTGTCGGCATCAAGCGCGAGAGCCTCGACGAGCTTGCCACCCGCTCCCTCGGCTACCAGCCCGTGCTGCTCAATCCCCGCCCGATCCGCAGCGCTGCCGACGTCAAGGAGATCCTCGAACTCGCCTGGTGAGCGCCGCCGCTCCCGGCATGCCCAACCTCCGGTTCGCGCTGCAAGTGTTAGCGGGGCGTTACGGTGCCGCTTGCGCCATAAATGATTAACTGCCCAGGTAAAAACGTCAGGCCCGGCACTACCGTTTGGAAGCCGTGCTCACATATTGGTGGGAGACTGGCATGGGAGGGGGATGTCTGGTCGTGAGTGTGAGTAGTTGCCTTGGAAGCACCAAATCGGGCCGGCGGCACGGTCGTCGCGTTCAGTGCTATCGGAAATGCGCTCGTGAAGCAGGACGGCGACGGGCGTATGGCGGCGCGTCGGCGCGTCCTGAAATCCGGCATTGCCGCTTCCAATGACCGTCGACTGACCGTCAACTGCACCGTGCGCGACATCTCCGACACCGGCGCGCGCCTGCGCGTGGAAGGCTCGATGACCGTGCCCGACACCTTCGAGCTGCTGATCCCCCTCGATGGTCTGGAGGCTCCCTGCCAGGTGGTGTGGCGCAAGGGCGGAGACGTCGGCGTGAAGTTCCTTTCCGCGCCCCGCATCGCCGCGCCCAAGCGCGCGCAGGTCATCAGCGCGGTCGTGCCGGCGAAGGCCATCTCCCTGCGCCGCCTGCCGACGCTGCCGGGTAGGTCGTAGGCCTGTCTGCACAGCCCGCGAATCAGCTGCCCCGTCTCCACCGCATTTGTCCCAGACCCTTTGGTCTCAGGGTGATTCGTCACAACTGCAACGAACGTTGAGGGACAGCATGACGAGCCTGATCGAGCAGATCGAGGAAATGCGCGTACGCATGAACGACCTCGCCACCGGCGAGCAGGACCTTGTGCGCGCCTTGGGGGAGGCTCTGGGCCGTGCCGACCAGAAGCTGCTGCAGGACGTGCGCGCCGTGGCGCAGGAGCACGAGCAGCGGCGCGGCGTGATCCTGAAAGAGCTGCAGGGGCTCGCCCAGCGGATGGGTGCGCTGCCGCGGCCGCGGGCGCCTTTCGCCGTGCTGGAGGAGCCGGTGCAGGAGCTCCCAGCTCAGGAGGCGCCGCCGCAGCCGCCTCCAGCGCACGTGTTCCGCCGCGGCGACTGGCGTGAGGCCGCCGCCAACATCCACGACGAGCTGGCAATCGCCCTCGGCCCCCGCGCGGCCACGGGCTAGCTCACGTCATCCCGGCGCTGCGAGCGCCCGGCAGGGCGCTCGCAGAGGAAGGCCGGGACCCATGCACCTATCCCGGCGAGCTGGGTACCGGCCTTCAAGCCGGAGGCATGTCTTCGACATGACGCCGGTATGACGGGGGGTCGCGCGCCTCTCACTCAATCGTGACGCATCGTCAAAAACCGTGTGCCTCCACGGCTCGTAACCCCTTCAGCTCCGCGAAGGGAGCCTCACGAAGAGCCAGAGGAGATACGACATGACGAGACTTCCGCGCACCGCCTTTATCGGGCTGGCGGCAACCCTGGGCGTTGCCGCCGCCGGCTCCGCCAGCGCCGCCACGCTCGCCGCCCTGCAGGACGGCAAGACCATCGTGTGGATCGACACGGACCAGAAGAAGGTGATCGGCAAGGTCGGCCTCGACGGCGGCGCGAGCCTGGTCGGCTTCGACGTGCGGCCCGCCGACGGCAAGCTCTACGGTCTCACCCCCCAGGGCGCCATCGTCACCATCGACGTCAAAACGGGCAAGTGGGAGAAGAAGAGCCAGCTCAGCGAGAAGCTGCCCGACGGCGCCGCGTTCTCGGTCGACTTCAATCCCGTCGCCGACCGCATGCGCGTCGTGTCCTCGACCGGCATGAGCTATCGCATCAACGTCGACGACGGCAAGACCTTGGTCGACGGCGCGCTCAAGTACGCCGACGCTGACGCCATGAAGGGGAAGGAGCCCAAGGTCACGGCCGCCGCCTATTCCAACAGCTACGCCGGCACCAAGGAGACCGCGCTTTACGACATCGACGCGGCGCACGGCACGCTCGTCAAGCAGGCGCCGCCCAACGACGGCATCCTCAACACCATCGGCAAGCTCGGCGTGAAGCTGGACGGCCCCGTCGCCTTCGACGTCTGGTCGGACGGCAAGGGCGCCAACACCGGCTGGCTGCTCGCCGGCGGCGCGCTGTACACGGTCGACATTGCTACCGGCGCCGCCAAGCCGTTCAGCCAGGTCTCGGGCCTCAAGGGCAAAATCGGCGACATCGCCATCCTGCCGGCGATGTAGCTCATGCTCCGTCGTTTCCTCTCCCCGTCTTGACGGGGAGAGGGCTGGGGCCTGCCCTCGGCGTAGGCCGAGAGTGAGGGGCGGCGTCAGGCTTCGCCCCTCCAGACCTGCGTCGCACAACACATCTCCAAGACCATCAACCGAACGGCTGACGACCTCTCCGTCTCTCTTGAGCGAGACGTAGGGCGTCGAAAACAAGAAGCCGAAATGGAGATGGTCATGAGCATGAGTTCCTTGGCGCCGCCTGCGGCGCAAGACGCGTTCACCGAGTCCCAGGCGGAAGGCTGTTTGGCCGTCCTGAAACGCTGGTGGAGCGCCTATATGATCCGGCGCATGGAGACGGCGGCAATCGAGCGCCTCCGGTCCATGAGCGACCGCGAGCTCAAGGACATCGGTCTCACGCGCGCCGGCATCGTGCCCGCCGTCAGGGTACGGTCGCCCTACTGATGCGCCGCCGAGGGCAGGGTCCGCTAGCGGACTTGCGCGCAATTTTTCGGGTTTCGCGGGCACATCCTCAACCTGCTCCCGCCTAACACTGGGGGCGGCGGGGCTGTCGCCCGCGCGACCCTTTTTGCGGCGCGCGGATAAGGCCTCCCATGCTCCAGGGAGGTCATCGATGGCCGGCATGTCGCGGCGCAACGTCATCAGCGGGATCGCGGTATCGGGAGGGTTCGCAATGGCGCAAATGGGTGCAGCCAGTGCCAGCGCCGATGTGCAGCCGCCTTTCGGGCCGACGCCCGCGCCGCTCAGCGGCAAGGAGTTGCCCTCCTTCAAGTACGCGCTCGGTGCCCAGTCCGCCAAGGCCTGGGACGGGGGCTGGTCGAAGGAGGCGACGGTCGCCGAGTTTCCGGTGTCGGAGAAGCTCGCCGGCGTCCTGATGCAGCTTTCGCCCGGCGCGCTGCGCGAGCTGCACTGGCACGCCAACGCCGCCGAATGGGCCTACGTCATCAAGGGCCGCTGCCGCGTCACCACCATCGACCCGCAGGGGCATTCCGAGATCGTCGACTGCGATGCCGGCGACGTCTGGTACTTCCCGCGCGGGCACGGCCACTCGATCCAGGGCCTGGGACCCGGCGATTGCCAGTTCCTCCTCGTGTTCGACAACGGCTACTTCTCCGAGTTCGGCACCTTCAGCATCACGGACTGGCTGGGTCACACGCCCCCCGAGGTGCTGGCCAGGAACTTCGCCGTACCGGCATCGACCTTCGCGACCTTCCCGAAGCGCGAGGTCTACATGGCGAAGGGGCCCGTGCCGGCGCCGCTCCCCTCCGACCCCGCGCCCGGCTCGCTCAACGTCGGCGCTGTCACGCACCGCTACCGCCTGCTGGCTCAGCGGCCCGAGAGGTTCGCCGGCGGCTCGCTGCGGCTGGTCTCGGAGCGCGAGTTCCCGATCTCCACGACGGTGACCGGCGCGCTGATGCGCATCAAGCCGGGCGGGCTGCGCGAGCTGCACTGGCATCCCAACGCGGACGAGTGGCAGTACTACATCGAAGGCCGCGCGCGCATGACGGTGTTCGGCTCGCACGGCCGCGCGCGCACCGAGGAGTTCGGCGCCGGCGACGTCGGCTACGTGCCGCAGGGCTACGGCCACTACATCGAGAACGTCGGCAGCGAGGACGTGGAGCTGGTGCTGGCGCTCAACAACGGCAGCTACGAGTCGATCTCGATCACGGCCTGGATGGCGGCGACGCCAGGCCAGGTGCTCGCCACCAACTTCGGCGTGCCCGAGAAGACGTTCGCAGCCTTCCCCAAGCGCGAGACGATGATGCCGGAGTAGAGGTCCGTCGCGGAGCGGGCGCCTCCCCTTCTCCCTCTCCCCGTCCTTACGGGGAGAGGGTCGGGGTGAGGGGCAGAAGCTTGCTCTGGCGCTCGTTGCCGCCCCTCACCCTAACCCTCTCCCCACTGAAGAGTGTGGAGAGGGGACGCGCCCTACAGCTCCTTGCGGACGATGGCCGCGCCGTCGCTCAGCGCCTTGAGCTTGGCGAAGGCGAGCGCGCGGGGCAGGTACTTCATGCCGCAGTCGGGCGCCGGGATCAGCTTGTCGGGGGCGAGGAACTTTAGAGCGGCACGGATGCGGTCGGCCACGACCGCGGGCGTCTCGGCCTTGGGATCGTTGAGGTCGATGACGCCGAGCAGCACCTTCTTCTTCGCGAGGTCCTTCAGCACGCCGAGGTCGAGCTTGGGCTGCGCGGCCTCGATCGAGATCTGCTGGGCCGTGCTGTCGGCGAGCTGCGGCAGGAACGAGTAGCCGACCGGCTTGGTCTCGCCCGGCACCAGCGCCGCATAGCCGAAGCACAGGTGGACGATGGTCGGCACCTTCAGCCCCTCGAGCGCGCGGTTGATGGCCTTGACCGCGATGCGCTTGGCGGCCTCGGGGTCGTTCCTGAGCCACGGCTCGTCGAGCTGGATGACGTCGGCGCCGGCTTTTTCGAGGTCCCGCGCCTCCTGGTTCACGGCGATGGCGTAGTCCATCACCATCTCCTCCTCGTCGCCGTAGAACTCGTTCTTGGCCTGCTGGCTCATGGTGAAGGGGCCGGGCAGCGTGATCTTGGCGGTGCGGGTCGTATTGGCGCGCAGGAACTGCATGTCGCGCACCTCCACCGCCTTCGTGCGCCTGATCTTGCCGACCACCCGCGGCACCGGCGTCTCGTGGCCGGAGCGCGCCTTGACGTGGCCGGGCCGCTCGGTATCGATGCCTTCCAGCGCGGTGGCGAAGCGGTTGGAGTAGCTCTCGCGGCGCATCTCGCCGTCGGTGATGATGTCGATGCCCGCGCGCTCCATGTCGCGGATGGCCAGCAGGGTGGCATCGTCCTGCGCCTGCTCCAGCCACGGCTGCGGCACGCGCCAGATGTCCATGCGCACGCGCGGCACCGTCTTGGAGAGCATCTCGCGATTGACGAGCCAGTCGGGCTGCGGGTAGCTGCCGACGACGGTTGTGGGGAGCAGGAGCTCTGGCATGGGCACTCGAGGCCTCTGTCGCTTGTGTCCGGGGGCGGACCTGAGCTTAGCTGCCGCCTTCGCGAGGGGGCAAGACCGATCGGTGCCGGCCTTGGGAGGCCTCCCAAGCGCAAACGCCCTATTTGTGCCAGCCGCGCCCCGTCACAATGCCGCCCCGCGCCCGATGCGCCGAGCAGGAGCCGACATGGAGATCAAGATCCCGCAGACGCTGGCCGAGTGGAACGCGGCGGGTGCCGAGTACCTGCCGGGGCACCTGGGGCTCGTCTTCCTCAAGGTGGAGCCCGGCGAGGTGGTCGCCAAGGTGGCGATCCGCAAGGCGATCGACTCCTGGAACGGCTTCCTGCATGCGGGCTCGGTCGTCAGCCTCGCCGACACCTGCTGCGGCTACGGCACCTTGCGCAGTCTGCCCCAGGGCGCGCTCGGCTTCACCACCATCGAGCTCAAGAGCAACTTCTTCGGCAGCGCGCGCGAGGGCGAGGTCATGTGCGTGGCGCGGCCGCTGCACCAGGGCCGCACGACGCAGGTGTGGGACGCTACCGTCACGGCCGAGGGGTCGCCCAAGCCCATCGCCCAGTTCCGCAATACCCAGATGATCCTGTGGCCGAAGGCATGACCTTCGCAGGGGCGGGAGCTCACGGGCCGAGCCGCTTCGCCGCAGCGAAGCTCTGCGGCGTCCTGCTTGTGCTCCTGCTCCTGCTCTGCGCGGTCACATCCTCGATCGGCGAGTCCGCCGAGAAGGGAAAGGCCGGCAAGAAGCTCGAGGTGGAGTACGAGGCGACGCCCCACAAGGTCGTGGACGCCATGCTGAAGCTGGCCAAGCTGAGCCCGGACGATTTCCTGATAGATCTGGGCTCCGGGGATGGCCGCATCCCCATTGCCGCGGCAAAGACCTACGGCGCCAAGGCGCTGGGCGTCGATCTCGATCCCAAGCGCGTGGCCGAGGCCAAGGTCAACGCGGAGCGCGAAGGCGTCACCGACAAGGTCACCTTCGTGGAGGGCGACCTCCATGGGACCGAGATCGGCGATGCCACCGTCGTCACCCTGTTTCTCTGGCCGACCGTCAACCTCAAGCTCCGGCCGCGTCTGCTCGACCTCGCTCCCGGCAAGCGCGTCGTCTCCCACGCGCACGACATGGGCGACTGGCATCCCGATCGCCAGCAGACCGTGGGCGAGAGCGACATCTTTCTGTGGATCGTTCCCGCCAAAGTCGGCGGCAGCTGGCGGCTCAATACAGAGGGCCGTGTTATCGACATCCGAATCGACCAGAAGTATCAGCACTTCAGGGGCACGGCGCTGGTCGATGGCCGCTGGCGACCCATCCGCAACGGCCGCATCGACGGCATCGACGTGACCTTCGAGCTCGCGCTGTCCGGCCGCAGCTTCGAGCGCTTCAACGGCCACATGACACCCGGCGGCGACCTCGAGGGAACGAGCTGGTACGCTACGCGCAAGACGGCTAGATAGCCGATGGCAGGGACACGCAGGGATCTTTTGCAATTGGCGTTGGCAGCGGGCGCTTGCACCGCGCTGCCCGGCACTCGAGCGCAGGCGAGCCCCACCATGCTCACACGCCCCATCCCCAGGACCAGCGAGCCGCTGCCGATCGTCGGCGTCGGCACCTGGCAGACCTTCGACGTGGCCCCCGCCGGCCCCGATCTCGCACCCCGCAAGGAGGTGCTGCGCACCCTGTTCGAGGCGGGCGGCAAGGTGATCGACTCCTCGCCCATGTACGGCCGGGCCGAGGAGGTCGTGGGCGTGCTGCTGAAAGACATGCAGGCCCTCGACAAGCCGTTCATCGCCACCAAGGTGTGGACCTCGGGCGAGGCGGCGGGCATCCGGCAGATGAACGACTCCGCCGCCAAGATGCAGGCGCCGATCGACCTCATGCAGGTGCACAACCTCGTCGACTGGCGCACCCATCTGAAGACGCTGCGCGCCTGGAAGGCGCAGAAGAAGGTGCGCTACATCGGCATCACCCACTACACCGTGCCGGGGCTGGACGAGCTTGCCGCCGTCATCCGCGCCGAGCCGGCCATCGACTTTGTGCAATTCGCCTTTTCGATCAACGTGCGCGACGCCGAGGCGCGCCTGCTGCCGCTGTGCGCCGAGCGCGGCATCGCCACGCTCATCAACCAGCCGTTCGACAGCGGCGACCTCTTCCGCAAGGTGCGCGGCAAGGCGCTGCCCGCCTGGGCCGCGGAGATGGAGTGCGCGAGCTGGGGGCAGGTGTTCCTCAAGTACATCCTGGGCCACCCCGCCGTCACCTGCGTCATCCCCGGCACCGCCAAGCCCGAGCACATGCGCGACAACATCGGCGCGGGGCTCGGCCGGCTCCCCGATGCGGCCGAGCGCAAGCGCATGGCGGAGCTCTGGGATGGGCTGTGAGGGGCGGCTCGTCTCGCGGCGGCTGACGGCCGGGTGCCGGGGGCACCGGCCCTGGCCGGTGCGAGCTAGCCCCGGCATGACAGGGTAGGGGGCGCGGCGTGCTCTTTCACACGCAAATCTTCCTGCTGGCCTTCCTGCCCGCCACGCTCGGCCTCTACTACGCGTTCGCCCACGCTCCCAGGACGCGCCAATACATCTTGATCCTCGCGTCGCTCATCTTCTACGGGTGGTGGGACGTGCGCTTCGTGCCGCTGCTGCTGGGCCAGGTGGTCATGACCTGGGCGCTGGCCGGGCTCCACTTCCGCACAGGTGCACGCTGGCCGCTGCGACTCGGCATCTGCGCCAACCTCGCCGTGCTCGGCCTCTTCAAGTATATCGATTTCGGCATCAGCACCCTCGAGCAGATCCTGAGTGTCACCTTCCCGCGCGCCGGGCTGATCCTGCCTATCGGCATCAGCTTCTACACCTTCCAGGTCGTCTCCTACCTCGTCGACGTGCTGCGCGGGGAGGCGCCGCGCTATGAGCTCAGGCGCCTGACCCTGTTCGTGGTGCTGTTCCCGCACCTGATCGCGGGGCCGATCGTGCGCCACAACGAGATCATCCCGCAGTTCGCGGAGGACCCGTTGCGGCCGGGGGTGGCCGAGCGCATCAGCCGCGGGCTCGCATTGCTGGTCGCCGGCATCGCCGCCAAGGTGCTGATCGCCGACAACCTCGCCCGCATCGCCGACCCGGTGTTCGCCGCCGCCGAGCAGGGCGTGCCGACGTTCTCCGACGCCGCGCTCGGCACGCTCGCCTTCGCGCTGCAGGTGTTCTTCGACTTTGCGGCCTATTCCGACATGGCGATCGGACTGGCGCTGATGATGGGCTTCCACTTTCCCCTCAACTTCGAGCAGCCCTACCGCTCCACCAGCCTGCGCCTGTTCTGGCGCCGCTGGCACATGACGCTGTCGCGCTTCCTGCGCGACTACGTCTACATCCCGCTCGGCGGCAGCCGCGAGGGCACCGCGCGCTACCTGTTCGCGGTGCTCTTCACCATGGGGCTGTGCGGGCTGTGGCACGGCGCGGGCTGGATCTTCGTGCTGTGGGGGCTCGGCCACGGCATCGGCCTTGCCGTCTGCCGGTTCTGGGACGATGCCAGGCTGCCGATGCCGGCCCTACTCGGCTGGCTGCTGACGTTCCTGTTCGCCGTCGTGCTGTTCGGCCTGTTTCGCGCCACGGACCTTGCCAGCGCCTGGCGGCTCGGTGCGGGCCTGGTCGGGGCCGGCGGGCTGGGTGCGATGTGGACCCTTTCCACCGCAACGACGCTCGCGGTTGCGCTGGCGCTCGCGCTGCAGCCGCTGACGGCAAAGGAGGCGCTCGACCGCTGGCTGGTGCCGACCCGGGCCTGGGCGACCTCGCTCGCGGCGGCGGCGGCCTACGCCATCCTGCTGGTCGGCGAGGGCCAGCCCAAGAGCTTCATCTATTTCCAGTTCTGAGGGGCGATGTGATCGGCTGGGGGCAGTTCCTGAAGATCGCGCTCGGCGGCCTTGCCGGCCTGCTGGCGGTAGTCTTCGGCTTCATCGTGCTGATGAACCCCTATGGCCACCTTCCCTGGCAGGTGTTCGGCAAGCATGTGATCATGGACATCAACCAGCGCTACCAGTACCCGGCCATCGTCCGCTCCGGTGAGTTCGACTCGGCCGTGTTCGGCACGTCGACCTCGCGCCTGCTCGACCCCGATCGCCTCGATGCCCAGCTTGGCGGGCGCTTCGCCAACCTCGCCATGAACGCCGGGCAAGCCTGGGAGCAATACCAGCTCGCCCGCCTGTTCCTGCAGCACCAGCCCAACCTCAAGACGCTGATCGTCGGCCTCGATTGGAACTGGTGCGAGGAGAAGGCCGACGTCAACCGCATCACCCCGCGGGGTTTTCCCGAGTGGCTCTACGACGACAGCGCCTGGAACGACTGGCTCTTGCTGCTCAACCCGCGCACGCTCGAGCTGGCGGGGCGCGTGGCAGGCTACCGGCTCGGGCTCAGGCTGCCGCGCATCCCCTTCAACGGCTTCGAGGTGTTCGTGCCGCCCGAGAGCGCCTACGACCCCGTCAAGGTCGAGAAGCTGCTCTGGGCGGGCGCGCCCAAGGAGATCAAGCCGCAGGTGCCGGCATACACCGCGACCGCGGAGGACCTTCGCGCCTGGCGCTTTCCGGCGCTGACGTGGCTCGAGGAGGTGCTGGCGGCGACGCCGGCGGATGCGCGCCGCATTCTCGCGTTCATGCCGGTGCACGTGAACCGCCAGCCGGTGCCGGGCTCGCAGGGGGCGGCGCGCGAGCGCCTCTGTAAGACGCGCGTCGCCGAGATCGGCGCTCGCCATCAGGCGGTGGTCGTCGACTTCGGCATCGCCTCGAGCATCACCACCCGCGACGACAACTACTGGGACACCATGCATTACCGGCTGCCGATCGCCTACCGGATCGTCGACGGCATCGCCCGCGCCGTTGCCACGCGCCAGGACGATCCCGGCGGCGACTGGGTGATGCTCGGCCGCCGGGCCAGCGCGTCGCAGTAAAGAATGGTGTCTGACCCTCCGGGTCCGACACCATGACGCGACGCTGGTGTTGGAGCAATGGTGTCCGACCCGGAGGGTCAGACACCTTCGCCGGGCAGCTGCTCGAGCAGCCGGCCTCTGCCGGGGAACGGGGTCGCGATCTGCATCGCGCGCAGGACGGCCCACAGGGTCGCCTGGTTGGTGGTGACGACCGGCTTGCCGAACTGCCGCTCCCACGGCGCGATGTGCTCCATGGTCGGGAAGTTGCCGCCGGGAACCACCAGCGCCTCGATGTCGGGGCGATCGATGCGGGCGAACGCGGCCTGCGCCACGCCTGCATCCATCTTGCCGATGGCATAGGAGTTGGTGGCGCCGAGGCTCTCGGAGGCGACGACGGCAATGCCGTACTTGCTCTCGTAGTAGTGCTTGGCCCGCGCGATCACCTCCTCGGAGTAGGGCGTCGCCATGGCGATGCGCTTTGCCCCGAGCGCCTGCAGCGCCCGGCCGACGGCCTGCGCCAAGGTGAAGGAGGGCACGCCGGAGGCTTCCGTCATGCGCTTCACCGTGACCTCGTCATAGTCGTCGGCGAACAGGCTCGCCGATGTCTGCGCCAGCGCGATCACTTCGACGCGCGCATCGCTGAGCAGCTTGGACTGGTAGGCCACGTCGGCATCCAGGCTGGGGGAGAACGGCGAGCCCCCGCCTTTGCCGAGCCGCGCTGTATGCACCTGCAAGTCCTGGGGCAGCCGGCTGAGCTCGATCTCGCAGGTGGTGTTGGTGGACGGGACAAGGATCCCGAAATGGCGCGGCATCAGGCTGGTTCTCCTGGGACTTGCATCACTCGACGATGGCTGCGTACACCATGTTGCGCAGCATCACGCGGTAGACCAGCCGCTTGCTCGGTGCCTGCATCATGAAGACGACAAACATCTTCTCCTTGGGATCGACCCAGAAGGCAGTGCCGCCAGCGCCGCCCCAGTAGTAGTCGCCGGCGGAGCCCGCATAGGGCGCGAGGCCCGTGTCGGTGCGCACGCCAAAGCCCAGGCCGAACTTGTAGCCGGGTCCCATCAGGTCGTAGGGCCCGCGCTTGACGACGTCGCCCATGTGGTCCGACGTCATGTAGGCGAGCGTACGGGGGCTCAGATAGCGCTTGCCGTCGAGCCTGCCGCCGTTGGCCAGCATCTGCAGGAAGCGGGCGTAGTCCGTCGCCGTCCCCACCAGGCCCCCGCCGGCGGACTCGTATTTCATGGCGATGCGCGGATCGTTGACGTCCGCACCGGCGCCGATCGAGCGGTCCTTGGCGAACGGCTCGGCGATGCGGGCCTGCCTGGCGGGATCCGTCACGTAGAAGCTCGTGTCGGTCATGCCGAGCGGGTCGAGCAGCATGGCCTTCAGCGCCTGATAGAGCGGCTTGCCGGTCACGACCTCGATCACCCGGCCGAGCACATCGGTCGACTGGCTGTAGTCCCACGTCGTGCCCGGGTGGTAGACGAGCGGGAGCTTGGCGAGCCGGTCCACGAACTCGGCCGCCGTCGGGTCGCCGTCGCCGAGCTTGGCCGCGACATAGGCCTTCTTCACGAGGCCTTCGCCGAAGAAGCCGTAGGTGAGCCCGGAGCTGTGGCGCATCAGGTCCTGGATGGTCATCGCCCGCTTCGGGGCGACCAGGTCCAGGGTGGGCTTGCCGTCGGCGCCCGGCTTTTCCTCGCCGACCTTCACGTCCTTGAAGGCGGGGATGTACTTGGCGACCGGGTCGTTCAGGGCGAGCTTGCCCTCCTCGAACAGCATCATCGCCGCAGCCGTGGCAATCGGCTTGGTCATCGAGTAGATGCGGAAGATCGCATCCTTGGACATGGGCGTCTTCTTCTCGGGGTCCAGGCTGCCCATGGCCTCGAAGTAGGCGATCTTGCCGTGGCGCGAGATCAGGAGCACGGCGCCGGGGATGTCGCCCTTGGCGATGCTGGCCTTGAGGGTCTCGGTGATGCGGTTGAGCCGCTCCTTGGAGAGCCCAACGGTCTGCGGCTGGGTGGCGGGCAGCGGATCGGCAAGCGCGGCCGGCGATAGCGAAAGGAATAAGCCAACGAGCACAATCGGGACAGCAATCCTCGTCTTCATGGTGCGTTTCCCCTGGGCAGGCTTGTGGTTGTCCCGAGCCTGCCACGGGCCGCCGGCTCAGGAAAGACTGTTGTCAGGAAAGACTATTCGCCTTTGTCGCCCCCTTGGAACGTCGGCTGGCGCGGATGCACGTAGTCCCTAAAGTCGGCAAAGCCCTTCCATGCCGGCTCGACCGGCGCCTTGCCGGCCTGCGGCACGTACTGCGAGGCCTCGGCCAGCGCCAGCTTGGGAATGTAGCGCGGGCAGTTGGGAAAGATCGCCCGCGCCTTCACCCGCACGATCAGCTGCGCGCCGACCGTCTCGGCCAGCAACGGATCCTCGCGCACGACGCTGGCCTCGCCGTTGACCCTGAGCCGGCGCGGCTTCTCGTGCATATCGATGAAGAGCAGACCGACATTGGCATTTACCAGGAGGTTGCCCAGGCTCTTGAACATGCCGTTGCCGTCATAGTCGGGGAACGCCAGCTCGTTCGGCCCCGTTACCCGGACGAAGCCGGCAGGCCCCCCCTTGAAGGAGCAATCGGGCTGTCCATTGTCGTCGGCTGAGGCGAGGAAGAAGTATATTGCGCTCTCGATGAAGGTCTTGTCGTCGGCGGTGAAGGCCGTGCGCGCAAGCTTCTGCTCCAGACGGTCGGCGATGCGCCGGCTCCCGAACTGGTCCTGCAGCCGGCGGTTGCCCTCGTGGAACATGAAGCTGTCGGGCATGGGCATGCTCCCAATCGCTGGATAGACAACGGTCTGATCGGCTCGAAAATGACCCAAGCGCAGCGCCGAGGCAAACCGGGAGAGCGGGCGAGCCCCTTGCGACAGGCGCGGATCTGCGCCCATTAGCGCCAATTTAGGCTTTCCACCCTTCCCCTTGCCGGGGTGCGGCCTTGTGGGTTAGCAAAGGGGGCGGCGCATATCTGCGCGGGCGGCCAGGCGGCAACGCAACAAGAACAGGGCCTGTACGCGCAAGGGAGGACTGGGTTGAACAACGAGGTCGTCTCGACTCTCGGCAATCGGGCGTTGGTGGAGCCAGCGTCAGGTCCCGCGCCCTCCAGGGCGGGCGAGCCCCTGCTCGAAATCCAAGACCTCAATGTGCAGTTCGTGACCTCGCACGGCACCGTGCGGGCGGTTGAAGGCCTGAGCTACGAGGTGCACCCCGGCGAGATGGTGGCGATCGTCGGCGAGTCGGGCTCCGGCAAGTCGGTGTCGGCACTCGCCGTCATGCAGCTCCTACCCGCTGGGACAGCGCGCACCAAGGGCTCGGTCCGCTTCGGCGGCCGCGAGCTGCTCGGCCTCACCGACGAGGAGATGCGCAAGATCCGCGGCCGCGACATCGCGATGATCTTCCAGGAGCCGATGACCTCGCTCAACCCGGTGCTCAAGATCGGGCTGCAGATCACCGAGCCGCTCACCATCCACCTCGGCATGGACGATGCGAAGTCGCGCGCGCGGGCGATCGAGCTGCTGACGCTGGTCGGCATCACCGACCCCGAGAGCCGGCTCAACCAGTATCCCCACCAGCTCTCGGGCGGCATGCGCCAGCGCGTGATGATCGCCATCGGGCTTGCCTGCAATCCCAAGCTCCTGATCGCGGACGAGCCCACCACCGCGCTCGACGTCACCATCCAGGCGCAGATCCTGGAGCTGATGAAGGACCTCTCCCGCCGGCTCGGCGTGGCGGTCATCATCATCACCCACAACCTCGGCATCGTCGCCCGCTACGCCGACCGCGTGAACGTCATGTATGCGGCGCGTCTGGTCGAGAGCGGCACCGCCGAGCGCGTGTTCGGCCGGCCGCTCCACCCCTACGCGCGCGGGCTGCTGACGGCCGTGCCGCGCCTCGATCGCGGCCGCAACGCCAAGCTCTCCACCATCGACGGGGCGCCGCCCAACCTGCTCAACCCGCCGTCGGGCTGCCGCTTCCGCCCGCGCTGCCGCTTCGTCATCGACAAGTGCCTGGAGGATCCCTCCTTCATGGAGATGGAGCCGGGGCACCTCGCCGCCTGCCACCGCGTGGCCGAAATCGAGGCCATCGATACGGAAGACCGCCGGATCGAGACGGCGAGCAAGGCCTCCGTCAACGGCCACGACGACGACAGCATCCTCGCCATCAAGGGGGCCAAGAAGTTCTTCCCTGTGCGCGCGGGCTGGCTGCGCAAGCCCAAGCTCGTGCGCGCCGTCAACGACGTGACGATCGACATCCGGCGCGGGGAGACGCTGGGCCTGGTCGGCGAATCGGGCTGCGGGAAATCCACGCTCGGCCGCCTGGTGCTGCGGCTCGACGACCCGACCGCCGGCGAGATCCTGTTCGAGGGCGTGGACCTCGCCAAGCTCGACCGCGGCGGCATGATCGCCGTGCGCAAGAAGATGCAGGTGATCTTCCAGGACCCCTATTCCTCGCTCAATCCGCGCATGACCGTGGGCCAGATCATCGCCGAGCCGATCCGCGTGCACGAGATCCTGCCCAAGCCTCAGATCCCCGATCGGGTCGCCGAGCTGCTGCAGTTGGTGGGCCTCTTCCCCTACATGGCGCTGCGCTATCCTCACGAGCTCTCCGGCGGCCAGCGCCAGCGCGTCGGCATCGCCCGGGCGCTCGCCGTCGACCCGCGCGTGATTGTCTGCGACGAGGCGGTGTCGGCGCTCGACGTGTCGATCCAGGGCCAGGTCATCAACCTGCTCGAGGAGCTGCAGCAGCGGCTCGGGCTCACCTATCTCTTCATCGCCCATGACCTCGCCGTCGTGCGCCACATCTCGAGCAAGGTCGCGGTCATGTACCTGGGCCGTATCGTCGAGTACGCGCCCTCCGACGAGCTGTTCGCCAACCCCAAGCACCCCTATACGAAGGCGCTGCTCGCCGCCGCCCCCGTGCCCGATCCCGTCATCGAGCGCACCCGGCCGCGCACCATCATCAAGGGCGAGCTTCCGAGCCCGCTCAACCCGCCGCCCGGCTGCGTCTTCAACCCGCGCTGCCCGCTCGCCACCGAGGAGTGCAAGCAGGCGGTGCCGCCGACCCGCGAGCTGGCGCCCGGCCATTCCGTGGCCTGCATCCACGTGTGAGGGGCGCACTCTGCATCAGAGGTTTGGTCTCGGCAGATAACAGAGGTCGGCAGCTACACAGGTTTCTTTCCGGCAAGGGCCGCGCAACGTCATGCTCTGGTACGTCATCCGCCGCCTCGTCATGGTGATCCCGACGCTGATCGGCGTCGCGATCGCGGTGTTCTTCCTGATCCGCGTGATGCCGGGCGACGTGGTGGTGGTGAAGCTGAGGGCCGACGGCGCCGCCATCTCCGAGGAGACGATCCAGGCCGAGCGCAAGCGGCTCGGCCTCGACAAGCCGCTCTACGCCCAGTTCGCCGACTACATGATCGGCCTCGCCCACCTCGATCTCGGCAAGTCGCTGTGGACCGGCGAGTCCGTCCTGAAGGAGATCGCGATCCGCATACCCGTCTCGTTGCAGATCGCGCTGATGTCCGCCATCATCGCCGTGGCGATCGCCATCCCGCTCGGCACCATCTCGGCGCTCTACCGCGACACCTGGATCGACCATACCGTGCGCGTGGTGGCGGTCTCGGGGCTCGCCATACCCTCGTTCTGGCTCGGCATGCTCATCATCCTGGCGCTGCTGTCGCTCTTCAACTGGCTGCCCAAGATCGGCTACGTGCCGTTCTGGAAGGACCCGGTGGCGAACCTCGCCGTGACGATCTGGCCGGCGATCTCGGTCGGCTATCGCTACGCCGCGGTCGCCACCCGCATGATGCGCTCCTCGCTGCTCGAGGTGATGCGCGAGGACTATATCCGCACGGCCCGCGCCAAGGGCGTGTGGACGCAACTCATCATGCGCCGCCATGCGCTGCGCAACGCCATGCTCCCGGTCGTGACCGTGATCGGCCTCGAGTTCGCCTTCCTGATCGGCGGCCTCGTCGTCACCGAGCAGGTGTTCAACATCAACGGCATCGGCAAGCTGTTCGTGGATGCCACCGCCCGCGGCGACTTCAACCTGATCCAGGGCCTGGTGCTGCTGATCGCCACCATCTTCATCTTCGTCAACCTGATCGTGGACCTGCTGTACGGCTGGCTCGATCCGCGCATCCGCCTGACCTGAGGGGCGCCCATGGCAACCATCGCAGCGGTACCTTCGGCGCCTGCCGATGCCCTCCCCAGGCAGCAGAGCCTGTTCTGGCAGTTCGTGAAGAGCCAGCCGCTGGGGATCATCGGCTTCCTCGTCATCCTGCTCTACGTGGTGTGCGCCTTCGGCGCCGCCTGGATCTCGCCCTACGATCCCGAGGCCATCGACTTCGGCGCCATGCTGGGCGCCCCTGGACGCGAGCACTGGTTCGGCACCGACCAGTACGGCCGCGACGTCTTCAGCCGCATCGTCTACGGCGCGCGCACGGCGCTGGCGGTCGGCATCCTCTCGGCCGTGGTCGGTTGCACCGTCGGCGCGCTCGTCGGCGCCGTGTCCGGCTACTTCGGCGGCCGCATCGACAACTGGATCCAGCGCGTCGTCGACATCATGCTGTCGTTCCCCATCATCGTGCTGGCCATGGTGGTCGTCGCCGTGCTCGGCAAGCAGAACGTCGGCGGCATCGACACCAACCTGATCGTCGCCATCGCTCTCCCCATCGTGCCGAAGATGGCGCGGGTGGCGCGCGCCTCGACGCTGTCGATCGTCGCCATGCCGTTCATCGATGCCGCGCGCGCGGCGGGCTTCTCCCACAGCCGCATCGTGCTGCGCCACATCCTGCCCAACATCGTGGCGCCCTACCTGATCCTGGTGACGGCCTTCATCGCCCAGGCGATCCTGCTGGAGGCGAGCCTGTCGTTCCTGGGGCTCGGCGTCACCGAGCCGACCCCCGCCTGGGGCCTGATGCTGTCCGGCGCCAGCGCCGACTTCTACCAGACCGCGCCCTGGATGATCCTGTTCCCCGGCCTCGCCATCACGCTCGCCGTCTTCGCCTTCAACCTGTTCGGCGACAGCCTGCGCGACTGGCTCGACCCGAAACTGAAAAGCTGACGTTTTGGCCGCGGCGTAGGCGTAGGGTGCAATAGCGAAGCGTATTGCACCTTCTTGTTGCACCTTCCCACCGTTGCACGGCGCAATACGGCTGGCGCCTATTGCGCCCTACACCCCCAGCGCCTTCCTCACCTCGAACACCTCCATGATGCGGCAGCCCTTGTGGGGGCCGTCGCATACGAACTGCCAGCGTCCCTCCGTGTAGGTGTCGCAGTGCTTGACGCCCTTGATCAGGATCCAGTGCCCTTCCTTGCCCTTGTGGATGGCGAGGACGTAGTGCACCCAGGCGTTACGCGGCTTCTGCATCCAGGTCCACAGCGAGGGGCGCTCCTTGCGGGAGAGGTGCATGAAGCTCTCCTTCACCACCATGTCGTAGCCGAAGTGGGCGAGTGCGGCTGCAACCTCCTCGGCGTAGGTGCCGCGGATGACGGTCTTGGTTTCGAGGTTGGGATCGCGGAGGGCGCGGATCTCGTCCTCGACCTTGCTCACCGAGTAGCCGGTGATGGCCGACAGCACGATCGGCCCGCAGAAGGCGATGCGCCCGGTATCGTTGCGCGCATCGTTGAGGGCGGAGGTGAGGCGCGCGGTGTTGTCGCCCGGAGCAGGGGGCATGGGTCGGTCCCGTGGAGCAAATCGCTGGTTTGAGCGAATCTTTCCACGCCAACCCTTAACGAAGGGTTGCCGGCTGTGCCGTAGCAACCCGCAGGGGCAGCGAACAGCCGCGCCTCAGGCCGGCACGCCGTGGCTCGCATGGGCGAAGCCAGACAGCGCGCGGCGGCGCGGAACCGTGCGCACCTTGCCGCCGGCCTGCTCGGGCGCCACCTTCGAGATGTGGTCGGCAGCGACCAGCAGCTTGGCGAAGTCGATGCCGGTGTCGACCCCCATGTGCTCGAAGGCGAACACCAGGTCCTCGGTCGCCGTGTTGCCGGCAGCACCCGGCGCGAACGGGCAGCCGCCGAGGCCCCCCGCGGCGCCGTCGATTAGGCGCACGCCCTGGCGGTAGGCCTCGATCGCGTTGGCGACGCCGAGGTTATAGGTGTCGTGCCCGTGGAAGGCGTAGGGCACCTTCGGGTGGCGTGCCACCAGCCGGCCGAACAGGTCGCCGACATGGTCGAGGGAGGCCCGGCCCGTTGTGTCGGAGATGCCGATTTCGGCATCCGGAGCCGCCGCCAGCGCACGGTCGACGGCGCGCACCACGTTGTCCTCGGGGATACGGCCCTCCCAGGGGCAGTCGAAGCAGGTGGCGAGCCCGAGCCGCAGCTTCGGGCGGTCCTTGCCGAGCGCAGCCCAGGCGCCCTCGAACGCCCTAAAGCTCTCGTCCACGGTGCGGTTGACGTTGGCCTTGTTGTGGCTCTCCGACACCGAGATCACCCAGGCGACCTCCTTGAGGCCGGCGGCGAGCGCCATCTCGAGGCCCTTCGCATTGGGAACGAGCACGTGGTAGCGCAGCCCCTTGGGCAGCCGCACGCGCTTGAGGATCTCGCCCGTGTCCGCCAGCTGCGGGATCGCCTTCGGGCTCACGAACGAGCCGATCTCGAGCCGCTGGATGCCGGTCGCCGCCAGTTCCTCGATCAGCGCGATCTTGGTGTCGGTGGGGATGAAGGGCTTGACGGCCTGGAACCCGTCGCGGGGCGCCACCTCGAGGATTTCAACCGAGCTCATCGTTTCCTCCATGCTTGCAGCGGGCAAAATCTAGCATGCCCGCGAGCCCGAGCCCAACCTGTGCCAGGGGCGTGTGGGGCTCGACTTTGCGCAATGCACGCGGCCGCCACACGCATAGCGAGGCCTCGCGCCGCTACAACGCGACGCGAGCGGCGTCGAGCCAGCGGCCGAGGTCGGCGAGCGCGCGGGCGGACAGCGCGCGCTTGCGAGCGGCTCCGCGCTCCTTGCCCTTTATGCGCTTGCCGGCGTCGTCGTGCGTTGGAGCCTCCAGCGGCGGGAACAGCCCGAAGTTGACGTTCATCGGCTGGAACGACCGGGGTGCCCCGCCGCTGCCGTCGCCGTCCGCCGCGATATGGCCGCCCGTGATGTGGGCGAGCAGGGCGCCGAATGCGGTGGTCGTCGGCGGCGGCCCCCAGGCGGTCCCCATGCGCTCGGCGGCTGCCGCGCATCCCGCCAGCAGGCCGATGGCGGCACTTTCCACGTAGCCCTCGCAGCCCGTGATCTGGCCGGCAAACCGGAGCCTGGGCTCGACACGCAAGCGCAATTCGGCGTCCAGCAGTCTGGGCGAGTTGAGGAAGGTGTTGCGGTGCAGCCCGCCCAGGCGCGCGAACTCGGCCGCCTGCAGCCCCGGGATCATGCGGAACACGCGCGTCTGCTCGCCGTGCTTCAGCTTGGTCTGGAAGCCCACCATGTTCCACAGCGTGCCGAGCGCATTGTCCTGCCTGAGCTGCACCACCGCGTGCGGGCGCTCGCCCGGCTTGTGCGGATTGGACAGGCCGACCGGCTTCATGGGCCCGAAGCGCAGGGTGTCGCGGCCACGCTCGGCCATAACCTCGATCGGCAGGCAGCCGTCGAAGTAGGGCGTGGAGGCCTCCCATTCCTTGAAGGAAGTTTTGTCGGCCGCGAGCAGCGCATCGAGGAAGGCGTCGTACTCGCCCCTCGTCATGGGGCAATTGATGTAGTCGGCGCCGGTGCCGGCGGGACCCGCCTTGTCGTAGCGCGACTGGCGCCAGGTGACGGCGGGATCGATGGAGTCCAGGTGCACGATCGGCGCGATGGCATCGAAGAAGGCGAGCTCGCTCTCGCCGGTGAGGCGCTGGATGGCCGCGGCCAGCGCAGGTGAGGTGAGGGGCCCGGTGGCGACGATCACGCTATCCCACTCGGGAGGCGGCAGCCCCGCGATCTCGCCGCGCTCGACGGCAATCAGGGGGTGCTCGGCGAGGCGCCGCGTCACCTCGGCCGAGAAATGATCGCGGTCGACGGCGAGCGCGCCGCCGGCCGGGAGCTTGAGGGCATCGCCCGCGCTCATGATCAGCGAGCCCGCGCGCCGCATCTCCTCATGCAGCAGGCCGACGGCATTTGTCTCGGCGTCGTCGGAGCGGAACGAGTTGGAGCAGACGAGCTCGGCGAGCCCGTCCGTCTTGTGCGCCTCGGTGGTGCGGTGGGGTCGCATCTCGTGCAGCACGACGGGGATGCCGGCGCGCGCGATCTGCCACGCCGCCTCGCTCCCCGCGAGCCCGCCGCCGACGATGTGTATGGGTTGCAACATGCGCCGCAACCTAGGCGCAAACGACCGTCGGCTCAACGGCGCGTCTGGCTCGACGCCCCTCCCCCTGCGGCGAAGGCAACGCCTTCGGCGCGTAAGAGGGGGGAGGGAGATGCGTCCGCGACTTAGGCGGCGCTCGGCGACGGGCCTCACACACTCAACCCAGCGACTTGGATCGGCGGTCGCGTCGGCGGATCGGTTGGCGATAGCCGATCCAAGCCGCGGGCGCGTCGTCCTCCCCCTTCCAGGGGGAGGGAAGCGTTCAGGCGGCGAGCGGCAGGTCGGGGGTGCGGGGGCGGCGGGAAGCGCGGGCGGGCATCCTGACGATCTGCCAGTCGTGCTCGGCCAGCACCTTGGCGACGGCGCGGTCGAAGACCTCGCGGTAGGAGGCGGCGACGTGCAGGCGGAAGGCGTCGAAGCGCGTGGGGAGGATGCGGCGGCCGACCTCGAGGGCGGAGGCGGCTGCGAACTGGGGCAGGTACTCTCCCTTGCCATCCCTGATCGTCCAGGCGGCGGACATGACGCTCACTCCTACTCGTGCCATTGGCACTCGAATTGTGGTCTACCGCCGGACGCCTGAACGGAGCCTGAGGAGACTGGTCGACTGCCGTTCAGGCGCGGCGGTAGTGATGCGAGTATCTATGAAACGGGCCAGGCCCCGCTGTTCCGGCTGGAACAGGGCGCGAACTTTGGCGCGAATCGCTGCAGTGCTAACGCTTAGTTTCTCGAGGGGGACGCGGGGGCAGAGGCGTGAGGCTCGGACGAGGGCTGGCTTGGCTGTGCGCGCGGGGGGCCGCGGCGGTGCTTCTGGCGCTGCTCGCCGGGGGCTGCACTCACGAGCGCAAGGGCCCCGTCGGCCAGCACTACCTCGACTTCGCGACACGCCCGCCGCGCAACAACACCGTCTACGTGTGCCACGCCTACGGCTGCCGCAAGCAGACGCCGTTCCGCTTCACCGACGAGGATATCGCCGCCCTCAAGACGCTGATGGCCAAGACCCGCAAGGCCGACACTCCCGCCGAGGAGCGGCGCGCCATCGCCTACGCCATCGGCTGGATGGAGCGGCGCACGGGCGACGTGATTGGCACCAAGGCCGACCGCCCCGGCATGGACTTTTCGGCGAGCGGCGACCCGACCCAGCAGGACTGCGTCGACGAGGCCACCAACACCACGAGCTACCTGCTGATCCTGGAGCGCAACGCCTTCCTCAGGCACCACGTGGTGGGCACACCCTTCTCCAAGGAGAACCTGCTGCGCGGGGTCGCCGGCTGGCCGCACTGGACGGCCGTGATCAAGGAGCACGTCGGCGGGCAGAAGTGGGCGGTCGACAGCTGGATCTATGCCAACGGCGAGAACCCCGCCGTCGTCGAGACGGAGAAATGGTACATTGCGAGCCTCGAGGAGCTGCCGGCCGCGACGCGCTAGTGTGATGATCGAGAAGTCCGCATCGTCGCGCTGGGCTGGATCGGGAAGCGGACTTCTCGATCTGAATCATACTAGAGCCATGGATTCGCTAGTGTCCTTCAGATCGCGAAATTCGTTCCGAGCCCGCCGCACACTGAGACGAATTTCGCGATCAGGACACTAGAGCGATTGCTGACGCGATGTTGTCAGGAGAGGCCGCGTAGATTGCAGCGGGCCTTGCGGGAGAGCTTCCGCGCGGCGGCCGAGCAGCGCAATGGCGACCAGGCATCCAGGAGCACCCATGACCGACACCCGCAAGCCCGTGCACGCCGGCGGCTGCCAGTGCGGCGCCGTGCGCTATGCGCTCTACGCCGACCCCACCAACCCGCACGTGTGCCACTGCCGCATGTGCCAGAAGGCCGTGGGCGGCTACTTCGGCGCGTTCGCCGGTGTGCCGATCGCCGACTTCGCCTGGGTGAAGGGGGAGCCCGCCGCCTTCAAGAGCTCGGAGCTCGCCGAGCGCGGCTTCTGCCGGGACTGCGGCACGCCGCTCTCCTTCCGCTACATCGACCGCGACCGCATGTCGGTGTCGCTCGGCAGCCTCGACGATCCTGCCCGCGTGCCGCCGGCCAAACAGTTCGGGATGGAGAGCCGGCTGCCGTTCATCGCGGCGATTCCCGGCCTGCCCGGCACGCGTACCGAGGACGATGTACCGGCGGAGCGGCTGGCGCGTTACAGAAGCCGGCAGCATCCAGATGGCGGCTGAATGCTGCGGATGCCATGAGCCCGGTCGAAACACGCGTCGGCGTCATCTCTGATACGCATGGTCTGCTGCGCCCCGAAGCGGTTGCCGCGCTGCGCGGGTCGCAGATCATCATGCATGCCGGAGACGTCGGGTC
>JBGGME010000263.1:0-4004 GCA_041288195.1 Hyphomicrobiaceae bacterium
CAAGAAGGTGATCGTCGACCACGGCGGCCAGCCCATGGCGATGTTCAAGTACGCCTGCTTCAAGAAGGGCGTGGATGTGAAGAGCCTGTCGCTGATCGATGTGGGCTCCACCGAGAAAATGATCGCAGCCTTCCGCAAGGGCGAAGGCGACTACGTGCATCTGCAGGGCCCCGGACCCCAGCAGCTCGAGCACGATCGGGTCGGCCACATCGTGGCCGCGCTCGCCGATGCCAGCGGCGTCTGCGCCTTCTCGAGCCTCGCCGCCACCCGCGACTGGCTCAAGACCGACATGGCCAAGGCCTTCATGCGCGCCTATCGCAAGTCTCGCGCATGGCTGATCGCGACGCCCGCAGCCGAGGTCGCCAAGGCGGAGGCGTCTTTCTTCAAGGACATCGACCAGCCCGTGCTCACCCAGACGATCGCGACTTACCAGAAGCTCGGCAACTGGACGCCGCACGTGGAGATCACCAAGCCGGCGTTCGAGCCCACCGTCGACATCTTCCTGCACGCCGGGCTCATCACCAAGCGCCACGCCTACGAGGACATCGTGGTGCCGCCGCCGGCGTGAGGCGTAGGGCGCAACAAGGCGTCAGCCGCATTGCGCCGAATGGCGAAAGATTGAGGATTGAATCGGCGCAATACGCCTTCGGCTATTGCGCCCTACGAGGAGACATCGATGAAAGAGACAATCGGCTGGATCGGCATCGGCAGCATGGGCCACCGCATGAGCAAGCACCTGGCGAAGGCCGGCTATCCCCTCGTCATGGCCGACGCCGTGAGCACCAAGCTCGCACCCCCCGGCGCCACCATCGCAAAAAGCAACGCCGAGGTCGCCGAGAAGGCCGACGTCATCATCCTCTCGCTTCCCGACGGCTCGGTGTCGGAGGCGGTCGCGCGCGAGATCGCGAGCGCCAAGACACGCCGCGTCAAGACCGTGATCGACACCTCCACCATCGGCATCAAGGCGGCAGAGGCCGTCGCCGCCGTGCTCGAGAAGGCCGACATCCAGTTCGTCGATGCGCCCGTGTCTGGCGGGACGTCGGGCGCCGACAAGGCCACGATTGCCATCATGGTGGCGTGCCCCGCCGGCGCCTACGAGCGCTTCAAGCCGCTGCTCGCGCTGATGGGCAAGCCGTTCCATGTGGGCCCCAAGCCCGGGCAGGGACAGGCGGTGAAGATCCTCAACAACTACCTCTCGGCCACCGCGCTTGCCGCCACGTCGGAGGCCATCGCCTTCGGCACCAAGCAAGGCATCGAGATGAAGACCATTCTCGACATCGTCAACGCCTCGTCGGGCCGCAACTCCGCGACCGAGGACAAGTTCCTGAACCGCATCCTGCATGGACGCTACGACGCGGGCTTTGCGACCAAGCTTCAGCTCAAGGATATCCGCCTCTACCTCGAGAACGCACGCGCTGCGGGCATCAACGACGAGGTGGCCGCTGTCGTGGTCGACGTTTGGCAGCGCATGGAGGGGGCGATGCCGGGCTCCGATATCACGGAGATGTACCCCTACACTCAGAAGGGCCGTCCGCAGAAAGGACGCTCCTGACGACGCCTGGCGCGGGCGATCTGCTCTCTTGCCGCAGGCTTGCCATCGCCAAGCAGCCATATTTTGTTGATGCACGTCGACAAAGTGGTCTCGCCTGCGACCGATGATGGCAGAAAAACCGTCAACGCTGACAGGCTGGCGCCTCAGAGCCCTCGCCGTGCGCAAGGCGCTGGGGCCGCTGGCCTTCATGCATGGGCTGGCCGCGCTGCGCGGCTCCAAGCTCGGGTTGCGCACGCACCTTGTGATATTTGGACTGGCCATCGTCGTGCCGGTCCTGCTCTACAGCGCCTTCCTGCTGCACCGCTACACCCTGTCGGTGCACGCCTCCGAGGAACGGCGCGCCCTGCAGATCGCACGCGCCCTCAGCGCCGACGTCGATCGTGAGATCGCCGGCATCGTCACCACGCTCGAGACGCTCGCAACCTCCGACGCATTGGCCACACGCGACTTCCGCAGCTTCTACGTGCAGGCCAAGGAGGCGCTGAGATCGCGCCCCTGGAACGTCGTGCTCATCGACATGAGCCGGCGCCAGCTGGTCAATACGCGTCTCGACTGGGGTGTGACGCCGCCCATGAGCAATCTCACCGAGCCCGACCTGCCGCGCATCGCGCGCGAGACCGGCAAGCCCTACGTGTCGGATCTTTTCATCGGCACCGTCGCCCAGCGCTGGATCTTCTCGGTGAGCGTGCCCGTGCGCCCGCGCAAGGAGGTCGAATATGCGCTTGTCATGTCGCTCGAGCCGGAGCGGCTGATCGAGATCCTGCAGGGCGAGAGCCTGCCGCCGGGATGGATTGCCGCAATAGCCGACCGCAAGAACGTCAACATGGCGCGCACGCGCGACGGGCAGAAATTCCTCGGCCGGCCGGTGCCCGAGGAGTCCGTGAAACAGTACGCAGACATGACCCAGGGCGTGATCCGGACCACCGACTTCGAGGGACAGCGCTCGCTGCATGCGTTCCACTTCTCATCCCTCACCGGCTGGCGCGTCGCGGCCTGGGCGCCCCTGTCGCTGGTGGAAGGCCCGCTGCGCGAGGCCTGGACTGTATTCCTCTGGTCGGGAGCCGTGCTGCTGTCGCTCTCCGTGCTGCTGGCGTCGGGCGTCGGGCGGCTGATGGCAGAGCCGATCGGCCAGCTGATGCGCGCCGGAGCCGCGCTGGGCCAGGGCAAGCCCGTGTCACCCGTCGTCTCGACGCTACGTGAGGCGGACGAACTCTCGCTGGTGCTGAGCGATGCCGCCCGGGAGCTCGAGGCCCGCATGCGCGCCCAGGCACACCTGGCGGCGATCGTGTCCTCATCGCCGAGCGCCATCGTCAGCCTCGCCCCCGACGGCACCATCCGCACCTGGAATGCCGCGGCCGAGCGGCTGTTCGGCTATTCCGCGAGCGAGGCCATCGGCCAGACCGTCGATATGCTCTCGCCGGAGGATGCACGCCAGGCATTCGAGAAGCTCTACGCCAGCGTCCGCGCGGGTGAGACCGTGCACGCCGACGTCGTGCGGCGTCGCAAGGACGGGCGACTGATCGACGTCGCCATCAACGTGGCGCCGATGTACGACGATGCCGGCCGCCTGGTCGGCATCTCCTCGATGAACCGCGACATCAGCGAGCGCAAGGCGCGCGAGCGGCACATCGAGTTCCTGATGCGCGAGCTGGCGCATCGCTCCAAGAACCTGCTCGCCGTCGTGCAGGCGATCGCCGGCCAGACGGCGCGCAACAGCCCCAACGTCGAGGAGTTCCAGAAGCGCTTCTCGCAGCGCATCTTCGCCATGGCGCTCTCCCACGACCTCCTGCTCGCCAGCAACTGGAAGGGGGCGGCGATGGCCGATCTCGTGCGCGCGCAGCTCGCCCCCTTCGCCGACGAGGCCTCCTCGCGCATCTCCGCCAGCGGCCCCGACATCGAGATCAAGCCTGAGGCCGTGCAGGGCATCACGCTCGCCCTGCACGAGCTTGCCACCAATGCCGCCAAGTACGGCGCCCTGTCCGTCCCCCAGGGCCGGGTGGCCATCGCCTGGGAGGTGCGCCGCGCCGCATCGGGTGAGGCGCGCTTCCGCATGAGCTGGCGCGAGACAGGCGGCCCGCCGGTGACGCCGCCGGAGCGCAAGGGGTTCGGCCACACCGTGATCTCGCAGATGGTGGCAAGCTCCTTGCGCGCGCAGGTCGCCCTCGACTACGCCGCGGCGGGCGTATCCTGGACGCTCGACGCTCCGGTCTCGAGCGTGACCCAGGCGACGCCCGCCCCCGAGGCCCAGCCTGCGGTTGCGGCGTCCTGACCTGGGAGACCCGGCGTTCGCACACGTTTCGGGCTGCGGCACCCACCGCCCCGCGCTAGCGTTGCTTCGGAACAGAACGACCAGGGGTCACCGACATGGCCACACTCGCCAAGCCGCGCTCAGCGACCTCCACAGCGCGGCGGCGCATCGCCTCCGCCGAGTGGCAGCGCGTGGGCGATGACC
>JBGGME010000264.1:0-8463 GCA_041288195.1 Hyphomicrobiaceae bacterium
TGATGAGTTGTCATATGGGCCGTGGTGGGTTTGGCATCGCAGCTCTCTTGTGCGAGGGCGGGGGCGGGGGCAATCCAGCGCGACATGACGCTAGAGTGTTGGCTCCGCAACGTTGTTCGGGTTCGCGCCGGGGACGCCGACCGTTGCAAGAAAGAGCGACCGAGATTCTCGGCGTAGCCGGCCGCTCGAGGTTGGGGATTCGAGCACGTGGACAGTTTTACCTATCTCGTGCAGCCCGGCGCATGGGCACACGAAACGGCGATCACTGCGAGCTTCGGAATATACCTAGTCCCGACAACGCCTCGATAACCCGAGAGTACATGCGCTCGATCGCGCGACAGAGCCCGTACCACGCTTTTGGTCGTGCGGGTGCAGCGGTTGTGATAGGGTGAGCAGAGGCCCTCGAGCGTTCCCGTGATGGGAGCCTGGGCTCACGAAAGCCGCCACAATGACAGGACGCAGTGCACAGGCCGGCCGGGCTCGGTCGCAGCCGAACGAGCGCGGCTTGCCGAAACCGGCGGGAAACGGCCAATCGGCAACGAAGGAAGAGCTGCGGTCCCTCAATGCGGAGCTCGCGGCCCTCAATATCGAGTTGCATGAGACGGTCGAGCGGCAGCGCTCGGCGTTCAGCGACCTTCAGAGCATCCTCATCAGCACGGACGTGGCGACGCTCTTTCTGGATTCCGAGCTGAGCATTCGCTTCTTCACGCCAGCCGCAAGCTCGCTCTTCAGCCTCATCGCTGCCGATGTCGGCCGGCCGCTTGCCGACATAGCGCGCCGGTTCGAGGACGAGGATCTGCTGCCGGATGCGCGCGCGGTGCTGGCCAGCCACGCGTCGGTCAGGCGGGAAGTGCGGGCCGACGACGGCAGCTGGTTCATGCGAGCGATGCTGCCCTATCGAAGCGACGACAGCGGCGTTCAAGGGGTCGTCATCACGTTTGCTGGCATTTCCGAGATGAAAGCGGCCGAACAGGAAATCGAGGCGGCCCGCGCCTACCTCGACAGCATCATCGCCACTATTCGCCAACCCCTCGTCGTGCTCGATGACGAGCTGCGCGTCATCTCGGCGTCGAGCTCGTTCCATCGCATCTTCTCGGTCAAGCCCGAGGACCTCATCGGACGACACCTCCTGGCTGCTGGCGATCATCTCGATGTGGCCGCTCTGCGGGAGTTCCTGGCCTCGATCCAGGCCCGGGGCACCAGCATCAATGACCACGAGGTCGAGCTCGAGTTGCCGACCCTGGGGCGGAGGACGTTCTTGATGAGCGCTCGCGTGTTGCGGGAGGCTCCTGCCGCGAGACGCAAGATCCTGGTGGCGATCGTCGACGTCACGGAGGCGAGGCGCGAGGGGAGGGTGCTGGAGGCCGCAAAATCCGAGGCGGAACGGGCCAATGTCGGCAAGTCGCGATTTCTCGCTGCCGCCAGTCACGACCTGCGACAGCCCTTGCAGACGATCAGCCTGCTGCAGGGGATGCTCGAGAAGCGCGTTCACGACGAGGCGACGCGACGGCTCGTGCACAGGCTCGACGAGACCGTGAGAACGATGTCGAGCGTGCTCGACAAGCTGCTCGACATCAACCAGCTCGAGGCTGGGATCGTGCGCCCCGCGATCGTCGATTTTCCGATCAGCCGCCTGCTCGAGGAAATGCGAACCGAATTCACCTATCACACGGAGACGAACGGCCTCGGCTGGCGCGTGGTGCCCAGCGGGCTCACCGTACGCAGCGATCCGCGCCTGCTCGAGCAGATCCTCCGCAATCTCCTGTCGAACGCGGTCAAGTACACGGCCGGCGGCAGGCTCCTGCTCGGCTGCCGACGCCGCGCCGACATGCTCCGCATCGAGGTCTGGGACACCGGTGCCGGCATCCCGGAGCTGGAACTCCAGGCCATATTCGAGGAATTCCACCAGCTCGACAACCCTGCCCGGGAACGCAGCAAGGGCCTCGGTCTCGGTCTTGCCATCGTGCAGCGCCTTTCCGACCTGCTCGGACACAAAATCGACGTCCGCTCCCGACTGGGCACGGGCTCGGTATTCAGCATCGAGGTGCCGCTCGGGCGAGCGGAGACGGCTCGCGAGCCCATCGTCGATCAGGGCAGGGCGCAGGCGGACGCGACCGCCCGCGGCACCATCCTGATCGTCGAAGACGATCCGGCCGTGCTCGAAATGCTCCAGCTGCTCTTCGACGATGATGGACATCGCACCTTGATTGCCGCGGATGGCCGCAAGGCCCTGGAGTTGGCGGCCGAGGGGTCGACCACGCTCGACTTGATCGTTGCCGACTACAACCTGCCGAAAGGGCTCAACGGGCTCCAGATCATTGGCAAGTTGCAGGAGCAGGCTCGCCGCGCAATCCCGGCCATCATTCTGACAGGCGACATATCCGCCGACAGCTTGCGCGAGATTGCCGGCCACGATTGCGTGCATCTGAACAAGCCCGTGAGGGCCAGAGAGCTGACGAGCCTTGCACGGCGCCTCCTCGCCAGGCCCGAGCCGGCCCCGCTGGAGGTCGTGGAGCAGCCGCCACGGTGTCAGCTGACAGACGAACCCACGATATTCGTCGTCGACGACGATCGCTCCATTCGCGAGGCGATGCGCGATCTTCTCGAGGCGGACGGATATTCGGTGGAGCTGTTCGCAGACGGCCCGGCCTTCCTCCAGGCCTATCGTCCGGGCCGTGATGGATGCCTGCTGGTCGACGCGCTGATGCCCGGCATGAGCGGGATCGGGCTCATCGAGCGCCTCAAGGCCGAAGGCCACACGCTGCCAGCCATCATGATCACCGGAAATGGCGCTGTTCCAATGGCCGTGCAGGCGATGAAAGCGGGAGCCGTGGACTTCATCGAGAAGCCCGTCCGTCACGACGACCTGCTCGCCAGCGTCAAGCGCGCACTCGATCAGACGCGGGATGCCACCAAGTTGTCGGCATCACGGGAGACGGCTGCGACGCGTGTTTCCAGTCTGACGGTACGTCAGCGGCAGATCCTCGCCCTCGTGCTTGCCGGCCATCCAAGCAAGAACATCGCAGCCGATCTCGGCATCAGCCAGCGAACGGTCGACAACCATCGTGCTTCGATCATGCGCAAGACGGGTTCGAAGTCCCTTCCCGCCCTGATCCGCACGGCGCTGGCTGCGGTCTGAGAAACAAGGCCTGGTCACTTGCCGCCTTCCTTGCGTTTCTCCAGCGGCTGGAGCGACAGGAAGGGGACGACGCCCTGCCCGCCCTTGGTGTCGATGATGATCTTGTCGGTCCCGTCCATGATGCGTTCCATGGTCTCGAGATACATGCGTTTGCGCGTCACCTCCGGCGCCTTCCTGTATTCATCGTAGATCTTCAGGAAGCGCGCCGACTGTCCGGTTGCTTCGGCCACCGACTGCTGCTTGTAGGCCATTGCGCCCTGCAGGATTCGCTCGGCCTCTCCACGCGCCTCCGGCACGATGCGGCTGGCATAGGATGCCGCCTCGTTCTGCAGGCGCTCCTTGTCGGTGGCCGCAGCTTGCACGTCGCGAAACGCGTCGATGACCTGGGTCGGGGGGTCGACCTTCTGCAATTGCACCTGATCGATGCGGATGCCGGCGCCATAGTGGTCGAGCACCTCCTGCATCAGCTTCTGCACGGCCTGCTCGGTCTTCTGCCGGGCACCCGTCAGGATCGGCTGGATATCGTTTTGGCCGACGATCTCGCGCATGGCGCTCTCGGCCACTTCCTTGACGGTGACCTCGGGGTTCTGGATGTTGAAGAGGTATTGCTGGGCGTCCCGGATGCGCCAGTAGACCACGAAATTGACATCGACGATGTTCTCATCGCCGGTCAGCATCAGGCTCTCCTCGCGCACGTAGCTCACGCCGGCGCTGCGCGTGCCCGTCCCGGTACGCATGCCGACCTCGATGATGTTCTGGCGCGTCACCTTGGGCAGGCGCACCTCATCGATCGGATAGGGCATGCGGAAGTGCAGACCGGGCGGCTCCTGGCGGATGACTTTGCCGAAACGCATCACCACGCCCAGCTCATCGGGGTCGACCCGGAAGGTGAACGCGTAATAGGCGAGGACGGCGGCGAGAACGGTGGCCACGAGAAAGGCGATCGAGGACGACGCCCCGGAGCCGCCGGGCATCATCTGCCCGAGCTTGTCCTGGCTGCGCTTGAGGAGGTCTTCGATGGCAGGCTGCCTGCGCGGCTCGCTGCGCTTGCGGCCACCATCGCCGTTGTCCCAGGGCATGAGGTCTATGTTCCTTTTCCGCCCGCAAGTCGGCTGATCGGCGCCTGGCGTGGCAACCCTGCGGAGGAGCGCCGCAGACCGCGAAGGTCAACACGGCCTCGCGCGCGATGCCTAGATGCGGAAAGTACCTATGGCCGCAGGGTCGGCGCGTTGCTCCTGGCCGATCCTCGAGCCGCAGATGCCCGATCGCAGACCCGGTAGGTATTTTCCGAACCTTGGCATCGGCGGCCTTCCCGTGCGCACAACTGCACCGCACCTGCGAAGCGACTGCAAAGGAAGCCGCCATGGAAGAGAAGTGGATGTACAGCCTATGGGGCGCAGCTGCCGGAGCGGCGGCGCTCGCAGTGGTGGGCTTCACTTGGGGCGGCTGGACGACCGGTAGCAATGCCGAGGCGATGGCGCTGAAGCGGTCCCAAGCCGCCGTGGTCGCCGTGCTGACTCCGATCTGCATCCAGAGGTTCCAGGCCAATGCAAATGCTCCGGTGAAGCTCGCGGAACTGAAGAACATCGGCGTCTCGTGGCTTCGCCGAGACTACGTCGTGAATGGCGGATGGGCGACCTTCGGCCAAGAGCGGTCCTTCGAGCTGGCCGATGCCTGTGCCGAGGCTCTCAACAAGCTGTAAGAGCCGCGCCAAGCGTTCTGTGCCGCGGGCACTGGTCCCGGTGCGCTCGATCCTTACGGAACGTGTCGCCGAGGGCCCCCTCAAACCGACAAACGAGGCCACCGATGCTAGGCGACGCCGAGACGGCCTACCTGTTTCAGTGTGGGGATGAGGAGCTCTTCGCTGTATCCTCCGACAAAGCCGGCAACAATATCCCGAGGACGAGCTGCACGCAGGGCTGGCAGCTGCGGGAGGAGTTCAGCCTCGGCGCGGAGGAACCGGTCCCGGCCGCGATCGGCTCCAAGAGCATTCTTCGAGGCGTCATCTCCAAAGGCTACTATATCTGGCGCGCGGGCGCCTTTGCTGCTTGAGAAGGCCTGCCGCGAACGACCTGGCCATGTTCGAGAATCCGCGGGTGCCCGAGCATCAATTCGCGGCCCAGAACCCGCGAATGGGTTTCTCTGCTTCCTCCAATCAAAAGGCATTTCATGCGCATCTTGCGCCTGAGCATCTTTACGCTGGCGCTCGCAGCGGCATTCACGTTGGCGGTTGATGCAGCCGACGCCCGCGTCGGTGGTGGCAAGAGCCAGGGCAGCCGCGGCGGCCAGACATTCAACCCGGCTCCTCCCACTCCCACCACGCCGAAGCCGATCGCCCCGATAGGCCGGTCGATGACCGAGCCTGGCGCGCCCAGCAAAGTGCAGGCTGCCGGTCGACCGGGCACCAGTGCCACACCTTCGCGCTTGGGCGGGTTCGGCGGACTGCTGATGGGTGGGCTCTTCGGAGCCGGCCTCATCGGGCTCCTATCGGGCAACGGTCTCTTTGGCGGACTTACCAACTTTGCCTCGATCCTGGGCTTGCTCGTTCAGGTCGCGCTGATCGGCGGCGCGGCTTGGCTCGCCCTCAACTATCTCCGCCGTCGCAAGCAACCGGCGCCGGCGCGCGCACCCGCATTCCAACTGAGCTCGACTTCCGCCCGGGATTTGTTGAACCGCTTCCGGCAAACGCTGGCGTCGAATGGCGGCAGTGCTGCCTCCGGCACTCCCGCCCTCGCCATCGGACCTCGTGACTACGACGCATTCGAGAGACTCCTGCGGGAGATCCAGAATGCCTACGGCCTCGAGAACACGGAAGCGCTCGGAGCCATGACCACTCCGGAGATGTTCTCCTACTTCAGCCAGGACCTGGCCGAGAACGCCAGGAACGGCCGGCGCAACGAGCTCTCCGGCGTGAAGCTTCTGCAAGGCAATCTTTCTGAAGCCTGGCGCGAAGCGGGCAGCGACTATGCCACCGTGGCGATGCGCTATTCGCTCGTTGACGCCATGATCGAGCGAGCGACCGACAGCGTCGTCTCGGGAGATCGCGTCGCTCCCCGGGAGGTGACCGAGGTCTGGACCTTCCGCCGTGACGATCGAGACCCGGACCAGGGCTGGCAGCTGTCAGCCATCCAGCAAACCTAGATCGCGAGTCCGGAGGGTTCCGGCTCGGCTGCCTCGCCCGAAAAGTCCAGCAGCCAGATTCCATGATCCGGTCAGGTCGCCAGGTGCCGGGCGCGAGATTGCAGAGGAACAAATGGTAGGCAAATGGAAGCCGATTGCGGATTATGTCGAGCCGAGCTGGGAAGAGGCCGGAGACATTCTCCCGATGCTGTTTTGGCGCGCGCGCAAGGGCGCTGCATTCGGCTACATACGCGATGGGGAGCTGTTCGACGCCAAGTGGGTCTATATCTCCGACGCAGGCAAGGCCACGCACTTTTCAGAGATCAGCGCGCCGGAGGCCAAGCTTGTCGCATTGGATGCGTTTGGGTTGGGCACCGGCGAGGTAGCGAGCAGTTGAGCAAGGCGTCAGGGCAAGCGCCGGATCCTGGCATTTCGTCCGATCCCTGCAGACCCCGATCAGCCTTGATTGCTCTTGACACCCAGCGCCCTTGAGCGTACTCAGAGCAATGCTTTGGCACTCCACCAAAGAGAGTGCCAATCACCGCGCTTCCCGCAACAAGACAGCCGACGGCCCGCCCCTGCGCGGGCCTGATGGCATTGGAGCAACCTGAGATGAAGTTTCGTCCCCTCCACGATCGCGTGGCCCTGCGCCGCGTCGACAGCGAATCCAAGACCTCCGGAGGCATCATCATTCCCGATACCGCAGCCGAGAAGCCGCAGCAGGGCGAGATCATCGCCGTGGGGCCGGGCGCACGCGGCGAGGATGGAAAGGTCGTCCCGCTCGATCTCAAGAAGGGCGACCGCGTCCTGTTCGGGAAATGGTCCGGCACCGAGGTCAAGATCGATGGCGCGGAGCTCCTCATCATGAAGGAGAGCGACATCATGGGCGTGCTCGGCCGCTGAACCGCGCGTGAGTGGTGAGTGGTCAGTGGTGAGATGGAATTCGTCTCCTGCTGCACCGTCCGTCCACTCACCACTGACCACTCACCATCTCACCAATTTTCCAATCCCAGGAAGCTAGGAGCTAGTTCAAATGGCCGCCAAGGAAGTCCGCTTTTCCACCGATGCCCGCGAGCGCATGCTGCGCGGCGTCGACATCCTCGCCAACGCGGTGCGGATCACGCTCGGCCCCAAGGGCCGCAACGTCATTCTCGACAAGTCGTACGGCGCGCCGCGCTCGACCAAGGACGGCGTCACCGTCGCCAAGGAGATCGAGCTCGAGGACAAGTTCGAGAACATGGGCGCGCAGATGGTGCGCGAGGTTGCCCAGAAGACCAACGATATGGCCGGTGACGGCACCACCACGGCCACGGTGCTGGCCTATTCCATCCTGCGCGAGGGCATGAAGTCCGTCGCGGCCGGCATGAACCCGATGGACCTGAAGCGCGGCATCGAGAAGGCCGTGACCCAGGTGGTCGAGGAGATCCAGAAGAAATCCAAGAAGGTCAAGGATACCGCCGAGATCGCTCAGGTCGGCACCGTGGCGGCCAACGGCGAGAAGGCGATCGGCGACATGATCGCCAAGGCCATGCAGAAGGTCGGCAACGAGGGCGTGATCACGGTCGAGGAAGCCAAGAGCCTCGAGAGCGAGCTCGAGGTCGTCGAAGGCATGCAGTTCGACCGCGGCTATCTCTCGCCCTACTTCATCACCAACGCCGACAAGATGACGGTGGAGCTGGAGGAGCCGTTCATCCTCATCCACGAGAAGAAGCTCGCGAGCCTGCAGCCGTTGCTGCCGGTGCTCGAGGCGATCGTGCAGACCGGCAAGCCGCTGCTGATCATTGCCGAGGAGGTCGAGGGCGAGGCGCTCGCCACCCTCGTCGTCAACAAGCTGCGCGGCGGCCTCAAGGTCGCGGCCGTCAAGGCGCCGGGCTTCGGCGACCGCCGCAAGGCCATGCTGGAAGACATCGCCACGCTGACCAACGGTCAGACGATCTCGGAAGACCTCGGCATCAAGCTCGAGAACGTCACCCTGGCCATGCTCGGCAAGGCCAAGCGCGTCTCCGTCACCAAGGACCACACCACCATCATCGACGGCGCCGGCAAGAAGAAGGACATCGAGAGCCGGGTCAATCAGCTCAAGGCGCAGATCGAGGAAACCACCTCGGACTACGACCGCGAGAAGCTGCAGGAGCGCCTGGCCAAGTGGACCGGCCGCGTGGCCCTGATCCGCGTCGGCGCGGCCATCGAGACCGAGCACAAAG
>JBGGME010000265.1:0-3535 GCA_041288195.1 Hyphomicrobiaceae bacterium
GTCACGCAGCTCCGCCGGCAGCGTGTAGACCGCGTGAAAGTAGCCGACAGGCAGCAGTTCGGCCTCGCGATCGGCGAGCCAGCGGCGCGCTGCCGATCCCTGGCACTTCGGGCAGTGCCGATTACGGCAGGTAATGGGCGACGCCCATTAGCTGCGTTATGGGCAAAGCCAGTAATGGGGAGCTGGCGATCGCGATCTCCGCAGATTTCCGTGCATTGCCGCTCTCGTGCTCTCCATAACAAGGCGCCGGTGCGCCCCCCTCGGCTCGGCCGCTGTTGGCCGGTCACATACGGGGACGAACATGCTGGAGACCTACTTCTCGGCATCGAAGATGCTGGGGCATCTGCGAAGCGGACCGAGCGGGCCATACCTCGACGGCTTCGCCGCGTCACTCGAACGGCAAGGCTACAGCCCAGACACGGCCGTGCGCTATTTGCGTGCGGCTGCTCATGCCGGCCACATCGTGGTCGAGCGCGGCGGGAGCCTGGGCGACATCGATTTGACGGCGTTCAGCGAGCACCTGCGCAGCTGCCGGTGTCCGCGCGCCAAAGGAGGCCGCCGCAACCATCACACCATCTACGGCGCCCGGCTGTTTCGGCGGCACCTCGTCGAGAGCGGCGTGTGCCGCCCCGACTTCGTGGCCACGCAGATCGCCGAGCCGGAGTTGGTCACCCGCTTCAAAGCATGGCTGCGCAAGCATCGCGGGGCATCCGATGCCACCATCAAGCTCTACGCGCGTGATGCCGCCGGCATGATCGCGGCGCTCGGATCGAACCCAACCGGATGGAGGCCGAACCACGTCCGCACCTACTTCACGGAGCGCGCGAGCGGGTGCGGCGGCGGCACGATCGAGAAGATGACGACGAGCCTGCGAGCATTCCTGCGATACCTCGTAATCGACGGCCTCTGCCAGGCGGGTCTCGACAACGCCGTTCCGACCTACGCCCATTGGCAGCTTGCCGACATGCCGCGGTACCTGTCGGCCGAGCAGGTCAACCGATTGATCGCCGCCTGCGATGGTGCCACCAGTGCGCGCCGACGGGATCGCGCGATCGTTCTTCTCTTGGCCCGACTCGGGCTGCGGGCCGGCGACGTGGCGCAACTGCGTCTCTCCGACATCGAATGGCAGACGGGCTCGCTGCGGGTCACGGGCAAGTCGCGCTACGAGGTCCGTCTGCCACTGCCGCAGGACGTCGGAGATGCGATCGCCGTTTACCTGGAAGGTCGGCCTTCCGTCAGGGCAAGCGATCACGTGTTCCTGCGCACGATTGCTCCTTGTCGGCCCTTCCGACGGGGCGACGGCGTCTCGTCGGTGGTGAAGCGCGTCATGAAGCGGGCCGGCATCGCGACGCCGGTCAAGGGCGCGCACGTCCTGCGGCACACGGCAGCGACCGAGATGCTGCGCCATGGCGTTCCACTCGACAAGATCGGTCTGGTCCTCCGGCATCGCGGCGTCGACACGACGGCCTACTACGCCAAGGCCGATGTTGCGCTCCTGAAGCAGGTCGCTCAGCCCTGGCCGGAGGCGCTGTAATGCTGAGAGCCATCGAGACCTATCTCACCCTGCGCCGCGCTGCGGGCTTCGCGATGTCGAATGCGGAGTACCTGATGAAGAGCTTTGCCGCCTGCGCCGCCGAGCGTGGGCAGACGCACGTGCAGGCGCAAACAGCAATCGACTGGGCCGCTCTCGGTCCGACCGTGGCGCAACGCGATGCACGGCTCAGAGGCGTCTGCCGCTTCGTGCGCCATGTGCAGGTCGAGGATGAGCGGCATGAGTTACCGCCGGCCAATCACTTCGGTGCCCGCAAAAGGCGCCGCCCGCCGCACATCTACTCGGCGGATGAGATCAATCGCCTGGTCGAAGCGGCGCTGCAGCTTCGGCCCAAAGGCAGCTTGCGCCCGCTCACCCATGCGACCGTGATCGCGTTGCTCTCGGCCACCGGGCTGCGGATCTCCGAAGCCCTGAAGCTGACTGTCGCGGACGTGACCCGCGACGGCCTGCTGATCCGCGAGACCAAGTTCCGCAAGACGCGGCTGGTACCACTGCACAACACGGCAGTTGCTGGCCTGGAACGCTATCTGGTGCGTCGCGGGCCCGGTTCAGACAATGATCCGGTGTTCGTCGACGAGCGCGGTCGGGCGCTCCGCTACATCGCAGTCAAAGAGACCTTCGACAGACTGGTTGGCAAGGTTGGCATCCGATCAGCTCGCCGACCTCGGCTGCATGATCTGCGACATACGTTCGCCGTGCGTGCGCTGCAGGGCAGCCCGACTGGCCGGAGCCGATGCGGGCCGCACATGGTGGCGCTCGCAACCTACATGGGCCACGTCAACATCTACGCGACCTACTGGTATCTCGAGGCCGCCGCCGACCTCATGCGCGACGTCGCTGCGGCCGGCGAAGGGTTCCTGTCCGAGGGAGGGCAGTCATGACGCCGATCGCTCCCCTCATCGAATCGTTCCTCCGCGAGACTCTCGCCCGCCAGCGCGGCGTCAGCCGGCACACGCAAGCCTCCTATGCCCTGAGCTTCCAGCTGCTCTTCGAGTTCGCTGCCAAGCGACTGAAGGTATCGCCGTCGGCGCTGACGCTGGAGCAGATCGATGCTCGCCTGGTCAGCGCCTTCCTCGAGCACCTGGAGGATGTGCGCAAGAACGCAGCCGTGACGCGCAACGTGCGGCTGGCGGCCATCAAGTCGTTCTTCCGCTTCCTCGAGTACCGGCAACCGGCAGCCTTGGAGCAGATCCGCCGCGTCCTGGCGATCCCGTTCAAGAAGACGGATACGCGCCTCGTTCCTTATCTGCTGCGGGAGGAGTTGCAAGCCGTGCTCGATGCTCCCGATCCCACGACGTGGGAGGGCATCCGCGACCGGGCCATGATGCATCTGGCCGTCTGTGCGGGGCTGCGCGTCTCCGAGCTGACGGGCCTCAAGATAGAGGACATCGACCTGCCGTCGATGAGCATCCGCGTTGTTGGCAAGGGTCGGCGGGAGCGAACGCTGCCGTTGTGGAAGACCACGGCCACAGCACTGCGTGCCTGGCTTGCCGTTCGCGGCCAGCCCACCGTGCCGGAGGTGTTCGTAAACGCCCGGGGCGAGCCGCTGAGCCGATGGGGCTTTGCCTATCGGCTCAATCAGCACGTCGTGACCGCGGCGCGCAAGCAACCCGGTATCGCCAGGAAGCGCGTCTCGCCTCACGTGCTCAGGCACACCTGCGCGATGATCATCCTGCAGTCGACTGGGGACATCCGGAAGGCGTCGCTGTGGCTTGGCCATGCCACGCTGACGACGACCGAGGTCTACACGCGCGGCGACCCGACCGAGAAGCTCAATGCGATGGAGACGATCGTTCCGCCACATCTGCGGCGCGGCGCCTTCCAGCCGCCCGACAAGCTGATCGCGCTCCTCAAGCGCGCCTTGTAATGGTGAGCCGAGTTGGCGGCGACCGGCGCCGGAGCGCGATCAAGCTACCGCCAACTCCCCATTACTGGCTTTGCCCATAACGCAGCTATTGTAGGCGGTCATCGCCGCACTCATCG
>JBGGME010000266.1:0-2986 GCA_041288195.1 Hyphomicrobiaceae bacterium
GAAGATATCGTGGTTTGTCTCGTCGAAGATGATCTCGCCGAGATGGACGCCAATGCGGAACAGGAGGCGCTGCTCCTCGGCGAGACCTTCGTTGAACCGCGCCATGCGCTCCTGGATGTCGATGGCCACCTGGACGGCGGCCGCCGCCGAGCCGAACTCGGCCAGCATGGCGTCACCCGTGCTGTGGACCAGGGAGCCGCCGGCGCCTTCAATGGCCGGCTGCCAGATCTCGCCGCGCGCCGACCGGAGGCGCTCGAAAGTCAGGTCTTCCTCGGCCTCCACCAGGCGCACAAAGCCAGCGAGATCGGCATGCAGGAGAGCAGACAGTCGCCGTTCGGAAGGTGGCATGGCTACCGATAGGAGAGAGACGCCTTGTTGTTGCAACACAGGTAGGCCTTTGGCCAGTCGGAATTTTCAGGCCCCGGGGGCCTCCCTGTCAAACAAGGCGCGACTGGCTGCCCGTTAGCCCAGGGCCGCAGCTCCGATCCCGGGACGCATTCTGTCACGCACTATCGGCCGCGATCGTCCAGCGACGCCGGCGTCGTGCCGCCAGCCCGCACACGGTCAAAGCAGCACGAACCTGCCCTCCTCTTCGCACTACGATGCCGGCTGCGCCTCGGCCACGCGCAGGATCTCGACCACAGGCGGGGCCACGAGGATCTCGCTGAACGCCCGCATCCAGTTGCCGGTCTCCTCGCCGGTGCCGACGCCACGCTCGCGGAACTGATCGAGCTGGTCGAGACGCGCCAGCTCGAGCTCGAACTGCAGGGCGGCGCTGTCGTGGTGGCGCGTCAGCGGCACCAGCAGCCGGGCATTGAGGCCATCGCCGCGAGCGGCCTTGACCTCGCGCAGGATGAAGTCGATCGCGCGCTGCCGGTTCACGGGCAGCACGTCGTACGAAAAGCGGGCCAGATACATTGCGTCCCTCCTGGGTGTGACTCCGGGTGAATGCCGTCGTCCACGACACGTTGCGAGGAATCGCGGCGGCCTGTCGCGCGACTGCCACCGAGAGATCACACCGGCGCCCCGGCCTTCTTGCCACTATCGGGCGTGGGCAGGGCGCTGCGGCGCCACGGGGGTATGATATGGAAATCAGTCTGGCCAGCGCCGAGGGGCGCGATGCCGTCTACTGGCGCTCGCGTGCTCAGGAATCGCGTGAGACGGCAAGGCGAATGATCAGTACCGGGCCGCGGCAGGGAATGCTGAAGATCGCCAGTATCTATGAAAGGCTGGCGGCCATGGCGGAGCTGGACCATCTACCACCGGCGTTGCCCGAGGGCGTCCGCCTGTTGGCGCGGTCCTAGAACAGTCACGATCACGTCGGCAACAGAGCCTCCTGTCTGATCGTTACAGCCCACACGGTGCCAGACCGCGGGCTGTTCGGAAGCGCTTCGTCAGTCGCGTTGCAAACCTCGGCCTGGTGCCGTGTCCTTTCGTCCTGGAGCTGGAGGCCATGGTGAAGACCGCGCCCGAGTTGCAAAGTGAAGCCCGCAGCAATCATGACGCGGCTGCCCGCGCTCTCCGCATGGCTCGAGGACTGACGCGCGCCTCGGAGATCGAGCGGCTCGAGCGCTTCGCGGCGGAATTGGAAACGCGCGCCAACGAGCTCGAGGCACAGGCCGCAGCCGCAGCTCAGGCGGCAGGCGCCGACACCTCCGGCCCGACCGAACGAATGTGAGCGGCTGCCCCCTTCATGCCAAGCCTCGAATACCGTTGAACATCCGTCCCGAGCCGTAGCAGGATCGCCTGCCGGCGACGGCCTCGATCATGAAGATTGGCATCATTTCGGATACGCATGGTCTGTTGCGCCCCGAAGCCGTCGAACGGCTCGCGGGCGTCGACCACATTCTTCATGCAGGCGACATTGGCTGCGCCGAAGTGATCTTGGAACTGCGCAGGATCGCACCGGTCACGGCCGTAAGAGGCAACATCGACAGGGATGAGTGGGCAGCCGGGTATCCGCAGACTGAACGCGTCAAGCTGGGCGGCCGGTGGTTCTATGTGCTTCACAATCTCGCGGAGCTCGGCCTCGACCCGGCGGCGGCCGGCATCGACGTGGTCGTCTCGGGCCATTCGCATCGCCCGAAGATCGAAACCGTCAACGGTGTCATCTATCTCAATCCGGGAAGCGCGGGGCCACGACGCTTCAGCCTGCCCATTGCACTGGCGACGCTCGATCTGTCAGGCGACGCGATACGGCCGTGCATCGTGGAGGTAAGCCGGGCGAGGTGAAGCAGCTCTTGAGCAACTACATGATCGTGGGCCCGGTCAGCTTCGAGGCAACCAACACCCGCTTCAAGCGCGACACCAAGGTAATGATGACCGTGCTGCAGGAGATCGGGCTGAAGCCGGAATAGGCGTCGGCAACGCCGTCCGGCTTGCAGCTGGGAAGGCCTTTGGGCGGCGAGCAAGGTGTGGTGCCAGACGGTTGCCCAACGGGTATTGTCCAGTTCGAATTCGGAGCGGGACACGCGTTTTTCATGACAGTGCCGAGGCCAAATGCAGGCGATGTCCTCGCCGGAGGCGATGCGCGACTCCTTGAAGAACTGGTGCTGCATTTTGTTCCACCCGGAGCCGGCAGACGTCCAACCACGCCTTCCAACGTCGAGGCAGCCGACCGGACGGCGCGGCATTGGACAAGCGTCGAGCCGGACGCCCTCGATCCCGGTTCCGCAGCCCACAAGCGGGCAATCTGTGCGATGTTCCAGGAAACCTTCAACCCGTATCGCCCTTCGGTGATCGCCTGGCCCGCCCTCAGTCCTGACGAGTTGCGGCGCTTGCGATCGCTGCCGATCTGGGACATCGCCGTGCAGACGGAGGGCAGGGCGCGCCTAAGCTTTGCCGCCTACGCCAATTCGCTCGACGATGCCGAGATACGGTCGGCCATCATGCTGAATGCGTGGGAAGAGCACCGCCACAAGGAGGTCCTCTCGCACATGGTGCACGCCTACGGCATCGAGCTGGCCGAGGAACCGCCATACCTGCC
>JBGGME010000267.1:0-3397 GCA_041288195.1 Hyphomicrobiaceae bacterium
CGGCCGCTGGCTGATTGAGACGAGATCTTTGATCTGCCCCCGTCTATCGCCATCCGGGTCCACCCGCTTCGAGCGGCGGATCGTCCGCTTCGATCGGAGATAGCCAAGCAGCTCTTTCTTAAGCACACCGCGGGCTTGAACATATAAGCTGCGATAGATCGTCTCGTGTGACACGCGATGGCTCTCATCCTCGGGATGCGCTCTCTTAGTAAGCCTCCGCCGAGGGCCGCGGTTCATGCGGTCTACTTGCGTTTGACGGCAGGCTTTCGCGGCCATTGTTTGGCGAGCGCCGCGACGGCGCGGACGTGGGCATCGAGGTCGACGAATTTAGGGTCGAAGCTGGCGAGGTCCATCCACTCGGCGAACTCGGCATGGCGCTCATGCTTGGGATCGGTGCGAGCGGCCAGGAACTCTTCATAGCCCCAGGGTCCACCGACGTCCTCGGGTGGACAGCGACCGATGGCTTCGATCAGGCGGGGATAGACAGTGCCGGGGACGGCCACGTCGATGTGCTCGATCTTGATCGTGTGGTCCCAGCCGTCGCCGAAGTCGTAAAGGTAGCGCAGCGTCTTGGTACCGACGTCTTGAAGCACGTCGCTGAGGCGCGCCTTGCGCGCATCGAGCGGCCCGTCGCCCCAGCTGGGGTCTGGAATGCCCCAGCCGACGTCGCCGGCGCGCAGTTCGTAAAGGTGGCTGTTGGTCCAGCCGATCGCCGCCTGCAATACCAGGTGCAGGCGATCGAGCCGGATAGTCAGCGGTACCTCGATCCGGCGCAGGACCGGAGGGATGACGTCGTCGAGGGTGATCTTGAGGCGGGCAATGGCGTCGGCGGTCATGCCGCCAATTTACGACGCTCCTGTTCTACCGCCCAGCGCCACGGCAGGAGTTCGTCGAGCCGGTTGGCGGGATGGTCGGCGATGCGGGCGAGCACATCGGCAAGCCAAGCCTGGGGATCGACGTCGTTTAACTTCGCCGAGATGATCAGGCTGTACATGAAGGCGGTGCGCTGGCCGCCGCGGTCGGAGCCGGCGAATAGCCACGCCTTTCTGCCGAGTGCCAAACCGCGCAGAGCTCGCTCGGCGGCATTGTTCGAGAGGCAGATCCTGCCGTCGTCGAGGAAGCGGGTGAATGAGGCCCAGCGCTTCAGTATGTAGTCCATTGCCCGAGCCAGATCGGCGTGGCGCGACAGCTTGCGCCGTTCCTCGCGCATCCACGCTTCGAGCGCGACAACCAGCGGTGCGCTCTGCGCCTGGCGGACGACGAGCCGCTGCTCAGCCGGAAGTCTATTTATGCCGCGCTCGATCTCGAACAGAGCGTCGATCCGCTGCACGGCTTCCAGTGCGATTGGCGAGATTACTGGCGGTGTGCGGCCACGAGCCTTGCGGCGCGCCGCCGCCTCGATATCGGCAAGTTCGAAGAACTTGCGTCGAGCATGGGCCCAGCAAGACGCTTCGAGAATCGGCGCACCGCGTTCCTCGTTGTACAGCTTGCCGTAGCCGCTATAGGCGTCGGCCTGCAGGATGCCGCTCCAGCTCGCCAGATGCTGCTGGGGATACTCGCCTGAGCGGTCGCGTGAGTAGAAGAACACCGCCGCCGGTGGTGCCTGGCCGCCGAACGGCCGGTCATCACGTACATAGGTCCAACATCGGCCGGTCACGGTCTTGCCCTTAGCCAAGACCGGCACGGTCGTGTCATCCCCGTGCAAACGCTCGGCAGCCAGCACATGGGACAGAAGCCGCCCATGCAGCGGCCACAGCACCGAACAACAGGTGCCCACCTTGTCGGCCAGCGTCGATAGGCTCAGTGGCACACCTTCGCGAGCGTAACGCTCGGCCTGACGGTTGAGTGGTTGATGCTGGCCGTACTTCTCGAACAGGATCATCGCCAGCAGGCTGGGGCCGGCCCAACCTCTGGGGATCACATGGAACGGTGCCGGCGCCTGGTTGATGGTCTCGCAGTCGCGGCACGAGAACTTCTCGCGCACGGTCTGGATGACCTTCCATTGGCGGGGAATGACCTCCAGGGTCTCCGTCACGTCTTCGCCCAGCTTCGACAGGCGTCCGCCGCCACAGCAGGGGCAGGCTGTCGGCCCTGGGACGATTACCCGCTCGCGCGGCAGATGCTCGGGGAACGGCTGGCGCGAGGGACGCTTGCGGGTGAAAGCTGCAACGCTCATGGTCCTGGCGACCGCAACTTCGGCGGCGAGTTCATCCTCCGTGGCAGAAGATTCCAGCTCCTCGAGCTGCAACTCCAGTTGGTCGAGCAGGCGGGCGCTGCGTTCGGAGCGCTGCCCGAAGCGATCGCGCTTGAGCTTCTCGATCTGCAGCTTCAGATGCACGATCAGCGCCTGGTCGCCGGCAGCCTTGGCCCGCAGGGTGGCAGCTTCTGCTGTCACCGAGACCAGCTCTTCCTCGCGTGCCAACAGCAGCCGCTTCAGGCTCTCGGCATCGTCTGGTAGGTCATCGACCGACGTCATGGTGGCTACAGAAGAGCATAGAAGCGGCGGCTTGTGGTCCACTCGATGGGGATCGATTCAATCTGTCGCATCGGCGTTGCCTTATCAGCCTGCCACCTCGGGTCGCCAGGTGTGTTGCGGATGGCGCCAATCGATCCCTTCCAGCAAATAGCCAAGCTGCCCGGGCGTGATCACCACCACACCATCGATGGTCGATGGCCAGACGAAGCACCCCTTCTCCAGGCGCTTGGCGTAGAGCGAGGCGCCCAGCCCATCGTACCAGAAGATCTTGATCAGCTTGCCGCTCTTGCCGCGGAAGACGTACAGGTCGCCGGCATGAGGATCGCGCCGCAGTGCCTGCTGGATGCGCAAGGCCAACGAGTTCATGCCACAGCGCATATCCGTGTGACCGGCCGCGATCCACACCCGCACACCTGACGGAACCGGAATCATCGCCGCGACAGTAGATCGAGAACCCGTGCCAGTGCCGCCACGTCGACACCGGCATCAACGATGATCCGCCGGTCGCGCGACACAACGATCTCCATCCTCGTCGATGAGGATGATGCCGGTTGTGTGCTCGCTGGGCTCTCCGGCAGAACTACCGCCGGTACGAACTCCGTCCCGGCTTCCCCATCAAGAGAAGGCTCCACTCGGAACTGCCGGCGCCACGTCGTCAGCAGCGACCGCGAGATGCCGTATCGTCGCGCCGTCGAGGAAACCAGCCGCGACCCGCTCAAGCTCTCCGTCACGATCCGGAGCTTCTCGTCCTCCGTCCAGCGCCGGCGACGGCCGGTCTCAACCACCTCGAGATGTTCGATGACAGCTCTGCACTTAGGGACAGCCATAAGTGCTGTCCTCTACCCACTCGGCCTACAAAACAAGACGGTCCACGGCGTAGGGGTACGTCTAACGAAGGACGAGGTAGCGATCTCCGCCGTT
>JBGGME010000268.1:0-29416 GCA_041288195.1 Hyphomicrobiaceae bacterium
CGCACGCGATGCATGGTCTGGCGGTTGTCCCACATCACGAGGTCCCGCAGGCGCCATTTGTGGACGTAGACGAACTGCGGCTGGGTGGCGTGCTCCTTGAGGTCGTTGAGGAGCATCCGCGCCTCCGGCATGGGCATGCCCGGAATCGCGCCAGCGTGGGAGGAGAGGTACAGCGACTTGCGGCCCGTGACCGGATGGCTGCGCACGAGACGCTGGCGCACCGGCTTGAACATCACCTTCTCCTCCTCGGTGTAATCGAGGAAGCCCAGCGATCCGCGCGAGTACATGAGCGAGTGCTCGCAGATCAGGCTCTCGATCTCGGCCCTGGTCTCCTCGTCCAGCGCCTCGTAGGCGGCCCCCATGTGCGCGAACTCGGTGTTGCCGCCCTTCTTGTTCACGACCCGCGCCGAGAGGAGGGAATACTTGGCCGGGATGGCCCGAAACGAGCTGTCGGAGTGCCAGAGCATGTTGCCGATGTTGAACAGGCGCTGGCGGCTGTCGCGGGCGAGCGGCTTGCCGTCCTTGCCGAGGTTCGACACATCGTTCATGCCGGTGGCGAGGCGCTTGTCCTGCGGCTTTGTGACGTTGCCGCCGCGCGCATCCTCGATGGTGCCGAAGTTGCGCGTGAACGCCATCTGCTGCTCGTCGGTTAGGTCCTGGTCGCGGAAAACGAGCACGGCATGCTTGTCCATGCCGGCCTCGATTGCCGCCACCTCGTCCTTGCTCAGCGGCTTGGTGATGTCGACGCCGGAGACCTCGCCGGCGATGTTGCGGGTCAACGGGCGGATGCTGATGGGCATGGCGGCTCTCTCCCTGCGCTGGTTTGCCCGACGTTGTGGTCGGCTTTTGAGCGCATTTTAGCTCCGGATCGGGAGCCGGGAGAAGCGTTAGGACGGCTTGGGAGGCCTGCGGAGGGTGCACCGGCGCTGCGGCCGATTCAGTTGCCGACGCGCGGCGTCATCTGCGGCAGCGGCTCGGGGCGCGGCATGGAGGGGGAGATTTCCTGGCTCGACCGGGGCGGGGCGATGTAGCGCTCGCCCGGCGCGGGCGGTCCCCGGTAGATGTCGTTGGGGACGACAATCACCCGCGGCGGCTGGGGCGCCTGCTGGGTGCCCTTGGTTTGCGCGGTGGCCGAGGCAATCAGTGCGCTCCAAGCCATCGCCACGCAAGCGGCGGTCGCCACCGCTCTCCATCCGCCGGGACTGGCTGGGCTCTCGTGCATGCCCATAGATATGGGGGATTTGCGCCCCTTCCCAAGGGGCAATTCGCGGCGGAACGCATGCTGCCGCAATCCCGACCCAGCTCAAGGCTAAAGTTTCCTTGCGATTCGTGCCGGCGAGCCAAGGCGTTACCTACCCATCGACCTTGCAAGCCGTAGCGATTTCCTGAGCCCGGTGCGGGTGAAAGGAAACAGCGGATGCTGTGTTTTCGCCGGACGTGTCCGTTCGGACTGCCGGACGACGCCGAGGCCATCGAGGATATCGTTCTCGTTTCAGTCGGGCATGCCTTGGCGCTTGCGACCGCCCACACCATCGCAGAACCCCTGCCGGCGTCGTTGACGGCGCTCCTGGCCCAAATTGGAAGACGCGAGCGAGCCCAGTCCCGGCCGAGCAAGGCGCCGCCCCGCCAGCAGACTGCCCGGCCGCAGTCCGCCGTTGCGAGCGCAGGCACGCCAGCGATCGCCGAAGCGCAGGCTGCGTGACCTCCAAGCGCTGCGTCAGAACATGCCCAGCGCGAGCTTGGCCTCGTCCGACATGCGGTCCTTGTCCCAGGGCGGATCGAAGGTGAGCTTGACCTTCACCTGGCCCACGCCCGGCACGGCGGCGACCGCGTTCTCGACCCACACCGGCATCTCGCCGGCAACCGGACAGCCGGGCGCCGTCAGCGTCATATCGATGGCGATGTTGCGGTCGTCGTCGACGTCGATCTTGTAGATCAGCCCCAGCTCGTAGATGTCGGCGGGGATCTCCGGATCGTAGACGGTCTTGAGCGCCGCCACGATATCGGCGGTCAGCTGCTCGAGCTGCTCGGGCGGGATCGAGGATCCGGGCTCCGGTTTTGCCTGCACGGGCGCCGGCTCGGCAATGGCGACATCGACTGCTGGCTTGCTGTCCATGGGTCTACTCACCGCGTGCATTAGGAGAAGAAGTCGTGCGCCTTGATCAGCGCTTCGGCCAAGGCGTCGACCTCTTCCTTGGTGTTGTACATGGCGAACGAGGCCCGGCATGTCGCCGTGACGCCGAGCCGGTCCATCAGCGGCTGGGCGCAGTGATGGCCCGCCCGCACCGCCACGCCCGAGCGGTCGATGATGGTGGAGATGTCGTGGGGGTGCAGGCCGTCGATCGAGAACGAGACGATCGCCCCCTTGTCCTTCGCGGTGCCGTGAATCTTGAGCCAGTTGAGCCGCGACAACCGCTCGTGCGCGTAGTCCCTGAGCTCGGCCTCGTGGGCGGCAATGCGCTCGCGCCCCACCTGCATCATGTAGTCGAGCGCGGCGCCGAGCCCGATCGCCTGCACGATCGGCGGCGTGCCGGCCTCGAACTTGTGCGGCGGCTTGCCGTAGACGACGCGGTCGGTGTGCACGCTCTCGATCATGTCGCCGCCGCCCTGGTAGGGCGGCATGGCCTCGAGGTGCTTCTTCTTGGCGTAGAGCACGCCGATGCCGGAGGGCCCGTAGGTCTTGTGGCCGGTGAAGGCGTAGAAGTCGCAGTCGAGATCCTGCACGTCGATGGGCATGTGCACGGCCGCCTGCGCGCCGTCGACGAGCACGGGAATGCCGCGGGCATGCGCGCGCCTGATGACCTCCTTGATCGGCACCACCGTGCCCAGCACGTTCGACATGTGCGTGATGGCGACGATCCTGGTGCGCTTGGTCAGCAGTGCCTCGAACTCGTCGATCAGAAAATCGCCCTGGTCGGAGATCGGCGCCCACTTGATGACGCAGCCCTTGCGCTCGCGATGGAAATGCCAGGGCACGATGTTGGAGTGATGCTCCATGATGGAGATCACGATCTCGTCGCCCTTCTTGAAATCCATGCCGAAGGAGCTGGCGACGAGGTTGACGCCGTCCGTCAGGTTGCGCGTGAAGATGATCTCGTCGGTGCTCGGCGCATTGAGGAAGCGGCGCACGGTCTCGCGCGCGTCCTCGAAGCGGGAGGTGGCTGCGTTGGAAAGGAAATGCAGCCCGCGATGGACGTTGGCGTACTCCATCTTGTAGGCATAATCGATGGCGTCGATCACCGAGCGCGGCTTCTGCGCCGAGGCGCCGTTGTCGAGGTAGACGAGCGGCTTGCCGTAGACGTCCCGGAACAGGATCGGGAAATCGGTACGGATGGTCTCGACGTCGTAAGGCGCCACTGAGGCGGCCTCGCCCTCGGCTTCGCTCTCTGTCACTGCCGTCATGTCCGCCTCCGCCGCCGTTGCAGCGCCATTCGATTTGCAGGCAAGGCCGTCAGCCCGAGAGCTGCGCCAGCCGACCCTTGGCGATTGCCGCGAACGCCTCGCGCACGGCCTCGTCCTCGATCTTGTCGAGCGCCTCGCCGATGAAGCCCTCGATCAGCAGCTCACGCGCCTCCTCGGGGGGAATGCCGCGCGCGCGCATGTAGAACATCATGTCCTCGTCGAGCTCGGCTGCCGTCGAGCCGTGACCGCAGACCACGTCGTCGGCGTAGATCTCGAGCTCGGGCTTGGAATCGAACTCGGCGTCCGGCGACAGCATGAGGGCCTGCGCCATCTGCTTGCCGTCGCTCTTCTGCGCGCCCGGCCGCACGATCACCTTGCCCTGGAACACGCCGCGGGCGCGGTCGGCGAGCACGCCCTTGAAGAGCTCGCGGCTCTCGCAAGCGGGTACGGCATGATCCACGACCAGCGTCGTGTCGATGTGCTCCGACCCGCGGCCGAGGAAAAGGCCGGAGACGTCGAGCTTGGCGTCCTCGCCCCGGAAATCGACGAACGTGGTGTTGCGCGTGAGCTGGGTGCCGGCGGTCAATTGGAAGGACCAGTAGATGGCCTCGGCCCCGAGCGTCACCATCGCCGTGCCCAGATGGCTTGCCGCCTCGCCGGCGAGCGTGACCTTGGCATGGGCGAGATGGGCGCCGTCGGCAAGCGTGACCTCGGTCAGCGTGTTGGCCTGGGCCGGTCCGGCGCCGGCGAGGCTCACGTGCGCCTCGATAATCGTGGCACGCGCGCCGGCCGCCAGCTTCAGGACGTTGCGGGTCGTGACCAGGCGGCCTTCGGCGCCCGCCCGCACGAAGATGAGCAGCAGGGGCTTCGCCGGCTTCGCACGCTCATCGATACCGACAACGGCGCCGTCGGTCATGAACGCGGTGTTGAGCGCGACCACCGCTTCCTGGCGCGCTGCGCCCTCGCCGAACAGCCCTGTGCCGGTGCGGTCCGCAGGTCCGGCAAGCGCCGCAGCCAGCGGCTGGATGGTGACCTCATCGAGGCCCGCAGCGGACGAAAGCTGCGGCGCGTGCAAGCCGTCGACGAAGACGACGCGGTGCGCATCGAGCCCCGCCAGCGCACCGAGCGCCGCGTCGATCTCGGCCACCGTCACCTGGGCCGGAGCGCCGACAGCCGGCGGCAACGCCTCTTTCAGGGCCACGCGCAGGTCGGTGTACTTCCATTCCTCGATGCGCCGGTGCGGCAGCCCGAGCGCGGCGAAGGCGCCGATGGCGGCCTTGCGCGCGTCGGCGACGGCACGCCCCCCCGGCAGCTTCGCGGCCACGGCCTCGAAGTTCCGCGTCAGGGCCTGCTCGGCCTTGGTTTTGGGTGCAGCGACGGTCATTCACGCGCCTCCAGAGCGCCTTCCTGCATTTTCAGCCCTCGAGCGCTTCTCTCAGGCGGCCTTCGTGAACTCGGCATAGCCGCTCTTCTCGAGCTCCAGCGCCAGCTCCTTGCCGCCAGACTTCTGGATGCGGCCGCCCGCCATCACGTGCACCCGATCCGGCACGATGTAGTTCAGCAGCCGCTGGTAGTGGGTGATGACGAGCATCGCCCGGTCTTTCGACTTGAGCTTGGTGACGCCGGCCGAGACGATGCGCATGGCGTCGATGTCGAGGCCCGAGTCCGTCTCGTCGAGCACGCACAGGGTAGGGCCCAGCACGGCCATCTGCAGGATCTCCATGCGCTTCTTCTCGCCGCCGGAGAAACCGACGTTGAGGGGGCGCTTGAGGATCTCCTCCGATATGCCAAGGCTCGCCGCCTCCTCGCGCACGCGCCTCAGGAACTCCGGCGTCGTGAGCTCCTTCTCGCCCCGCTTGCGCTTCACCGCGTTGAGCGCGGTGCGCAGGAAGGTCATGGTGGCGACGCCCGGGATCTCGATTGGATACTGGAAGGCCAGGAACACGCCCTTGGCGGCGCGCTCGTCGGGCGCCATGGCGAGCACGTCCTCGCCGTTCCAGGTGACGGAGCCGCCCGTCACCTCGTAGCCCTCGCGCCCCGCCAGCACGTAGGCGAGCGTGGATTTGCCGGACCCGTTGGGGCCCATGATGGCATGCACCTCGCCCTTGGGGACGCGGAGGGTGACCCCATTCAGGATGGTCTTGTCCTCCTCCGCCAGCTTGACCTGGAGGTTCTTGATCTCAAGCATCGCTCACGTCGTCTCCGCTACTTGGGGGCCGCCCTCTTAGCCGGGGCGCGCCCCAGGGGGCATCAGGCCTTGTCGAGGCCCGAGCCCAACTCGACCTCGGTTGGATACAGCACGCCCATCCAATCGCATTCGCCTTTGGCAGCCTTGCCGTTCTTGGTGAACTCCACGAGGAACGCCTCGCCGGTGCCGAAGGTCTCCACCACGGTGCCTACGTCGCCCGTCCGCAGGGTGAAGCCCGGGGTCGTCTTCGACAGGGCATTGCGCTGCTTGCACTCCCGCTCGTCGATCTCCCGCCTCAGCTTCGCCGTCGTCGCCGCTACCATGAAATCCGCCGCATCACGCATCGTCTTGCTCCTTGCCTGCATGGCCCGATCGGCGCGCAATGCCGCCGTCCGGGGTTCCCTGGTCGTTTCCTCTGCTACCCCGCGGACCCGGGTTGGCTCCCGTTTCCCTGCTTGTTGGCCTTCACGGCGCTACTTTCCCCATCGCCAGTCCCATTGTCCATCGGTCTTGGCACGGGCGGAGCCGACAAAAACAGCGATCAGAACCGCGATAGCCAGAGCCCACACGGCAATTCGCGAGGCGCCGGCGCCGGTTCCGGGGCTCGGCTCCCACCCCAACAGAAGGTAGGAGGCCGCGACCAGCCCGATCGCAAATACGGCCGTGGCGGCCCAGCCCCTCCAATCGGCGGGCGTGGCGCCATAGCCGTGGCTCTTGGGCCTGAACCAGGGGTCGGTCATCCCACCGAGCCTTCCAGCGATACGCCGATCAATTTCTGCGTCTCGGCCATGAACTCCATCGGCAGCTGCTGCAGCACGTCGCGCACGAAGCCGTTGACGATCAGCGCCACCGCCTCCTCCGCCGACAGGCCCCGCTGCTGGCAGTAGAACAGCTTGTCGTCGGAGATCCTGGACGTGGTGGCCTCGTGCTCGAAGTGGGCCGACGAGTTCTTGGCCTCGATATAGGGCACGGTGTGGGCGCCGCACTTGTCTCCGATCAGGAGAGAATCGCAGTTGGTGAAGTTGCGGGCGTTGGTGGCCTTGCGGTGGGCGGAGACCAGGCCGCGATAGGTGTTGTTGGAGTGCCCGGCGGCGATGCCCTTGGAGATGATGCGGCTCGAGGAGTTCTTCCCCAGGTGGATCATCTTGGTGCCGCTGTCGACCTGCTGGTAGCCGTTGGAGATGGCGATCGAGTAGAACTCGCCGCGGCTGTTGTCGCCGCGCAGGATGCAGCTCGGGTACTTCCAGGTGATGGCCGATCCGGTCTCGACCTGGGTCCAGGAGATCTTGGAGTTGCGGCCGCGGCAGTCGCCCCGCTTGGTGACGAAATTGTAGATGCCGCCCTTGCCGTTCTTGTCGCCTGGGTACCAGTTCTGCACGGTCGAGTACTTGATCTCGGCGTTGTCGAGCGCGATCAGCTCCACGACGGCGGCGTGCAGCTGGTTCTCGTCGCGCATCGGCGCCGTGCAGCCCTCGAGGTAGGAGACGTAGGACCCCTTGTCGGCGATGATGAGGGTGCGCTCGAACTGGCCGGTCTGCTTCTCGTTGATGCGGAAGTAGGTGGAGAGCTCCATCGGGCAGCGCACGCCCTCCGGCACGTAGACGAACGAGCCGTCGGAGAACACCGCCGCGTTGAGCGAGGCGTAGAAGTTGTCGGATTGCGGCACCACCGACCCCAGATACTTCTTGACCAGCTCGGGGTGGTTGCGGACCGCCTCCGAGATCGCGCAGAAGATCACGCCGGCCTTGGCCAGCTCCTCCTTGAAGGTGGTGACGACGGAGACGGAGTCGAACACGGCATCGACGGCCACCCGCGAGCCGTTCGGCACGGCGGCGCCCTTCACGCCCGCGAGGATCTCGCGCTCCCTGAGCGGGATGCCGAGCTTCTCGTAGGTGCGCAGCAGCTCCGGGTCGACGTCGGCGAGGCTCTTGGGCCCCTCGGTCGATTTCGGCGCTGCGTAGTAGTATAGGTTCTGGAAATCGATCCTGGGGTAATGGACGTTGGCCCAGGTCGGCTCCGTCATGGTCTGCCAGCGCCGGAACGCCTCGAGCCGCCATTCCAGCATCCAGGCCGGCTCGCCCTTCTTCTCCGAGATGAAGCGCACGATGCCCTCGTTGAGGCCCTTCGGCGCCTTCACGGTCTCGATCTTGGTCTCGAAGCCGTATTTGTACTGGTCGACGTCGATCTTGCGGACCTGATCGATCGTCTGCTGGACTGCTGGCATCTGCGTACTGTCCTTCCTACTTCGTCTCTAGCGTCACGCGACCGCGCGCTCGCGCCGTCCCGCGGCGATGCGGCCCCAGGCATCGAGGAATGCGGCCACATCGCGCTCCGTGCTGGCGTGGCCCAGGCTGATGCGGATGGCGGAGCGGGCAACCTCGGGGCCAAGCCCCATCGCCGCCAGCACGCGGCTGGCACCGACCTTGCCCGACGAGCAAGCGGCGCCGGCGCTAACCGCGATGCCCTTGAGGTCGAGGGCGATGACGAGCGTCTCGGCGCTGCTGCCTGGCAACGCGAGGCTCGTCGTGTTGGGGAGCCGCTCGGCGTCCGCCGCCACGACGACGGCCTCGGGAGTGATCTCGCGCACCTGCGTCTCGAGCCGGTCGCGCAGGGCTCGCACCCGGTCCATCTGCGCGAGGTCCTCGCGCACCGCCTGGGCCGCCGCGCCGAACCCGGCGATGGCCGCCACGTTCTCGGTGCCGGCGCGGCGACGCCGCTCCTGGCCGCCGCCCGAGATCAACGCGGGCAGGCTGACCCCGTCGCGGATGACGAGAGCGCCCACGCCCTTTGGCCCGCCGAGCTTGTGGGCCGACAGCGTCAGGTAGTCGACGCCGAGCGTGCGGAAATCGATGGTGATGCGGCCCGCTGCCTGCACGGCATCGGTGTGAACGGCGACGCCGCGTTCGCGCGCAAGGCGCACCGCGTCGGCCACAGGCTGCACGGCGCCGGTTTCGTTGTTGGCGAGCTGCAGGGCAACGAGCGTGCGCACGCCCTTGTCGGGCAGATGCCGCGCGATCGATCCTGTATCGACGACGCCGTCCTTCGAGACAGCCAGCTCCACGACCCGGGCGCCGGACCCCTTGGCCGGTGCCAGCACCGAGTCGTGCTCGATGCCGCTGAGTAGGATCGCCTCCCATTTAGCGGCAAGCGCGGCATTGTTGGCTTCCGTGCCGCCGCTGGTGAAAACGACCTCGGCGGGCTTGGCATTGACGAGCACCGCTACGCGCTCGCGCGCATCCTCGATGAGGCCCCTGGCGCGCCGGCCCTCGGCGTGGGGTGAGGAGGCATTGCCGACAACATCGAGCGCCGCGATGACGGCCGCACGCGCCTCCCGCCGCAGCGGAGCGGTGGCGTTCCAGTCGAGATATGTGCGCGCCCTGCTCATCGGCCGCTCATTCTCCGCCCGATTGTGTGGTCTGACCGGTCGTGTGAGCCCAGAACGGCAGGGCGCCGGAGCGAATGGCGAGCTTCTGGGCGGGGATGCCGTCGAGCACCTCCTGCAGGGTCACGCTTTCCAGGAAGGCAGCAATCTGGTCGCTCAAGGCGTCCCACAAGCCGTGCGTCAGGCAGCGCTCGCCCTGCATGCAGGGCTTGTCGGCCTCCCCGCTGCAGCGCGTCATGCGCATGTCCTCCTCGACCGCCATCATGACCTCGGCCACGGTGATGGAGGCCGCCGGCCGGCCCAGGCGGTAGCCGCCCGAGCGCCCGCGGGCGCTCTCGACCAGACCGGCCCGGCGCAGCTTCAGGAACAGCTGCTCGAGGTAGGCAAGCGAAATTTTCTGACGCTCGGCGATGGCCGGCAGCGGCAGTGCGCCCTCGGCGCCGTACTTGGCAAGATCGGTCATGGCCATGACCGCGTACCTGCCTCGGGTGTTCAGCTCCACGTCCCTGGCTCCTATCGAGGTGCGGCCGGCCCAGCTCCACGCCGCACTTGCAATCGCCACCCCTGCCCGTGCTATGTGACAGCCTCAGATGCTGCGAGGCACGAGCCTGCGAACAGATCGGAACGGCACAGAGCGCGCGCTCTTTCGAACTGTTCTAAAGTTAGCAGGATATATGGAAATTCCGAGCGCGCAAGTCAAGTATATTTGCTGCCTGCAAATGCCCGATCTGCGGCCCTGTGGGCGGCATCAGGCCAAGCTCAGCCCGCCCCGCGCGGGCATTTCCCTCCAACCCATCAGCTGAGAGCGCACGCGAGCATGCCAGAGCTCATCGTCAACGGGCCCGCCGGGCGCCTCGAGGCCCGCTACCATCACGAAGCCCGCGCCAACAGCCCGGTCGCCATCATCCTGCATCCGCACCCCCAGTTCGGCGGCACGATGAACAATCAGGTGGTCTACCACCTCTACTATCTGTTCGTTGAACGCGGTTTCTCGGTGCTGCGGTTCAACTTCCGCGGCGTGGGCCGGAGCCAGGGCTACTTCGACAACGGCCCGGGCGAACTGGCGGATGCCGCCTCCGCGCTCGACTGGCTGCAGCTGCAGAACCCGGACTCGCGCTCCTGCTGGATCGCCGGCGTATCGTTCGGCACCTGGATCGCCATGCAGCTGCTCATGCGCCGGCCCGAGATCGACGGCTTCATCTGCGTCGCCCCGCCCGCCAACCTCTACGACTATTCGTTCCTCGCGCCTTGCCCCTCGTCGGGGCTGATGGTCAACGGCGACAAGGACCGCGTCGTCCCCACCGCCTCGGTCGCCGAGCTGGCGGCAAAGACCAAGGTGCAGAAGGGCGTCAAGATCGAGCACGCCGTGGTGCCCGAGGCCAACCACTTCTTCCAGGACCGCATGGAGGACCTGATGGACGTGGTCGGCACCTACCTCGACCGCCGCATCGTCGAAATCGACAAGGCGAAGGAAGAGTAGGCAGCGGCACCCTCTCGCAATTGGCGTCATCATTCCGGCGCCGCGCCGCCGGCGCAGCGCCTGCACGGGATGATGCTACTTGCTCTCCTGGGCGCGGCGCAATGCGGCGGCGAAGGCGCTCTCGGCCGGCGCCTGCGGTGACTGGCGCGGGCGCGGTGCGGAGCCCCGCTGCGGAGGAGGCGTGCTCGACTGTCGCGGGCCGGCGCCACGGTCGATGGCGCCCGACTTCAGGGTGAGCGCGATGCGCTTGCGGGCGACGTCCACGTCCTTGACGCGCACCTTAACGATGTCGCCGGCCTTGACGACCTCGCGCGGGTCCTTGACGAACTTGTCCGACAGCTCGGAGATGTGCACGAGCCCGTCCTGGTGCACGCCGACGTCGACGAAGGCTCCGAACGCCGTGACGTTGGTGACGACGCCTTCGAGCTGCATGCCGGCCTTCAGGTCGGAGATCTTCTCGATCCCCTCCTTGAAGGTCGCCGTCTTGAACTCGGGCCGCGGGTCGCGGCCGGGCTTCTCGAGCTCGGCGATGATGTCGGTCACGGTCGGGATGCCGAAGGTGGCGTCGGCGAACGCTGCGGGTTTGAGCGTCTTCAGGAACGCCGCATCGCCGATCAGCGCCTTGAGCTGCCGCTGCGTCGTCTCCGCGATGCGCTCCACGATCGGATACGCCTCGGGGTGCACGGCGGAGGCATCGAGCGGGTTCTTGCCGTTCATGATGCGCAGAAACCCGGCAGCCTGCTCGAACGCCTTGGGACCAAGACGCGGCACCTTCTTGAGGGCCGTGCGCGTCTTGAAGGCACCGTTCTCATCGCGATAGGCGACGATGTTGGCGGCAAGCGTCTGCCCGAGCCCCGACACCCGCGCCAGCAGCGGCGCCGAGGCCGTGTTGACGTCGACGCCGACGCGATTGACGCAGTCCTCCACCACCGCATCGAGCGAGCGGGCGAGCCCGGCCTGGTCGACGTCGTGCTGATACTGGCCGACGCCGATCGCCTTGGGCTCGATCTTGACGAGTTCGGCCAGCGGGTCCTGCAGCCGCCGCGCGATGGAGACGGCGCCGCGCAAGCTGACGTCGAGGTTGGGGAACTCGTTGGCGGCGAGCTCGGAAGCCGAATAGACGGAGGCGCCCGCCTCCGACACCATCACCTTGGTGAGCTCGAGCTGGGGCATCTTGGCGATCAGCTCGGCGACGAGCTTGTCGGTCTCGCGGCTGCCCGTGCCGTTGCCGACGCTGACGAGATCGACCTTGTGCTTTGCGCACAAGGAAGCAAGCGTTGTGAGTGCGCCCACCCAGTCGCGCCTGGGCTCGTGCGGGTAGATGGTGGCGGTCTCGACCAGCTTGCCGGTAGCGTCGACGATAGCGACCTTGACGCCTGTGCGCAGGCCCGGATCGAGCCCCATAGTGACGCGCGGGCCGGCCGGCGCCGCGAGCAGGAGGTCCTTCAGGTTCTGCGAGAACACGGCCGTCGCCTCGGCGTCGGCGCGCTCCTTGAGGCGGGCCAGCAGGTCGTTCTCGAGCGAGGGTGCGAGCCGCGCCTTCCAGGCGAGACGCACGGTCTCGGCAAGCCAGCCGTCCGCCGGCCGCCCGCGCTCGGCGATGTTGAAGGCCGAGCGTATCTTGAGCTCGGCCGGATGCGGCTTGCCCTCCTCGTGCGCGACGTCGAGGTCGAGCGAGAGCACACCCTCGTTGCGGCCGCGCAGCATGGCAAGCGCCCGGTGCGAGGGCATGTCCTGGATGCGCTGGCCGAAGTCGAAGTAGTCGGAGAACTTGGCGCCCTCCTGCTGCTTGCCCTTCTGGATCTTGGAGGTGAGCACGCCCTCGCCCCATTCCCACTCGCGCAAGGTCCCGACCACGGTTGGCGCCTCAGCGATGCGCTCGATCAGGATGTGGCGGGCGCCGTCGAGGGCGGCCTTGGCATCGGCCACGCCTTTGTCGGCGGCAACGTACTTGGCGGCCTCGGCCGCTGGATCGAGTGCCGGATTCTTCAGTAGCGTCTCGCTCAGCGGCTCGAGGCCCGCCTCGCGCGCCATCTGCGCCTTGGTGCGACGCTTGGGCCGGTAGGGGGCGTAGAGGTCCTCGAGCTCGACCTTGGTCTCCGCGCCGCTGATCGACCGCGCCAGCTCCGGCGTCAGCTTGCCCTGCTCCTCGATGCTTTTCAGCACGGTGGCGCGCCGGTCCTCGAGCTCACGCAGGTAGCTCAGCCGCTCCTCGAGCTTTCTCAGCTGCGTGTCATCGAGGCCGCCCGTCTTCTCCTTGCGGTAGCGGGCGATGAACGGGACCGTCGCGCCCTCGCCAAGGAGGTCGACGGCCGCCGTCACCTGCCCGACCTGCACGCCGAGCTCGGAGGCGATGCGCGCGTTGATCCTGTCCATGCTCACCTCTCGTGCTTCACGCCTCGCCACGCGGGGCGCCGTTAGATGGGCGATTCTCGATTGCTTCGGTAGGCAGCCCTTGGCTTTGTCCCAGGCCGCGTTGTACCCCAGGCTGCGGCGCCACGCGACGCCGCAGCTCTTCGCGCCGCACACATCGGCGCGGCTCTATGCGCTAGTCGTCGTGCGGCTCGATCGCGGGACCAAGCCCGCGGGTTCGCCGCACGCACGCGTCGCTGGGCCCTAGCCAACCTTGCCCAGGATCGCGCCCATATCGGCCGACGAGAACGCCCGCAGCGTCTGCGTGCGAATGTTGCCGGCCTGGGCGAGCGTCAGGCCGAGCGCGGTGATGACCGTGTCGTCGGGCGCATCCACGGTCGCCACGATGTCGTAGCGGCCGAGCGTCCAGTAGATGTCCTTGACGCTGGCTCCCTTCGACTTGGCCAGCTCCTTGAAGGCGTCAGCCCGCTTGGTCGTGTCCTTGACGTTCTTGACGCCCTGATCGGTGAAATTCGCGAGCACGATATACGTAGCCATGGGCGGTACTCCTCTGAGAGCCCCCCGAGCCGAAACGAGGCATTCTACTGCAGTTGCGGGGCCGGCCACAGACCTTTTCTTGCCGGCTGCACCCGCCTCACAACTCGATGCCGCGCTTTTTCAGCTCGCGCCGCGCCTCGGCCTCGATCTCGCGGCCGATCGCCGAGCCCCAGCGCTGGCCGAGCGTCATCGCCTGGCGCGACATCTCCGGCTGGATGGCTATGAACCTGGCGCCGACCGGCGATTTGTAGAAAGCCACGATCGCGGTCATGTCCTCGGCCGAGAGCTTCTCGGCGTAGAGCGCGGCGATCTGATCGATCAGCTCGCCCTTGCGATCGACGAACTTGACAGCGACCTGCTTGAACACCTCGCGGATCTCGTCGGCCTTGTCGGGAGCCACCGCCACGAACGCCTCGCCCAGGCGCTGTGCCAGCACCGGCATCACCTCGTTAAACTGCTTGGCGACGCCGGCCACCTCCATCAGCTCGCGCGCCGCCGCGAGGCGAGCCGGATCGGGCAACTGCGCACGCAGCGACGCCGGGGCCGAGAGCAACGCCGCGACGAAGGCGGCAATGAGTAGCGCGCGCTGGAGCATATTCGATCCTTCTGCCGGGTCTGCGAGGTGCGAAGGCCTATCGGCCCTTTGCGGCGGGATCGCGCGCGATCTCGACGACGCCGTCGGGTCCCGCGACGATCGCGAGATCGGCCATGCCGAGGAACAGGCCGTTCTCCACCACGCCCGGCACACGCTTCAGTGCCGCGTCCAGCTTCTCGGGCTCGCCGATCCTCCCGAACAGGCAGTCGAGGATGTGGTTGCCGCCATCGGTCGTGAATGGCTGCCCGTCCTTGGCGAGACGCAATCTGATCTCGCCCTTGCATCCCGCCTCGGCTGCGACGCTCTCGACCATGCGGCGCGTGGCGGCAAGGCCGAAGCGCACCACCTCCACCGGGAGCGGAAACTTGCCGAGCGTCGCCACCCGCTTGGAGGCATCGGCGATCACGATCATGCGCTTGGAGGCAGCCGCCACGATCTTCTCGCGCAGCAGCGCGCCGCCGCCGCCCTTGATGAGCCGCAGCTTGTCGTCGAGCTCATCGGCGCCGTCCACGGTGAGATCGAGAGCCGGCGTCTCATCCAGCGTGGTCAGCGGTATGCCGAGCCGCTCGGCCTGCACGCGCGTCGCCTCGGAGGTCGGCACGCACAGCACCTTCAGTCCGGCTTTGACGCGCGCGCCCACCAGGTCGACGAACTTCACCGCCGTCGAGCCGGTGCCGAGCCCGAGCCGCATGCCGTCGCGGACATAGTCGAGCGCGCGCTCGGCCGCCTGCTGCTTCCACAAGTCGGCGCTCACAGGCCGCCCATCAGCATGTACTTGATCTCGAGGAACTCCTCGATGCCGTGGTGGGAGCCCTCGCGGCCCAGGCCCGACTGCTTATAGCCGCCGAAGGGAGCGACCTCGTTGGAGATGATGCCCTCGTTGATGCCGATGATGCCGCACTCCAGCGCCTCGGCGACGCGCCACACCCGGCCGACGTCGCGGGCATAGAAGTAGGCGGCGAGCCCGAACGGGGTGTCGTTGGCCATGGCGATGACCTCGGCCTCGGTCCTGAACTTGAAGAGCGGGGCGACCGGCCCGAACGTCTCCTCGCGCGCCACCATCATCGCTTGCGTCACGTTGGCGAGGATAGTGGGCTCGTAGAAGTTGCCGCCTCGGGGGTGGCGCTTGCCCCCCAGAACCACCTTGGCCCCGTGCTTGAGGGCATCCGCGACGTGCTCCTCGACCTTCTCGATGGCCGCCTTGTTGATCAGCGGCCCCGTCGTGACGCCCTCCTCGGTGCCCGCCCCGACCTTCATCTTCCTCACCTCGGCGGCCAATTTCTCCGCGAATTTGTCGTAGACGCCCTCCTGCACGTAGATGCGGTTGGCGCACACGCAGGTCTGCCCGGCGTTGCGGTACTTGGAGGCCATGGCGCCGGCCACGGCCTTGTCGAGGTCGGCATCGTCGAACACGATGAAGGGGGCGTTGCCGCCAAGCTCCATACCGAGCTTCTTCACCGTCGGCGCGCACTGCGCCATCAGCTTGGCGCCGACCTCGGTGGAGCCCGTGAAGGTGAGCATGCGCACGTCGGGGTTCGACGTCAGCTCCTTGCCGATCGCGCTCGCCTTGCCGGTGATGACGTTGAACACGCCCTTGGGGATGCCGGCGCGCTCGGCCAGCACGGCCAGCGCCAGCGCGGTCAGCGGCGTCTCGGAGGCGGGCTTGCATACGACCGTGCAGCCGACCGCCAGCGCCGGGGCCACCTTGCGCGTGATCATGGCGGCGGGAAAGTTCCACGGCGTGATGGCCGCCACCACGCCGACGGGCTGGCGGATGACGACGATGCGCGCGTCCGCCTTGAAGGTCGGGATGGTCTCGCCGTAGACGCGCTTGGCCTCCTCGGCGAAGAACTCGACGAACCCCGCGGCGTAGACGATCTCGCCCTTGGCCTCGGCCAGCGGCTTGCCCTGCTCGTTGGTGAGCAGCAGCGCCAGCTCGTCGGCGTACTCGATCATCAGGTCGAACCAGCGGCGCACCAGCTTGGAGCGCTCTTTTGCCAGCATCTTCGACCAGGCCGGCAGCGCGCGGTTGGCGGCCTCGACGGCGGCACGCGTCTCGGCCTCGCCGAAGTCGGGCACGCGCGCCATGATGTCGCCGGTCGCCTTGTTGGTGACGGGCAGCTTGGGCTCGCCGATCCACTGGCCGTCGACGTAGCACTTGTTCCTGGCGAGGGTGATGGTGGGCTTGTCCATGAACGCCTCCACAAGTTGGGGCCCTGGGCGGGCGATGGAACTCTGTCGGATTTGTCTAGGCCCGCCGGCTTTCGCAGGCAAGACCATGGAATGAGGCCGGCGATGGGATCAAACCCTCCATCGTCGCCCTCCCGGGGCCAGACCCCTTCCGGCGCACGTCAAACACGAATAGCTTGCGCCCGTTCCGCAGAATCGACGAGCCCATGCCCCTCGACCTCAGCGACACCACCATCGTCTTCGACCTCGACGGCACCATCGTCGATACGGCGCCGGACCTGACCGCCGCCACCAACCATGCGCTGGGGCTCGTCGGCCTGGCGCCGGTGACGGTGGCGGAGCTGCATCCCTTCATCGGCCACGGCTCCAAGGCGATGATCGAGGCCGGCCTCAAGTTTCGCGGCCGCGGCGTCGCCGAGGACGAGGCCGCGCGGCTGCACGAGGCCTTCCTCGCCTTCTACGCCGCCAACATCGCCGTCGGCAGCCGCCCCTATGCTGGCGTGCCGGAGCTGCTCGACCGGCTCGCCGCCGGCGGCGCGCGGCTGGCGGTGTGCACCAACAAGTACGAGGGCCTTTCCAGGGAGCTGCTCGGCGCGCTCGGTCTCGCAGCGCGTTTCGGCGCCGTCGCGGGACGCGACACGTTCGCCGTCTGCAAGCCCGATGCGGGCCACCTCACGGGCACGATCGAGATGGCGGGCGGCCGGCGCGAGCGCGCGGTCATGGTCGGCGACAGCGCCACCGACTTCGCCACCGCGCTGGCGGCGAGCGTGCCGGCGATCGGCGTCACCTTCGGCTACACGCCGCGCCCGGTGCGCGAGCTTGCCCCGGAGATGGGGGTCGCGGAGGTTATCGATCACTTCGGCGAGTTCTTGCCCGCGCTCGATCGCTGCCTGCGGCTGTTGCCGGTGCGGACCTGATCGGGCAATCGGTCGCCGACACATGTTCATGAGGAGTCCATCATGAGCGGCACGACGCGCAAGGCCCGCTTCGCCCGCATCTGGCGCGGCCGCACCACCCGCGACAACGCCGATATCTACGAGCGCTACTGGCTCCAGACCGGCATCGATCCCCTGCTCGCCAGGGGTGCGATCGAGGTGCAGATGCTGCGCGACGACCGCGAGACGGAGACGGAGTTCATGACCATCTCCACTTGGGAGAGCATCGAGGCCATGATGAGCGGACGGGGCGGCGACCCCTATCACGCCCATCACCTCGACCGCGATCGCAAGCTGCTGATCGAGCTGCCCGAGCGCGTGCAGATCCTCACCATCCGCGAGGCGCGCAGCCGCTAACGCAGACTTTCGCGGGCGTCCCTTCTCCCCTTGGGGAGAAGGTGCCCGAAGGGCGGATGAGGGGGCCTTCTCGTGGAGGAAGTAGCCCCTCACCAGTTCGGCCGAATGACTTACGATCGCGCCACTACGCTTGATGCAAGTGCATCGGCCCGAATGCGCGACCGTAAGTCATGGCCTCACGTCCTCTCCCCCGAGGGGAGAGGGGCGATCGCGTGACGCGCTGCGCGCCGGCGGGAGTGACGGCCGTCGCAGGAAACGGGTGGACCCAGCACATCGCTGCCCCTATCAAGCCGCCTCCACTATCCCGGCCCACCCATGCGCACCCGCGACTGGCTCCTGCTCGTGTTCCTCTCGCTCCTGTGGGGCGCGAGCTTTTTCTTTGCCGCCGTCGCCGTGCGCGACATCCCGCCGTTGACGCTGGTGCTGGCGCGCGTTTCGATCGCTGCGCTGATCCTGCTGGCGATCGTGCGCGCGCTCGGCCACACGCTGCCAAAAGGCCTCGTCGCCTGGCGCTCCTACGCCGTGCTGGCGATCCTCAACAATCTCATCCCCTTCAGCCTCATCTTCTACGGCCAGACCCGCATCGCCAGCGCGCTGGCCTCGGTGCTCAACGCCACGACGCCGCTGTTCGCGCTGATCCTCGCCCGCCTGTTCGCCGGCGAGGCGCTCACCGCCGCCAAGCTCGGCGGCGTGCTGCTCGGCATCCTGGGCGTCGCCATCCTGATGGGACCCGCCGTGCTCTCCGCCAATGCCGGCAGCACGCTGGGCATGCTGTGCGTGCTCGGCGCGGCCTTCTCCTATGGCCTCTCCGCGCTCTGGATGCGGCGGCTGCGGGACACCCCGCCGATGGTGTCGGCGCTGTCGCAGCTGCTGTGCTCGACGCTGCTGCTGCTCCCGGTTGCCGCCGCGGTCGATCGCTTCTGGGAGCTCGGCATGCCAGGCCTGCCGGCGGCTTCGGCCGTGCTGGGGCTGGCAGCGCTCTCGACCGCGCTCGCCTACATCGTCTTCTTCCGCATCTCGGCGGCGGCGGGCCCGAGCAACGTCATGCTGGTGACGCTGCTGATCCCCGTCTCGGCGACGGCGCTTGGTGCGCTCGTGCTCGGCGAGCGGCTTGCGGCCAATCAGATCGCCGGCGCGCTCGTCATCGCCTCGGCGTTCCTCGTCATCGACGGGCGCATCTTCGGCGGATGGATGCGGGGGAGCACGCGCAAGGCCTGACGCACGCAATCGGGGTCAGCTCTTGCCCGCGGGCACGGGTGCGGCGGTGCTGGCGGCGGGACGCGCGCCAAGCAGGCGTCGATCGCTCAGCAGTTCCTTTGTGATCGCCTTGCCCGCCAGCTCGTTGCCGAGCGCATTCCAGTGCCAGTCGAAGGGAAACTCGAAACGGCGGCCGTCGCGACGGTAGGTGTCGGCGAAGGTCGTCTGCAGGTCGAGGAACGGCAGGTCGAGCTCTGCCGTCAGATCCCGCGCGATGACGTTGAGCTTGTGCACCTCGTAGCTCTCGGGCGGCTTGCCGGAGTAGACGGCCTCGCGCACGCCATCCATGGCGAAGACGAGCCTGAAGCCGTCCTCGCGCGCCAGCGCCTTCATCTCGCCGAGCACGTAGCGGGCGAAGAACCGGTTCTTGGCGTGGTCGGCGATCCTGCGGATGTCGACAGCGGAGGAGATGAACTCCGGCTTGAACTCCTCGTCGCCCCCCCACCACAGGCGGCTCACCAGGTTCTTGAGTTGCAGGTAGGCGCCCGTCTTGTAGTAGAGGTAGCGGAACGTGTTGGAGTTGCGCAGCACGTCGCTGCCGCCGCCCATGAAGTCGACCGGCGCGATCTCCACGGGACGGCCAGCCTCGCTCACGCCGATCTTGAGGAAGCTCGAGGCATAGCGGGTCCTAAGAAAGCGGTAGGTCTCGTCGAAATCGTTGTGAATGAGCTGCACGACCACGACGTCGGGCTGGTACTGGCGCACCTCGCGGCGCAGCATGTGCAGGTATTGGCTGAGCGGCGCCCCGTCCATGCCGAAGCGCAGCACCTCGGCGCGCACGCCTGCCGCGTTGAGCTCGCGCTCGATCACCTCGGGAAAGCCCTGGTCGGGATTGACGAAGCTGCCGTGCACGTAGGAATCGCCGACCACGGCGACGCGCAAGACCCCCGGCGTCTTGGCACGCACGTAGGAGGGCTTGGTGGAGTTCCAGCCCTGCGCGTTGGTCGTGACGAGGGACTGCGTGCCGTCGGGGTGGCGGAAGGTGGCACGCGTGCTGGGCTGATAGCGCACCACGCCGTCAATGGAGACGTTGGGAAGCACGTCGTCGGGCTTCAGGATCATTCCGAACACCACCAGCTCGAAGAAGGCGAACGTGGCGAGGACGGAGACCGACAACAGGGCGATGTTGAGGGCAAGCTGTCTCAATTTGGCGCGCATGTGCGGGGTCTCGTGCGGGAACGGTGGCAGGGCCGCAACGAGGCAGCAAGGCGTGTGCCAGGGGGACGCTCGGGAGGCGTGCGCGTCGGAGACTTCAGCCGCCGAACACCACCTTGTACATGATCCGGCCGGGAAAGAACGTGAAGAGCCCGGCGATCACCAGCGCGCCGAAAAAAATCCCGAGCATTGTGAGCTTGTGGCCGCGCACATTGTGCGCGCGGGCGCGCGTGATGCCGAACGGCAGCATGATCAGCGTGAAGATGGCGAGCAGGTGGATCGGGCTCCAGGGGCCCCAGAGCCGGATCTCGTGGATCCAGAAGGCGCTGATGGCGACGACGAGCATCAGCGCCACCCACGCATAGCCGAGCGCGCGGTGGCGGCTGGTCCCCTTCACGCCGGCGAGTTGCACCACGCCGAGCACGAACGCCGCCATCGCCGCGTAGGCATGGAGTTGAATGGCAACCGGCGCATGCGTCAGCGGCGCGAGGTTCATGGCGAAGCTCCTATGTTAATACAATTAACATAGAACCCGCCGATGCGCGCCGCAAGCACCCCTCAGAAGGGGATCTCGTCGTCGACCGGCTTGTCGAAACCCTTGCCGCCACCGCCAGCGCGCTTGGCCGTGCCGTTGGCCGGGGGGGCGCCATAGCCCGCCTGGTCGTCCTCGTGCATGCCCGCCTGGGCGCCTGCCGCTGCACCGCCGCGCGCGTCGAGCATGGTCAGCACGCTGTTGAAGCCCTGCAGCACCACCTCTGTGGAGTAGCGGTCCTGGCCGTCCTGGCCCTGCCATTTGCGCGTCTGCAGCGCGCCCTCGATGTAGACCTTGGCGCCCTTCTTCAGGTACTGCTCGGCCACCCGGCACAACCCTTCGTTGAAGATCACGACCGAGTGCCATTCGGTCTTCTCGCGGCGCTCCCCACTGGTCTTGTCGCGCCAGGTCTCGGTGGTGGCGACGCGCAGGTTGGCGATGGGACGGCCATCCTGCGTGCGGCGGATCTCCGGGTCCTTGCCCAGGTTGCCGACCAGGATCACCTTGTTGACGGAACCGGCCATGGGGGTCTCCTTTCGGGTATCGCCGCTCCAGCGGCTCGCGAATCTCAGGCGGCGACGTTAGCTGCCGGCCGCGGCCAAGGCTCGGGCCTCGAGTTGCTTGTCCACGCTTTTGCTCGGTAAAGCTCGAGCGTCGCCTATGTTCGGTGTTTGTTCTAGCACGCGGGCGGCGCCATGTCCATGCCCGACCGAGATTGCCAGAGATTCCCTGGAGATTGCCGGGCGCGCCGACCGTCATCGTTGCCGTGCTGCGCAACCGGGGCCTAGACTGCACAGGGGACTCATACAGAGGGACCGACATGCGGATCATGCTCGCGTCGCTGTGCGTGGCTTGCACGTTGGTCACAGGTGTTTCGCGGCCCAACGCCCAGGAGACGTGCGCGCCCAACACCTTGGGCGTCGCCCGGGTTGCCGAGGTCGACACGACGGGAGGCCCCTGGTTCGGGATGCCGCACGGCGACCCCGATTTTCTCGCCCCCGGCGAGGTCGTGCTCACCTTCGACGACGGCCCCCACCCCCGCTACACGCGCCCGATCCTTGCCGCGCTTGCCGCCCAGTGCACCAAGGCCACGTTCTTCGTGGTCGGCGAGATGGTGGCCGAGCACCCGGGCATCGTGAAGGAGATGGCCGACCAGGGCCACACGCTGGGCACCCACACCTGGACGCATCCCAACCTCCGGCGCCTCCCCGACGACAAGGCCCAGGCCCAGATCGAGAGCACGTTCACGGCGGCTGAGAAGGCGGCCGGCAAGCCCATCGCCCCGTTCTTCCGCTACCCCTTCCTCAGCGATCGCGACTCCATCGTCACCTACCTCAAGTCCCGCAACATCGGCCAGTTCGCCATCGACATCGACTCCTTCGACTGGCGCACCCGCGACGCCCGCAGCATCGTCCACCGCGTCATGTCGGGGCTCGAGCGGCGCGGCCGCGGCATCGTGCTCATGCACGACATCCACGCCTCCACCATGCGCGCGGTGCCGGAGCTGCTCGCGCAGCTGAAGGCCAAGGGCTACAGGATCGTGCACATGCGGTCGCGCACGACTTTGCAGGTCCTCGTCGAGTTCCAGCCCCCCGTGAAGGACGCCAAGCACACCGTCAGCAAGGCCAACCCCGCAACCACCATGCGCCAGCGAGTGCGGCACCGCACGGTGCGCGCGCGCGCCTCGTGAGCCTCGCGGGCAACTACTGCCCGCGCGCGGCGTCGGCGGCGGTGGCGAGATCGCGCAGCAGGCGCGCCCCGACGGCCGATGATGCCGCACAGTCGGGCGCGCGCAGCCTGTCGTAGATGGCGGGCATGTCCCCCTTGAAGCCGTCGGCCATCGCCCGCCGGGCGACACCCGCGGCAACCGCACCGCCCGCATATCGCGGCCGACACATCAGGCGCGTGAGGCTCTCGGTCAGGCGCGCGCGATAGCCGTCGGCGATCACCATGTCGGCGGCGGACTTGGCGTAGCCCTGCCACAGCTGATGCTCTGTCGAGGTGGCCCAGCCCGCGTTCTGGCCGGCATCGCCGAGCCCCGCCAGGGTATCGGCCAAGCGCTGCCTGATCGGGCCGTCCTCCACGAAGGCGACCGATGCGCCGAGATTGGCCAGCTCCTCCTCGCTCGCGGGACGCAGCGCGATCAGGGCCATGTCGGCGAAAGCCGAGCCCTCCCCGCCCGGCGGCCGCGTGCGCCACACGTGCGCCCCCGTGAGATCGCTGCCCTGCAGCCGCGCGCCGGTCAGGTCCGCGCCGAACAGGCCGGCCATGCGCAGGCTGGCGCCATCGAGCTCGCCATCGCGCAGCACCGCGCCCTCGAGCCCGACGAGCGACAGGTTGGCGCCCTGCAGGCTGGCGCTGGTGAAGTCCGCCATCGGCGCCTTCGCCCCTGCGAGCTCGGCGCCCTGCAGGGAGGCCAGCAGCAGATTTGCGCCATGCAGGGAGGCGCCCGTGAGATCGGCGAGGTCGAGCCTGGCTCCGGCGAGGTTGGCGCCGCCCATCAGCGCCAGGGAGAGCTGGGCGCCATCGAGCTGCGCCGCCTCGAGCCTGGCTCCGCGCAGGTCTATGCCGGCCATCCTGGCCCCGGACAGCCGGGCCTTGGAGAGGTTGGCACCCCGCGCGCTGACGCAGCGCGCGGCGCTGCGGCTGTCGGTGAGCAGGAGCTGGTTGAGATCGGCGCACCCCATCCACGCCCCGCGCAGATCGCTGCCGACAAGGCTCGCGCCGTCGAGGTCCGCCCCCGTCAGGTCGGCCTGGTGCAGGTCGGTGCGGTCGAGCTTGGCATTGCGCAGGTCGCGCCCGCGCAGATTGAGCGAGGGCTCGCCCGGCGTTGCGTCCTTGTCGACCACGAGGTCGACGTCGGTGACGTTGAGGTTGCGGGGAAAGATGCCGAGCAGCATGCCCTCGGGCGACACGCCGAAGCCGGGCACCGCATAGCCCAGGAGCTGGCCGGCCGCCCGCCCGTTGGCCTGGCGCGCCGCCGCGTCGAGGCCCTCGCCCGGAATGGTGGCGACGAACAGCGAGAAGGCGGCGACGGCGGCGAGCAGCAGCCCCGTTGCCGTCAGGCTCAGGGGGTGGTGCACACCCGCTCTCCAGAACGCGCGGAAAAAGGAGGTCTCCAGCCGCCACAGGAACACGCCCACGAACACCAGCAGCGCCACGTCGGCCAGCAGCACGATCCGTTGCACCCAGGTGACGGCGACGTCGTGGTAGGGCAGGAAGACGAGCTGAATGTAGAGCAGCAGCAGCACCGGCATGACAACGAGCGTCAGCCAGCCCATGGCCTTCAGGATGAAGCTGACGATGCGGCTTCGCTCGGGCCCGGCGATGGCCTGCACGAAGAAGAAGTTGTCGAGCTCGAGGCGCAGGGGATGGGTGCGCTGGTCGGTGCTCTCGAGCATGCGGATGGACGCCGCGAACTCGAGCGTCTTGCGCGCCAGCAGCACGAGCTGGCCGATCAGCCCCATGTGGATCAGCACCAGCAGGATCGGGGCGAACAGGAAGAAGCGGGTGAGCTCGATCCGCACCTGCAGGATCGGCAGCGTGATGTCGCTGTTGAGCAGCAGCTCCTTGTGGCCGATGCCGGCGAGCGTGATCAGCAGGTAGCTCACGAGCGCGAGATAGATGAGCCAGGCCGTGTTGGCGCTGTTGCTCGACCGATTGACGGCCTCCAGCAGGCTGTAGGGATTGACCGGCGTTTCGGTCTCGGCTGCTTCCAGCCGGCTCATCTCGTTCATGCGCCTACGCCCCCCAGTGCGCCCTCACATCGCCTGGCCCCCCGGCCCGAAATTGCGCCGACCATAGCGGAGAAACTGTGGCGCGGTAATGGGTAAGCCGGTCACACGCGCAGGCCTTTTCGACCCAACTGGAAAAAAGGCGAGCCTCAACCGAACGGAGGACGATATCGCGGCGAAGCGCGGGTAAGCCTCCGGGATAGGCACTGAAATCCCCCAGGAGGTAGACCCATGAGAAGCATCATGCTCGCGGCCGGCGCCGTCACAGCGCTGGCCCTGTCGATCGGCGGCCCACTGACGGCCCATGCCCGTGAAGCGACCGCACCCCGCGCCCAGGGCTGGCTCGTCAGCGCCTACGGCCAGGTCGAGGTTCCGCCGCCGGCGCCGGATGTCAAAGCCGAGCTCACCGAGCTCAAGCGGATCATGGCCAAGCGCACGCCCGAGGACATCGCCCGCTTCCAGTGGTGGGCGACCGGAGGCCCCGTGTATCGCTGGAACGAGCTTGCGGTCGAGGAGATGCTCGACGGCTTCATCACCGTGCCGATGGTCAATCGCCACCTGGCCCTGATCCATGCCGCCATGGACGATGCGGTGGCGGTCGCCTGGCACCACCGGGCGTCATCGAAGCGTCCGCGACCGTTCGCCGCCGACCCGTCCATCAAGGCCCAGGCCCCGGCGCCGACCGGTCCGGCCTTCCCCTCCGATCACGCGGCTGCGGCGACGGCCGCGGCAGCCGTGCTCGGCTACATCTTCCCGGCGCGCGCGAGCATCTTCACGGCCAAGGCAGAGGAGGCCATTCAGTCCCGGCTGCTGGCGGGCGTGGAGTACCCGAGCGACGTCGAGGCCGGACGCGCCATCGGCAAGCGCATCGCCGCGCTCGCCATCGCGCGCGGCCAGTCCGACCGCTCCGATGCCAAGTGGACCGGCGAGGTGCCGCAGGGACCCGGCAATTGGAAGGGCACGAACCCGATCGCGCCGATGGCCGCCACCTGGCAGCCCTGGGTGCTCGCGCGCGTCGACGAGTTGCGCCCGGCCGCGCCTCCTGCTTTCGACTCCGAGCAGACCAAGGCCGCTCTCGCCGAGCTCAAGAACTTCGCGCGCACGCCCAAGACCAACCACCGCGCGGTGTATTGGGAGGTGTTCGGCGGCGCCCGCGTGCACGGGTTGTGGAACGAGATTGCGCGCTTGAAGCTGCTGGAGCACGGCGAGACTTTCAACGCGCCGACGACCTCGCGCGCGCTTGCGGCCCTCAACATCGCCTTCGCCGACGCCGCGATTGCCTGCTGGGACGCCAAGTACACCTACTGGTACGTGCGGCCGGCCCAGAACGATGCGGACCTGAAGCCGCTGTTCCCGGCGCCGAACCATCCGAGCTATCCCGCCGCGCACGGGTGCCTCTCGACCGCCGCCGCGACGGCGCTGGCCGGCATCTTCCCGCGCGACCGGGATCGCCTGCTGGCGCACGGCAAGGAGGCGGCCGAAGCCCGCGTCTGGGCCGGCATCCACTACCGCTTCGAAATCGATGCCGGCCAGGACATCGGACGCAAGGTTGCGGAGAAGACGCTGCAGAGGGCGTTCGTCCCGACCGGCCTCTGAAGGGCGGTTGCGCTTTCTCCGCCGAGGCTGCGCCGCTTCCCTGAAGCGGCGCAGTTTCTTTTTGAATCTCGCCCGCAGTTGCGGAGCCGCCCCTACACCTGCACGGAATAGCCGCCGTCGACGGGGATCGACGTGCCGGTGACGAAGTCGCTGGCCTTGCTCGCCAGGAACACGGCGACGCCGGCGTGGTCCTCGGGCGTGCCCCAGCGCTTGGCGGGCGTGCGCATCAGCACCATCGCGTTGAGCCCCGACACCTCCGCCCGCGCCTTCTTGGTGAGCTCGGTGTCGATCCAGCCGGGCAGCACGGCGTTGACCTGGATGTTGTCCTTGGCCCAGGTCGTCGCCAGCGACTTGGTGAGCTGCACGATGCCGCCCTTGGAGGCGCCGTAGGCCGGCGCGAAGGGCGCCCCGAAGATCGACAGCATCGAGCCGATGTTGATGATCTTGCCGCCGCCCACCTCCTTCATCTTCGGGTAGACCGCGTGCGAGCAGATGAAGGCGCTGGTGAGGTTGACGTCGATCACCTGCTTCCACTCGGCCAGCGCCATCTGGTCGGCGGGCTTGCGGATGTTGATGCCGGCGTTGTTGACGAGGATGTCGATGCGGCCGAGCGCTTTGGCGGCGTCCTCGATCATCTTGCGGCAGGAGGCCTCGCTGGCGACGTCGACGTTGAGCACCGCCGTCTTGACCCCGAGCTTGGCAAGCTCTGCCGCCGCCGCCTCGGACTTGGCGGTATTGCGGCCGGCGACGGCGATGGCGGCGCCGGCTTCGGCCATCCCCCGCGCCATGCCCAGTCCGATGCCGCCGTTGCCGCCCGTGACGAGGGCCACGCGGCCCTTGAGATCGAAGAGTGACATGTGCGCTCCTGCTCCTGTGCGATGTCTCGAGCCGATGCGGGTCGTGCGCGCGGCTATGCGCCGGCCGGATCCAGTCTCTCTACCTGGCACCACGAGCAGCGCAAGGGAATAGAGCCGCTGACGGGATCGGCGCGCGAGGTGTCGATGATGCGGTTGAGATTGGCGGCGAGCGGATGGCGCGCATCGTAGGGGCTGCCGTCTGTCCCCTCGACCCACCAGCCGTGCTGGCCGAACACGGTGCCGGCGGCGAGCCCCGGCACCACCTTGGCGCGAGCCACCGCCTCCCCGCGCGCGGTCCTGATGCGCACCCAGTCGCTCTCGCCGATCCCGCGTGCGGCGGCATCCGACGGCGCGATCTCCAGCGGCGGATCGGGCAGCAGGCGGCGCAGCGAGGCGATGTTGCGATGCTGGCTATGGCAATACGCGACCGTCTTGGCGGCACCGAGCCGCAGCGGGAAGTCGGCCGGACCAGCGGTCGCGTCGCCCTCACCCAGCTCCGGCACCGGCGCATGGCCATGCTGCAGCAGGCGCTCCGAGTAGATCTCGACCCGCTTGGTCGGCGTGGGAAAGCCGCGCACGCCGCCGCCCGGCGTCGGCGACGCATGCGCATCGAGCGCAGCCGACGAGGCGACCACCACGCCTTCGAGCGCGCGGCGCAGATCGACCACCGACAGGCCGGCCGGAGCGAGCACGGCGTCGTGTCCGCGATCGGCGTCGCAGCCGAACATGCGATCACCGAGCCCAAGCCGCTTAGCCAGGCCGAGCACGATGTCGGTATCCCCGCGCGTCTCGCCGAGAGGCGCGATCACCGCCGGGCGCAGCTGCACGCGCCGCAGCCCCTCGAGGCTGCCGTCGAAGCCCGTGCGCAGGCCCTCACGCTCCCACGAGGTGGCCGCGGGCAGCACGATGTCGGCATAGCGCGCGGTGGCATTGAGGAAGAAGTCGGCGTGGACGTGGAATTCGAGCCGCTCCAGAGCGCGGCGTGCAAGCTCGGTATCGGGCTGGGATGCAAGCAGGTTGGTGCCGAACGACACCAGCATGCGCACGGGGTATGGATCGCCGGACACGACGGCGCGGTAGGCATCGCGCGCCGTGATGTAGCCCTGCAGCCCCGGCCCCAGCGGCCGCTCCGCGAGACCGAGCGCCTTGGCGCGCTGCTCGGGCGACAGCAGGTCCTGGCCGGAGATATCGGCGAAGGACGCCGCGCCGCCGGGCACATTGCCGCCCTGGCCGCCGTAGCTGCCGGTCAGCGTGTAGAGGAGCGAGATGGCGCGGTCGGTCTGGGTCGCCGTCACGCTCTGCCCGACGCCGTTCCAGCAGTAGTAGGCCACGCTCGAAGCGCCGCCGAGGATTGCGGCCGCGTTGGCAAGATCGCTCGGGGCCACCCCCGTCAGCGCGGCAACACGCTCGGGCGAGAACTGCGCCGCCGCGGCGGCATAGATGTCGAAGGCCGAACGGGAGTCGAGCATCGCCCCGGCGCCACGCACCTGCGTTCGCGCGGCAAGCTGGAGGTCCGCTTCGCCATCCAGCCACGCACCCCGCGTCGCATCGTATCGCGCGAGCGCCCCGTCAGCGGTTGCGGCATGCAGCACATCATCGCGCCCGCCGGCGACGACATCGCTCTCACGCAGGAACCGCCCCGTGTCATCCCGCACCAGCAGCGGCGCGTTGGTCCAGCGCAGAAGAAAATCGCGGTCGAACGAACCCCGCTCGATCATCAGGTTGGCGAGCCCGAGCGCCAGCGCCTGGTCGGTGCCGGGGCGCACCTGCAGCCATTGGTCCGCGCGCTTGGCGAAGGCGGTGGGCCTGGGGTCGACCACGATCATGCGCGCGCCGCGCTTGACCGCCTTCTGCACCTCGGTCGCCCGCGCAAGCCAGGTGGTGGCGGGGTTGTTGCCCCACAGCAGCACGCAATCGGTGTGGGCGAAGTCGGGCGTACCGATATCGGTGCCGTACGTGAACCGCGAGGCGAAATCCTTGTGCCAGTTGCAGATCTCTGTCGCGTAGATGGTGTTGGGGCTGCCGTAGGCGCGGATGAAGCGCTCGATCCAGGCGATCGAATCCTGGATGTGGCTGCCGCTGGGGGTGGTGACCGAGAACGCCACCTGCTCCGGCCCGTGCGTGTCGCGGATGCGGGCCATGTGCCCGGCGATCTCGGCCAGCGCCTCATCCCAGGTGATGGCAACCCAGCCGGGATCGGCGGCGCCTTTCGGCTGCGTGCGCCGCAGCGGCCGGGTGACCCGGTCCGGGTGATAGACGAACTCCGGCGCGGCTCGGCCCTTGGGGCAGAGCTTCTCGCCGGTAGGGTGCTCGGGCATGGGCTCGATGCCGAGCAGGCGGCCGTCGGCAACGACGGCGAAACAGCCGCAACGCGACCGGCATTGGGTGCAGAAGGATGGGATGCGTCGTGTCTCGGCCATGCGTAGTCTTATCCGATCCCGCTCACCGTCGCGTGCTCATGATGAACGGGGTCGGCGACCTCCTGCCTGGAGCCTTTCTGAATCCGACCTGAAGCGGACCACCGTTAGCCCCCGGTGCGGGCGTGGGAACAGCATTGCTTTTGCCTAAGTTTGTGCCTGCTCGGGTAACGAACGGACAATCCCGCGACGGTAAAGATCTGTTCACTCTCTGGGGGAGGGCCAGTTGCAAAAACATCCGTCTGTGCGTGGTGCCGAACGTCGCCAGTTTGGCCGCCGCAACACCATCTGTCACGCCATGGCTTGCGCGCGGGGCCGCCCCTCCTCGCCCTGTGTTGTGCGCGACGTGTCGCTCGGCGGGGCCAAGGTCGAGCTTGAACAGTCTGCATCGCTGCCGAACCGCTTTCGAGTGATCGTTTCGGCCTGGCA
>JBGGME010000269.1:0-5115 GCA_041288195.1 Hyphomicrobiaceae bacterium
TGCTCAATCACGACGACAAGGAAGCCGAGCCTGATCAGTAGGGGCGCACGGGGTTAAATAAGCGGGTCGTGCGGTGGTGAGGCCCACAGTGCCAGAAGGACCTCACGACGCTTAAGGCAGGCAGCACCGACGTCAGCTTCAGCCTGATAACTGACGGAAATGTCCTGACCGATGCCGGTACTGGCAAGATGACCTTGTTGCGACGCACCGGCATCCTATGCGGCGGCGGCTAACCGGGCCACGCGGGGACATCGGCCGACCCTCCGACATTTGTCTCACGATCCTGCATCGCGGGGGCTTGAAGCACTTGTCAGCCCGCGCAGTGGGATGCAACGATCGGGCAACAAAATGCCGCTCGACCGGAAGTCATCTGTTGTCGCCACCGTTGAGGAGAAGACGATGCCAAGGTTGTCTCGGCGCAGAGTGCTTGGGGGCCTTGCCGCAACTGCCCCCGCTTCTCTCATCCCACACCGTGCTCTCGGCCAGGGCGCCGGGCCATCGAGCCAGGCGGAGATCGATCTCGCCAAGGCCAAGGCCGAGGGTAAGGTCATGCTTTACACGAGCCTCGACACCAAGATCGTCGACGCAGTCATCAAGCCGTTCAATGACAAGTACGGCATCGACGTGCAGTACTACCGTGGCGGCTCCAACGATGTGACGTCGAAGGTGCTGGCTGAGGCCGACGCCGGACGCCTGCAGGTCGACGTAGTCGATGCGTCGGACCTCGCCGCCATACTGCTCATGAAGGAGCGAGGGCTACTCAAGCCCTTCCAATCCGCGTCGCAGTCGGCCATCGCTGCCGAGCTGCGCGACGTGGACGCAACTTGGACCGCCGATCGCCTGACGCAAGCGGTCATCCAGTACAACACCAAGGAGTTCGGCGCCAAGCCGCCGGCGAGCTGGAAAGACCTCACCGCCTTGAGCGGGCGCACGGTGTTCTTCTCGAGCCCCAACGGCGACGGCGCCCCGCGCATCTATACCCTGGCGTCGCATCTGGGCTGGGACCTCGTGAAGGGCCTTGCCGCGAGCAAGCCGCTCAGGGTGCAGACGCCGCAGCTGATCACACAGGTACTTGAGCGTGGTGAACGCGGGGCCGGCTTCCTGCAGAACGACAACATCGCCTGGCGCTCGAAGCTCGAAGGCAAGCCGACCGACTACGTGTTCCCGGCTGAGGGCGTGCCGACGGAGATCGGCGCCTGCGGCCTTCTCAAGGCGTCGACTCGCCAGCATGCTGCCGCGCTGTTCTACGAGTGGTGGATGGGCAAGGACGGCCAGGACCTCCTGGTCAAGGGCGGGAAGTACTCGAGCCGCACCGACATCGCGCCACCGACGGGCATGACGCCGCTCGCCAAGCTCAAACTGCTCACGCTCGACGCCCGCGAGTTCAAACGCGACCGGCTCAAAGTTCTGGATCAGCTCGCCGCCATATTCGGCGGCGAGTGGGGGAATTGAGCCCTCGACCGGCCGGGCGCTGCCGACGTCGGTGTCCCGCGCGTGCCTGGGACGAGCGCGACCGGCGTGCGTCGTCTGCAGTCGAGAGCCGGGGATGACGTACGCTGCATCCACTGACGCCGGTGGGGGCCAATCTGGCCTCCGTCCCCGCCAGCGGGCGATCGGTGCGCAAGCCGTCGTGCTCGGCGTCGCCATCGTCCTGCTGCTCATGCTCGTCGGCTATCCGCTCCTGTGGCTCGTATTGGGCGCCCTCGGGGTTCCCGGGACTCCGACCGTCGAGCACCTCGCCCGCGTCTACACCCGCGCGCAGAACTACAATGCGCTCGTCAACACGCTGCTGCTCGCGTCCAGCACGGGGCTGATGAGCATCGTGCTGGGCGTGCCCCTGGCCTGGGCCACAGCGCGCAGCGACATGCCGTTGCGCCGGATTGTGCACGCGCTCGTGGCGCTCTCCTACATCACGCCGCCCTACCTTACCGCGCTCGCCTATATCATCCTGATGGGTCCCGATGCCGGTCACTTCAACCGCGTGCTGCGATGGCTGCTAGGGTTCGAGGCCGGACCTCTGAACATCTTCAGCATGAGCGGCATCATCTTCGTTATCGGCATCCATGTCTTTGCCTTCACCTATTTCCTGACCTACAGCGCGCTGCAGTCTGTCGATGCCTCGCTCGAGGAGTCGGCGCAGGTCCTGGGCGCCAGCCGCTGGGCCGTGATCCGCCGAGTCAATCTGCCGCTCGTGGCCCCTGCCATAACCGGCGGGGCGCTGCTTGCGGCCGTAGATTCGCTCGCCCTGTTCGGACCGCAGGCGATCCTCGGCACGCCGGCAAGGATCGTGTTCCTGCCGACCCGCATCTACGGCACCATCGGCAGCTATCCCCCGCGCTGGGGCGAGGCCGCGGCATTGTCGCTCGTACTCGTGCTGCTCACCGTGATCGGGCTCACCATCCAGCGCCGCTATCTCGAGCGACGCTCCTACATCACCGTCGGCGGGCGCGGCGTGCGCACGCGACGCACCGAGTTCGGGGGCTGGCGGTGGGCGCTGCTTGCCTACTGTCTCGTCGTTGTCTTCTTTAGTGCGATTGCCCCGATCGGCGTGCTCGGTTTGACCGCGTTCAGCAAGAATTGGATCGACCCGCCAACGCTTGCCAATCTCACGATCGCCCACTTTAACTCGGCCCTCTTCAGCGATCAGATCGCGGTGCGTGGCATCCTCAACAGCTTCCGCCTGGCAACCGCCGCGGCCCTGATCGCCGTGCTGATCGGCGCGGCCATAGCCTACATCGACGTGCGCACCGATCTGCGCGGGCGCCGGCTCCTCGACTATCTAGCCATCCTGCCGCTGGGGTTGCCCGGCACGGTGATGGCGGTGGGCGTCCTGCTGGCCTTCATTCGCCCGCCGTTCTCCATCTACGGCACTATCTGGATCCTGCTCGTGGCCTATGTCGCGCGCTTCATTCCGTTGGCGACGCGCAGCGCCAACGCCACCTTTCGCCAGATCGACCCTTCGCTCGAGGAGGCGGCCCGGATCACGGGAGCCGGCTGGCTCACGGCCATCCGGCGCATCCTGATCCCGCTCTCCCGTCCTGGGCTGCTCGTGGCTTTCCTGCTCGTGTTCATCCCTGCATTCGGAGAGCTCAGCGCCACCATCCTGCTTTACACTGGCGGTACGGAAACGATCGCGATTGCCATCTATCGCCTCAACGATCTCGGGCAGCTCGAGGTGGTCTCGGCGTTGGCGGTGTTCACCATCTGCGTGATCCTAGTCCTGAGTGGGCTGGTGAGCTTGCTGTCGGGCCAGGGCGCGGTTGCCGCCGACGTCCAGGCGCCGGTGCGGTAGGGGTCCGGCATGGCGTTCATCGAGATCAGCGACCTCGGCGTGGCGTTCGGCAGCTTCCGCGCCCTCAAGGGTGTGAATCTCGACATCGCCGAAAAGGAGTTCGTCACATTCCTGGGCCCCTCGGGCTGCGGCAAGACGACGATGCTGCGCGTGCTGGCGGGCTTCCTCGTACCCCAACAGGGCACGATCCGCGTTGCCGGCAGGCTTCTCACCTCGCCGGCGGGGGTCGTCCCGCCCGAGCAGCGCCGCATGGGCATGGTGTTCCAGAACTATGCCCTGTGGCCACACATGACCGTGTTCGAGAACGTCGCCTTCGGGCTCAGGATCGCCAAGGTCGACCGGCGTCAGGTGCAGGAGCGGGTGACGCGCGTGCTGGCAGCCGTCGGACTGACGGGCCTCGAGCAGCGCCACCCCGGCCAGCTCTCCGGCGGCCAGCAGCAGCGCGTCGCGCTCGCCCGCTCGCTGGTCACCGAGCCGTCGATCATGCTGCTCGACGAGCCACTCTCCAATCTTGATGCCAAGCTGCGCGAGCGCATGCGCATCGAGCTCAAGGCGCTGCAGCGACGCATGGGCCTCACCTTCGTCTACGTCACCCACGACCAGGCCGAGGCGATGGCGCTGTCCGACCGCATCATCGTCTTCGACCGGGGCGCGGTGCAACAGATCGGCGGACCGCGCGAGATCTACGAGCGGCCGGCCAACCTGTTCGTCGCCGATTTCATGGGGCTGGTGAACCGTCTGCCGGCAAGGCTCATCGAGCACGCGGGAGGAACGGCGCGCGTGCTCGTCGGGCAGCACGAGCTGCGTGCAACCATGGGGCCGGAGGCGGTTGCCGGCTCGGGCGAGGTGACGCTGGCCATCAGGCCCGAGGCGATCCGCCTCGGCGACGCTGGAGCCGACGAGAACCGTCTCGAGGGCACCATTGCGGATGCCATCTACCTCGGCAACATCATCGACTATGATGTGGACATTGGCGGCATCATGCTGCGCGTCCAGGGTGACCGGCACGTCGTCTTCGCGGCCGGTGCAAGCGTCGCCCTGTCCGTGGCCATCGCCGAGTGCACCGTTATGCGCGATCCGGGTTAAGGCCATGCACGATACGAGCGTTGACATACTTTGGGTGGCGCCGGATCGAGCGCCGCATATCCCGGAGGCAGCTCGCAGGCGCACTGCGGAACCCGCATCAGATGATGAGCTGCAGATCGCTCGGCGACATGCGTCAGGTCTACTCGGAGTACATGCGTACGGCTCTCGAGCACTACCGTGACGAGTCTGAGAGGGCAGCTCTGGAAGCGCGTCTACTCTGACAAGGGTTGTGATGATGATCCGGGAGCCTGTTCCACCATCTCGTCAAACGGCATCCGTGCAGCGACTAGGTGGCGGTACCATGCCAGCAGCGCGGCGTTAGCGTCTTCGGTCGCGGGCTGTCGATCGTCTATGTCAGGGCAAGTGGGCCCTTTGCACCAGACAGGGAATGGCACGAGTCCGCCGTCGGCCACATTTGGCAGCGTTTTCATGGCTGCTCCTCCATCTCGGAGAGGACGCAGACAACGCCTCTTGTTGCCTGCATCGAACGGCGGCCACGTTGCTCTCTCCCATGTGCCTTGCTGTTACCTGCGGCACACTCAGGATTCGTCCTGATGCCCAGTACCGAGTTCTCTGTCGGGCGCGCAGGGCGACGTGGCCACAATCGTCCCGGTCTGATCGCTTCATTTGGGTACACCCCCATAGGTCATCTCCATAGGACGTGGATACGCGTCCGAACAGGGTTGACTTCATCATGAATGGGACATATCGCCTCGACCATATCCTGTTGAGACACT
>JBGGME010000270.1:0-2724 GCA_041288195.1 Hyphomicrobiaceae bacterium
TCTGGCCGCGGCCAAGGCTCTGCTGCTCGATCCCGAGATCACCGTGGTCCAGGTCGCCAAGCGCCTGGGCGTGGCGGCCTCGACCCTCTACCGCCATCTGCCGCGAGCACGGACCGCGGCCCTGGAAGCCTGAGCCGGAACCCGCCCATGCCGATCAAGCCGGAGCTGCGCTACTTCTACCCGATCGACTGGCCGCAGATCAGCCACTGGGTCCGGTTCGTCCGGGCCAAGGGGCATTGCCAGGTCTGTGGTCGGCCGCATGGCGAGACCGTCCGGCACCTGGGCGACGGCCGCTGGTGGGACGAGGACCAGCAGACCTGGCGGGACGGCCGGGGCCGCAAGGTGCCCTCGCCTGTCCTGGATGAGCCGCTTCGTACGACCAAGGTCGTGCTGGCGGCTGCACATCTCGATCACGACCCGGCCCACTGTGGGCGTCGGCACCGCAACGTCAGGGCGCTGTGCCAACGATGTCACCTACTCCATGACCGGCCGGAGCACCGCCGGCGTATTCGGATGACGCTTCGGCGCCGCCGGGCACTGGGCGACCTGTTTTCTGGCCCCTACCCCTCCTGGTGAAAACAGAGAACCTGGAACAACCCTCTCTGTTGCAGGGATACGCCGCGCCTGCAGCTCGGCCGCGACCTGCCTGCCGGAACAGACCGGGTGCGATATCCGCTACTGAGCAGCAAGTCTCCGCGGCTGAGCTTGCCATGGTGCTGCCGACTCGGCCCATGAATGGACGCATGTCGCTAGATGAGCGGAGCCCGCAATCCTCGCGGCAGGACATTGGCCATAGCTATGGTGCTGTTGGCCATGCCAGGCATGGTCCTAGCTGAGGCTCGTGGGCGGGCTGTTGTGATCGACGGCGATACCCTGGATGTAAGTGGCATTGAGGTTCGCCTCTCCGGTATCGATGCGCCCGAGCTCGACCAGCGCTGTTCGACCCGCGGTGACGTTCTCAACGAGAACAGCGACACCTACCCCTGTGGGATGGAAGCCGCGGCTGCCTTGGCCGACCGGATTGGAGATGATCCCGTCATCTGCGATGAGCCTGCCCCGGGCAGCCAGAAGCCCGTGGTAGCCGTATGTTGGCTCAACGATGAAGACCTTGGCGCCTGGCTGGTGCGCAGCGGCTGGGCGCGGGCTTACCCGCACTCTATCTCCCCCTACACCCTGGTGGAGAAGGAAGCGCAGGCCGCGCTCCGCGGCATTTGGCGTGGCGATTTCCTCGACCCTTGGGACTGGCGCAAGCAGCAGGCCGGGAGAACCGGTGCCGATCGTCCAAAGCTGATGATCGTCGTCGGTGCGGCTAATGCACGATCGACGCCCTCGAGGGCGGGTCGGCTCCAAGGAACCCTTCGCCGCGGCGAGGAGGTGGAGCAGGTGGGCAAGACCGGCCAATGGTACCAGGTCAGGTTACCGGGAGGCAGCATAGGCTGGATATTCGAGGACCTTGTCCAGCCCGCCCCTACCCGCGCACAGATCGACCAGTAATACCAACCGTCCGAGATGCCGACCGTTTCGGCCCAGTCCCTGGTGGTGATGGAGCGGATTTGGCCTGGGATGGCGCGGAGGCGGTTCCAGGCGTCGCAGCAGGCGGCGACGATGGCGTCGTAGGTGTCGAAGATGCGGGCGTTGAGGAAGTTGTGTTTGAGGAACTGCCACAGATTCTCGACCGGGTTGAGTTCAGGGCTGTAGGGCGGCAGTGGCAGCAAGCTGATGTTGTGGGGCACGCGCAGCCTCTTGGCGCCATGCCAGCCAGCCTGGTCGAGGATCACCACGGCGTGGGCATCCACAGCGATTTGGGCCGAGATCTCGGCCAGATGCAGGTTCATGGCCGCGGCCTCGACCAACGGGAGGACGAGCGCGGCGGTCCGCTCGCTCGCCGGGCACACGGCCGCGAAGCTGTAGGCGGCGGTGAAGCGTTGGTCCTTGGGCTGCCGCGGCCGGCTGCCACGGCGTGCCCACTGGCGGGTCAGCTCGCCCTTCTGGCCGATGCGGGCCTCGTCCTTACATGAGGGTTCGCTCGTCAAGAGAGCTGTGGCATCGTCCTGGCCCTTTCCTGCTGTGCCAGCGTCTCCGCACGAGTTTCGGGTCCAGGGCCGTGCTGTCTCGCAGCCGCAGCTGCATCACCTTACATGCGGTCGGGTCCGTTGCCGGCCCCGCACCAGAATGCCTCATGCACGAGGCGTGGCCCCGGCAGAACGCGACCCACCTGAAACGCGGCGGCTTGACGCTGCCCATGACGAAGACGGTCGCGCTCCCCGTATCGCCGCCGATGATGGCGTCGCCGGCGGCAATCTCGCCTATGCCCGGATCTCGACACCCTCCGGCAGCAGCCCGGTCTGGGCATAGCGCCAGAGTGCGATCAGCAGCTTGCGCGCCATGGCCACGATGGCGATCCGCCGTGTACGTCCGGCCAGTGCGCCGACGCGCGCGCGGAACCATTCTGCGAGCGCGCTGCCGGGCTGGTAGCGCAGCCAGAGCCAGGCGAGCTGGATGATGGTCGTCCTTGCACGGGCGTTGCCGGCCCTGCTGATCCGACGGTCCCGGTCCATGCTCCCGCTCTGGTAGGGCATCGGCGCAAGGCCGACGTAGCTCGCGAGCTGCCTTCGGTTGGCGAACCGGCGATACAACACCTCGCGTGCGAGCACGGTCGCGGATGTCTCGCCGATGCCTCTGATGCGGCACAGTGCGTCGATCTGGCGGCAGGTATCGTCTTGC
>JBGGME010000271.1:0-4835 GCA_041288195.1 Hyphomicrobiaceae bacterium
CATGGTGAAGGTTTCGCCCACAGCCCAGGTCCGCGACGCCATCTTCGCCTCGGTCATGTCGAGGGCGGTGGTGAGCTGCGCCCTCGCCAATTCGACGCCGTGCGGATCGCGCTTTCCCTCCGGGCGCAGCCTGTCGCCCACAATCCTCTGCATTCTGTCGTGCACATACAGATCATAGACGCGATCGGCGAGGCGCACCTCGAGGGCGAGATCGGGATCGGCGGGGATGAGCCGCGACTTGCCCGGATAGTGCTGCCCCAGATACTCGATGATGACGCTCGACTCCGGCACCGTCTGGTCCCTGGCATCGTCGCGCAGCACCGGGAACTTGCCGATCGGCCAGATCGCCTTGAACGCCGCCGCGGCCTTCGCATCTCCGAGATCGACGATATGTGGCCGGAAGTACGTCTCGTTCTCGTAGAGCGCGATCAGCGCCTTCCAGCAGAACGATGACAGCGGGTGGTAGTGGAGCGTAAGCGCCATGCGGCTCTCCTGCTGCAGAGACGACGAGAGCGGCATCTCATTTCTTGGCTGCCTCGACAATCGCCTTCATGTTCGACAGTCCCTGCTCGAACGCACCGCCGACCATCTTGTCCTGGTTCATGAACATGCAGACGGCCCGCGACAGGAAGTTGTTCTGGCCGAACATGGCCCAGGTGACGGTGGTCTGGTTGCCCTGCGGCTTGAAGGTGAACTCGGTGGTGCTGGTTCCGGCCATCGGCTTCACGAAGTCGAGCTTGATCCTGACGAGCTCGGCCGGCCGGCTCTCGGTGACGGTCATGGTGCCCGCGCCGACCTGGGCGTTGCCGTCCCACTTGAAGACCGCGCCCGCTCCCGCCGGCGGCCCCTCGAAGGTCGCCTTGGCCGCCGGATCGAGCTTGGCCCACGGCGACCAGTCCTGCCATTTGTGCAGGTCGTTGACGTGCGCGAACACGTCGGTTGCAGGCGCCTGGATGGTGGCGGAGCGTGTCACCCGGAAGTCGGAGGGCTGCAGGGCGACGTAGGCGACGAACGCGAGGACGAGAGCGGCAACGGCAAGCGCGATTTTCTTGAGCATCTTAATCTCCTACCTCTCGGCGAGAGCTTTCAGGTTGGCGAGACCGGCCTCGAAGTCGCCTCCGACCATGCGGTCCATGTTGACGATGACGTGCACGATCTTGGCCATGAACGGGACGGGGCCCTGCATGGCCCACGTGACGTTGGTGGACTGGCCCTTGGGCTCCAGCGTGAAGTTAACGATGTTGTGCGTCGGGAACGGCTTGATCATGTCGAGCTTGATCGTGACCTTGTTGGGCGGCGAGACATCCGCGATCTCGATGCGCCCCGCGCCCACGTTCTTGTCGCCGTCCCATGCGTAGGCCGCGCCCTTGCCGGTCGCGGGGCCGCTGAAGGTCCGTTTCATGGCGGGGTCCTTCTTCTCGTAGGGCGACCAGTCCGGCCAGGCGCGGAAATTGTTGATGAGGGGGAAGATCTTCTCCGGCGGCGCCGCTATGCTCGCCGTGCGCTCGACGCGGAAGGTGTCGGGCTTCATCGCCGCCTGCACGAGCACGATGGCGACAGCGATCAGCAGCATCACAACAATGATGCCAACTATCTTGAGCATCGCGTTTTCCTCTGCGTTCTTGATCTCAATTTGGCCCGACGCCGCCGACTACGCGTCGACCAGCAGCTTGAAGCCGCCGTAGATCATGCGCTTGCCGTCGAAGGGCATGGCCTTGGGGTCGAACATCTTGGCCAGCCGCTCGTCCTTCATGACCTTGGCGTTGACCTTGTCGCGATGCTCGCGCGACTTGTAGACGATCCACGCGAACACGACTGTCTCGCCGCGCTTGAGCTTCACGCTCTGCGGAAACGACGTCCATTTGCCGACCTTGACGTCGTCGGCGACGAACTCCCGATACTCGAGCGCGCCATGCTCCATCCAGACCTTGCTCGCGAGCTTGGCGAGGCGCTTGTAGTCGGCCAGGTTCTTCTCGGGCACGGGGACGAGGAAGCCGTCGACATAAGCCATTGCGCAAATACCTCCGTTCGTGTTGGTCGAGCGGGAGGCGCGGCACCCGCGCGATCCCGCCCGTTTGCAGGCTTCAGTTTTGGGACGCCTTGGCAAGGTGCTCGGCCAGCTTGTCGAAGCTGCCGCCGAAGCCCTGGCGCATGGAGTCGAACATGCTCGTGTACATGGCGACCTCCTCCTCGGTCGCGTTGATGGGATTGCCGCGCAGCGTGAGCGTGGTCTTGTCGCCGTGCTCGGCCAGCGTCAGCGTGTTCAGCACCTCGAGCGGCCACTTGTCGCCGAGCTGCGGGAACGGCGCCCGCGTCAGGCCGCCGTCGGCATCGGAGAACGAGTTGATGAATACGAGCCGCTCGGGCGCGGCGATCTCGCGATAGACGAAGCGGCCGAACATCTCGTGCCCCGGCTTGAACTGCATCGAATAGTGGAACACGCCGCCGGGGCGCACCTCGAGCTTGATGACGCGGATCTTCGCTCCTCTCGGCCCCCACCACTGCGCGAGACGGTCGGCCTCGGTCCAGGCCTTCCACACGAGGTCGCGCGGCGCATCGTAGGTTCGTGTGATGACGAACTGCTGCGCCGCGGGTGCGCCGACAGCGCCTGGGGTCGCGACTGAGGCCGCTTGCTTTGCCATGTCTCCCTCGTCCTGCTGCTGGGCTCGGCCGCTACTTCTTCTTCGCCGCGGCCTTCGCGGGCGTCTTCTTCTTGGGCAGCGGCGCATTGAGCATCCAGCTGTGGCCGAAGGGATCGATCAGCATGGCGAAACGAGCCTCCCAGAAGGTGTCGTTCGGCTCCAGGGTGCCCTTGCAGCCGGCCTCCACCGCGCGGCGATAGGTTGCGTCGACCTCCGCGGGCTTTGCATACTGAATGGCGATGGCCACGGGCACGGGCTTGCTCGGGGTCGGCGCGGCGGGTCCGCCATGCTCGGCGAACTCGTCGGAGAGCATGACCGTGCCGCCGTTGATGGAGAGGTCGGCGTGCATCAGGCGCTTGCCGTCCGGCGCCGGCATGCGCACGTTCTCCTTGGCCAGGAACGCCTTCTTGTAGAAGTCGATCGCCTTGGCGGCGCCCTTGATCGTCAGATAGGGATTGGTCGGCTGAACCTTCGGCTTGGCCATGGTCGTTCCCCTCGAGTGGGTCTGGTGGTCGCTCACGCCATCGTGGCGAGATGCTCTGCAAGCCGCTCGAGCGTCAGCGCCGCCCCGGCTTCCACGCCCGATGCCAGGTGCGCGTCGCGGTCCTCGCGCGCTGGGTAGACAGACAAGCTCGTAAGCGTGGTCTTCCCGTGGCGCTCGGTGAAGGTCACGGTGACGAGCGCCTCGTTGCTCTCGAAATTCTGCGTGACGTAGCGCTCGGTGTAGACGAGCCGCTCGGGCGCCACGATCTCCCGGTAGGTGCCTTCCAGGCCGTGGTTGACCCCGTCCGGGCCACGCAGGACGTAGCAATAGCTGCCGCCGACGCGCAGATCGATCTCGCACACGATCAGCGTGAGCGCCCCGCAGCCGTACCAGCAGCGCACCTGCTCGGGCTTCGTCCAGGCGTCGAATACGCGGCCCCGCGGCGCATTGAACACGCGCCGCATGGCAATCTCGCAGTCCGATGGGAGCGTCAGCGAGAAGGTCTGGTCACTTCTTGCGAGCACGCTTGCTCTCCTTCTTCGCCTTTGCCTGCACCTCGAAGAGGTAGTGCTCGAGCCGATCGAGGCGGTCCTCCCACAGGCGGCGGTAGTGCTCGAGCCAGTCGTTCGCGTCCCTGAGTGCGCCAGGCTCGAGGCGGCACGGGCGCCACTGCGCGGTGCGCCCGCGCGTGATGAGACCGGCGCGCTCCAGCACCTTGAGGTGCTTGGAGACGGCGGGGAGGCTGATGTCGAAGGGCTCCGCCAGCTCCGTCACCGAGGTCTCCCCCAGCACCAGCCGCGCCAGGATCGCCCGCCGGGTCGGGTCGGCGAGCGCCGCAAACGTCGAGGAGAGGCGGTCCGTCGCCATGGGTGTTATGTACCGATAGGTTAAATAACCTTTCGGCTAACTAATGGCGTTGCGAGCGCGTGTCAAGCGTGCGTTTGGGAGAGGCAAGGTCGGCGCGCGCGGCGCAAGCTCAGTCGGCGGCGGCGGGCGGAGATGCCGATGGCGGCTCGTAGGGCTGTGCGGCCGGATCGTTCCTGCCCTCGCCCGGGGTCACGCTGAAGGAGCCGACAAATCCGCGCACGACGATGGCGAGCAGGGCCAATCCTCCGGCGATTGCGATCATGTTCTGCAGGGTCATGGCAGTCCTACCTCTTGCGGCCGGTCGAGCCGCGCATCCGCGTCGGTCGACTCGATGGGCGAACCCTATCGCAGCGAGGCATCGCTGCCTGTTTCCGCGGATACAGGATCGCCACGCCAATCCGGCAGCGACAGTTCGCGAGTGGCAGAACGACATGAATTCTGCCTAGATCGCGCCCATGCTCAGGCCCTCCGTCACGCTCTACTTCGTCCGTCACGGCGAGACCGACTGGAACCGCGCCCAGCGCTACCAGGGGCAGATGGACATCCCTCTCAATGCCACCGGCCGCTCGCAGGCTGCGCGCAACGGACGCGCGCTCGCGCAGATGCTCGGACACCGGGCGGCAGCGCTCGACTATGTGGCGAGCCCTCTAGGCCGGGCGCGCGAGACCATGGAGATCATGCGCCGGGAAATGAACTTGCCTGTGCCGGGCTATCGCATCGACGATCGCCTGCGCGAGATCCACTACGGCCATTGGGAGGGCGAGCTGTGGACGGAGCTGCCGGCCAAGGACCCGGAGGGTTTCGCCAGGCGGGAAGCCGACCGATGGGGCTGGCAGCCGCGC
>JBGGME010000272.1:0-8553 GCA_041288195.1 Hyphomicrobiaceae bacterium
CCTCGATCGGCTCGGTGATGATCCCGCAGATGATCAAGAACGGCTATCCCAGGCTGTTCGCCGTCAACGTCACGATTGCCGGATCGCTGCAGCCGCTGCTGATCCCGCCCTCGCACAACGCGGTGATCTATTCGCTTGCCGCCGGCGGCACGATCTCGGTCGCGCACCTCTTCATCGCCGGCATCATCCCTGGCTTGTTGCTCGGGCTGTCGCTGATGGCGCTCTGCATCTACATCGCGCGCCGCGACAACTTCCCAAAGGGCGAGGTGATACCGCTCAGGCGCGCCCTCACGATCTTCGTCGAGGCCTTCTGGGGCCTGCTCACCGTCTTCATCATCATCGGGGGAATCCTGTCGGGCATCTTCACGCCGACCGAGTCGGCGGCGATCGCCTGCATCTACTCGTTCCTGGTCACGATGTTCGTCTATCGCGACTACAAGTGGAGCGAGCTGCCGCTGCTCGTGGCTCGCGTCGTGCGCACCGTCGGCATGGTCATGATCATGATCGGGTTCTCGGTGGCGTTCGGCTACATGATGGCGATCATGCAGGTGCCGGCCAAGGTGACGCAGTTCTTCCTCACCGTCGCCAGCGACAAGTACACCTTCCTGTTCCTCGTCAACATTCTGCTGCTGGTACTCGGAACCTTCATGGATCTGGCGCCGATGCTGTTGATCTGCACGCCGATCTTTCTGCCGGTCATCAAGACCTTCGGCATCGATCCCGTGCACTTCGGCATGATCATGATCCTCAACCTCGGCATCGGCCTCCTGACGCCGCCGGTCGGGCCGACGCTGGCGGTGGGCTGCGCCATCGGCAAGGTGACGATGGAGGCCGTCTCGAAGAGCATCATGATCTTCTATATCCCCATGCTGATCGTGCTGGGGCTCGTCACCTACATACCCGCGCTGTCGCTGTGGCTGCCGTCGGTGCTGCTCAAGTAGTGCGAGCGACCGTGCTCTTCGATGCGCGAGCTGCGCTGTCCTTGCGTCGGCCGACCGAAGATCCTCACCGGTCGCCGCCGGCACCGCCGAAGCGTTGCCGGTAGGCCAGTATGTAGGCCTCCACCGCAGGCTTGAGATGTCGACGTGCGAGCGTGATCAGGTCGTCGCGACGCCGGTCTCGTAGCGCCGCGATCATCTCGGCGTGGTCGCGGCGCGAGTTGGCAAGCGCCCCGGCATGCGCGTGGGCATAAGAGCGAATGCTCGACACCCTTTGGGCCAGATGTTCGATGGTTTCGATCAGACAGGGGTTACCGCAAAGGCCGAATAGCTCACGGTGAAACTGCACGTTGCCGTAGTGCACGGCTAGAGAATCGCCAGCATCCACCGCATCGCTGTGCCTGCGCTGAAGCTTCTCCAGCACGGCGAGGGCCTTCGGCGGCACGGGCAACGGCAGGATGCGCATGGCCATGACCTCGAGCTCCTCGCGCACGTCGTAGATGGAGCTCACCTCATCGGGAGAGAGATCTCGCACCATGGCGCCGCGATTGGGGATGCGGTGGACGATGCCCTTTCTCTCCAGCTCGAACAAGGCCAGCCGCACATCGCCGCGATGGGTCCTGAACTGCTCGCACAAGTCCTGCTCGATGAGCCGCTCGCGCGGGTGCCGGCGACCCAGAACGATTTCCTCTTCCAGCTTCCGTGCGATCTGGCTCGCAAGCGAGAGCCGGCGCAGGTGAGGTTCGAGCGCCCGCATCGATCTGCCAGCCGGCCTTGTCGCGTCGCTATCTTGCGGCGCCTTCCTGGAAATCTTCGCGATCTTCATGCCGCCCGCTCGCTCACGCCTTCTTGGTATACAATCTTGTCTACAGAAGCGCGATGGGCAATAGTGGCAGCCGGGGGCAAGCTGTTCTCGCCAGGCGCGCGGGTGGTGCGCCTGTCACCCGTCCCCCTGGGCTCGAGGGGGAAGACAATTCATCAATCGCCGGGGAGAACTCGGCCGATCAAGGAGGAAACCACAGCATGAAGCGCAGAACGATTCTGGCTGGCCTCGGCGCAACGACAGCCGGCCTTGCGGTCGGCTTCCCGAGCATCCTGCGCGCGCAGGCGCCGATCACGCTCAACGGCGCCGTGCAGTTCAACGACGACCACGCCTTCACCAAGGCGCTGGTCAAGTTCGAGGAGCTCACCAAGCAGTATTACGGCAAGCCCATCGCCTTCAACCTGCACAAGAACTCCGCGCTGGGCCTCGAGAAGCAGTATTTCGAGTACATGGCGCAGGGCAAGGCGGTCGACTACGGCATCGTCTCGCCCGCGCACATGTCGACCTTCTCCAAGGCCGCGCCCTTCATCGATGCGCCCTTCCTGTTCCGCGACCTCGCGCACTGGAACAAGGTGCTCGACGCCGACGTGCTCAAGCCGGTCGCCGACGAGATCGCGCAGAAGGCCGACGTGATGCTGATCGGCTATGCCGGCGGCGGCACCCGCAACATCTTCATCAACAAGCCGATGGGGTCGCTGGCGGAGATCAAGGGCCTCAAGGTGCGCGTGCAGGGCGCGCCGATCTGGTCCAAGACGTTCCAGGCCGTGGGCATGGCGCCGACGGTCATCGCCTACAACGAGGTCTACAACGGCATCCAGAACGGCGTCATCCAGGCTGGCGAGAACGAGGCGGCGGGCGTGGAATCCATGAAGTTCTACGAGGTGGCGCCCCATCTCGCCATGACGCAGCACGCCATCACCATCCGCCCGCTGTGCTTCTCGGGCAAAACGTTCAAGAGCCTGCCGGCGGACCTGCAGGCCGCCGTGCTCAAGGCGGGCAAGGAGGCCGGCGCCCACGGCCGCAAGATCGAGTCCAGCGAGGACGAGCAGAAGCTCGAGGCGATGGAGAAGGCAGGCAAGCTCAAGCGCGTCCCCTTCAAGGACCGCGCCGAGATGGAGAAGCTCGTCGCCCCGGTCATGGCGGCCTACGCCAAGGAGATCGGCGCCGACGAGATCTACGCCAAGATCGCCGCCATCAAGTGATGTGCAACGTGTCATCGCGGGGCTTGTCCCCGCGATCCATCCCTCCGCAGTCGCCAACCGCAGTCGGTTGAGCCAGACGTCACCGCAAGCAATTGGCCGACAGATGGATCCCGGGCACAAGGCCCGGGATGACCGCGTCAGGTTGGTATCGAACGATGAGAAAGCCTCTTTGACCCTCTGGCGCAAGTTCACGGCCGCCTACGCCGCGCTGCTGTCGTGGCTGCTGGTGCTGTCGGTGGCGATCCTGGTCATCCCGGTCAGCCTGCAGATCTTCTCGCGCTACACGGCGCTCATCCCCTCCTACATCTGGACCGAGGAGATGGCGCGCTTCCTCTTCATCTGGACCATCATGATCGGCGCCATGATCGGCGTGCGCGAGTCGACCCACTTCGAGGTCGACGTGTGGCCGCAGCTGTCGCGGCGAGGCGAGGCCATGGTACGGCTGGCCGGCCGTCTCGGCGTGCTTGCCGCGGCCTGCGTGTTCGTGTGGGCCGGTATCCAGTTCACGCGTTTTGCCTGGCACCGCACGTCCGAGCTCGCCGACCTCCCGCTCTGGCTCATTCATGTCGCCTGGCCCGTCACCGGCGGCACCTGGATCGCTTTCCTCGGCGAGCAGATGATCGACGATCTCAAGATCATTCTGGGGAGACCCGCATGACGGGTGCCGTGCTGTCACCGGGGGTTGCGGCGATCATCCTCTTCGGAATGTTCTTTCTCCTGATGTTCCTGCGCGTGCCGGTGGCGTTCGCGCTTGGCCTTGCCTGCCTGCCGATCCTCGTCATCGAGCCCCGGCTCGACACCATGACGCTGATGCAGGAAACCTTCAACGCCTACAACTCCTTCATCCTGCTGGCGGTGCCGTTCTTTCTCCTGACCGCCAACCTGATGAATGTCGGCGGCACCACCGACCGGCTGATGACCCTGTCGCGCACCATTGTCGGCCATTTCCCCGGCAGCCTGGCGCAGATCAACGTCGTGCTCTCGATCTTCTTTGCGGGCATCTCGGGCTCCTCGACCGCGGACGCCGCGAGCCAGTCCAAGATCTTCATCGAGGCGCAGACCAAGGAGGGCTACGACCTCTCCTTCTCGGTGGCGATCACCGCGGTGTCGGCCGTGCTTGCCGTGATCATCCCGCCGTCGATCCTGATGATCGTGTGGGGCGGGCTGCTGACGGTTTCAATCGGCGCGCTGTTCCTGGCGGGCATCATCCCGGGCCTGCTGATCGGCTTTGCGCAGATGGCCACCGTGCACGCCTATGCCAAGGCGCGCGGCTATCCGACCTATCCGCGCTCGACGTGGCGCGAGCTCCTGTGCGCCACCTGGATTGCCATCCCCGCGCTCATGACGCCCGGCATCATCATCGGCGGCAAGATCTTCGGCTGGTTCACGGCGACCGAGTCTGCCTGCATCGCCGTGCTCTATGCCGGCGTGCTATCCCTCGTGGTCTATCGCGAGATGGACATGAAGGGGCTCTACGGGGCGCTGCTCGATACGGGTAAGCTCGCGGGCATTGCGTTGTTCTGCGTCGGCACCGCCTCCTGCTTCGGCTGGCTGCTCGCCTACTACAAGATCCCCGAGGCGATCCTGTCGGGGGTATCCGCCTGGGGCATGGGCTTTGCCGCCACCGGCTTCTTCGTCGCCGGCGTATTCCTTGTTGTCGGTTGCTTCCTCGACGCCATCCCCGCCATCATCATCTGCGCGCCCATCCTGGAGCCGCTGGCCAAGGCCGTGCACATGGACCCCGTGCACTTCGCCATGATCGGCATCGTGTCGCTGGCCTTCGGACTCGTCACGCCGCCCTATGGGCTGTGCCTGATGATCGCCTGCTCGATTGCCGGCATGCGCATTCGCGATGCAATCAAGGACACCATGATCATGCTGATCCCCATGTTCGTGGTGCTGGGGCTCGTCATCGTGTGGCCCAAGGTGTCGCTGTTCCTGCCGAGCCTCATCTCGCCCGAATTCTTGCGGTGATGTTGGCGCCGGCCCCCTCGGGGCCTGAAGACCTGCCGCTGCGCTTTCGGACGGCTTGCGATAGGCTGACACCACGCCAGGCAAGGTCCAGATATGGTGTCAGACCCGGAGGGTCTGACACCCACGCGAGAGGCCCCATGACCCGCATCGTGCATCGCACCATCGCCCAGCAGTATCCCGTGGCCGCGCGGGGTGAGGGCATCCGCATCTGGGACACGGCCGGCAAGGAGTACATCGACGCCTCGGGCGGCGCGGCGGTCTCGTGCCTGGGCCACAGCCATCCCGACGTGCTGGCTGCCATGCATGCCCAGCTCGACAAGCTTGCCTATGCGCACACGAGCTTCTTCACGACGCAGGTGGCGGAGGAGTTGGGGGCCGACCTCGTCGAGCATGCCCCCCAGGGAACAAGCCACGTCTATTTCGTCAGCGGCGGCTCGGAGGCGGTCGAGGCGGCGCTCAAGATGTCGCGGCAGTACTTCGTCGAGATCGGCAAGCCGGAGCGGCGCCACATCATCGGCCGCCAACAAAGCTATCACGGCAACACGCTGGGCGCGCTCGCCGTCGGCGGCAATATGTGGCGTCGCAAGCAGTTCGCGCCCCTGCTGATGGAAAGCCACCACGTCTCACCGTGCTATGAGTACCGCGGCAAGCGCGCCGATGAGAGCCCGCGCCAGTACGGCGAGCGGCTCGCCGCCGAGCTCGAGGCCAAGATCGAGGCGCTGGGGCCAAAGACCGTCATCGCCTTCATCGCCGAGACGGTGGGAGGCGCGACGGCCGGCTGCGTCCTGCCGGTCGAGGGCTACTTCAAGCGCGTCCGCGAGATATGCGACCGCCACGGCGTCCTGCTGATCCTGGACGAGGTCATGTGCGGCATGGGCCGCACCGGCACGCTGCACGCCTGCGAACGGGAGGGCATCTCGCCCGACCTGATGGCAATCGCCAAGGGGCTGGGCGGCGGCTTTGCGCCGATCGGCGCCGTGCTGGTGGGTGACAAGGTGTTCGAGGCATTCGCCAGGGGCTCGGGATTGTTCCAGCATGGCCACACCTACCTGGGCCACCCTTTGGCCTGTGCCGGCGCGCTGGCCGTGCAGCGGGTGATCCGGCGCGACAACCTGCTCGCGAATGTTGGCCGCCAGGGCGAGCATTTGACCCGCCGCCTCGAGGCGCGCTTCGGCAACCACCACCATGTCGGCGACATACGCGGACGCGGGCTGTTCCAGGCCATCGAGCTGGTCAGGGAGCGCGCGGCCAAGGAACCCTTCGATCCTGCCCACAAGCTCCATGCCCGCATCAAGCAGCGGGCGATGGCGCGCGGGCTCATGGTCTACCCGATGGGCGGCACGGTCGACGGATCGAAGGGCGACCATGTGCTGCTGGCGCCCCCATTCATCTGCCGGGAGGCCGACATCGACACCATCGTCGAGCGCCTCGGCGAGGCCGTGGATGCCGCGATTGCATCTTTGCCGCGCTCCTAACGTTGCTGTGCGGCCGACATCGGCAAGGTGCAACGAAGCAGCACGCCGATCGAACGGAGGCGGACAAATGGCGGCTTCTCATCCGGTGACGTTGATCCAACCGCCCTTTCGTCGGGCCGCGTTGGATGATGCCGCCGCTTTGGCGGAATTCGTGGAGCTCGCGAGCGAGGGGCTGGCCACCCACCTTTGGTCAAGGCTCGGCGGGCCCGGTCGCGACCCGTGGACCGTTGGCCGGGAGCGCGTCTGCGGCGAGACAGGCGGTCTATCCTACCGCAACGCCATCGTGACGGAGCTTGCGGCGCGCCCCGCCGCCGGCCTCATCAGCTATCCGCTTGCCGACAAACCGGAGCCCATTACTGACAAGCTGCCCGCCATGCTCGTGCCGCTGCAGGAACTCATGAACCTCGCACTCGGCACTTGGTACGTGCATGTGCTTGCTGCCTATCCGGAATATCGAGGAAAGGGCCAGGGCTCCGCACTTCTCGCCCTGGCCGACAGGCTAGCGGAGGCTGGTGGAAAGCGCGGGCTGAGCCTCATCGTCTCAGACACGAACACGGGCGCGCGCCGACTGTACGAGAGCTTTGGGTACCAAGAGGCCGGGCAGCGCAGGATGGTCAAAGAGCAGTGGCAGCATCCGGGCGTCAACTGGGTGCTGCTGCGAAAGCATCTGTGACCGGATCGGAGCGCCCGGGCGATTGCCGGACGGCTGCCGCCACGGCTTTTCCTGCTGCCCGCGACGGGACAGTTGCGTCCCTGCTCCCAGCATCGTAGCAAGGGGCCTGGGTTCACAAGGGAGTGAAGTGATGCAGAGACTTACGCGGGCGGCGGCTGCCATCGCAGGCGTTGCCGTGCTCGGGACCCTGGTCGGTGCGTCGCCGATCCAGGCGCAGCAGCAGAAGTTCGTGACCATCGGCACGGGCGGCGTCACCGGCGTCTACTACGCCGTCGGCGGCGCGGTCTGCAGGCTGCTCAACAAGGACCGCAAGCAGCACGGCATCCGCTGCTCCGTGGAGTCCACCGGCGGCTCCGCCTTCAACATCAACACCATCAAGGCCGGCGAACTCGACTTTGGCCTGGCGCAGTCCGACGTGCACTACAACTCCAGCAAGGGCATGGGCCAGTTCAAGGACGCCGGCCCCTATGCCGACCTGCGCGCGGTCTACTCGGTGCATCCCGAGCCCTTCACCGTGCTCGCCCGCAAGGAGAGCAACGCCACCAAGTTCGAGGATCTCAAGGGCAAGCGGGTGAACGTCGGCAACCCGGGCTCGGGCACGCGCGCCTCCATGGACGAGCTGCTCGAGGCGCTGGGCTGGAAGATCTCGGACTTCTCGCTCGCCTCCGAGCTCAAGGCCGACGAGCACGGGCCGGCGCTGTGCGACAACAAGATCGATGCCTTCTACTACGGCGTCGGCCACCCCAGCGCCAACATCCAGGACCCGACGACCAGCTGCGGCGCCAAGCTCGTCTCGATCGGCGGGGCCGCCGTCGACAAGCTGCTGTCGGGCAAACCCTACTACGCCAAGGCCACCATCCCCGGCGGCATGTACGCCGGCAACCCGCAGCCGACCCAGACCTATGGCGTGATGGCGACGCTCGTGACCTCGGCCAAGGTGCCCGACGACGTCGTCTACCTGCTGGTCAAGGCCACCTTCGACAACTTCGAGGAGTTCAAGAAGCTGCACCCCGCCTTCGCCAACCTGAAGCCGGAGGAGATGGTCAAGAACGGTCTCTCCGCGCCGCTGCATGCGGGTGCCGAGAAGTACTACAAGGAAAAGGGCTGGCTGAAGTGACGGCCCGTTGCCGGTAGCACGGATGATGCGGGGCGCCTGAGTGGCGCCCCGAACTGTTTGCGCCTGAAGTACGGCTCGCGGAGACGGCCATGGTCGATCGGCCGATGCGCAGGGAACAGGTCGAGGAGTTGGCCGCCGAGGCCGATATCGGCGGGCGCAGGCCCGCCGGCGCGACCGCGTGGCTGGTCGCGGCGGTAGCGGTAGCATGGTCGCTGTTCCAGCTCTGGTACGCCTCGCCGCTGCCCTTCATGCTGGGGTTCGGCGTCTTCGGCGACACCGAGGCGCGCGCGTTTCATCTGAGTTTCGCGCTGTTCCTGGCATTCGCGTCCTTCCCGGCCTTCCGGACCTCGC
>JBGGME010000273.1:0-38835 GCA_041288195.1 Hyphomicrobiaceae bacterium
TCGGCGAGGAGCTGCGCGCCAACTACAATCTCGCCACCGACAAGGACGCCCAGGCGGTCCTCTTCGGCCAGCGCGCCCGCAAGTAGATCAGGCCTGCCGCACCTTGTAGAGGGGATCGCCGAAGTGGATGTAGTTGGCCCAGTCCCTCTGGCTCACGGTCTTGGTTGCCTGCCTCGCCTCGCGCATGGCTGAGCTCAGCGACTTGCCCGACAGCAGCCCCCCGTAGAAGGTGCCGGCGAACTTGAGGGCGGCGACATCGTTCACCGGCCAGTACGTGCCGATGAAGTTGGCGATGCCGTTGAGCAGGAAGCTCTCGGCCAGGCTCACCTGGCCCGCGAAACGCGGGGGCTCCGCTCCGTCCGCGGCTCCTCCGTTGGGACCGCCGCGGATGCGTCCTGATTCGCACGCGTTGAGGAATATCATCTGCGGCACCTTGCCGACTTCGATCAGGTCGGCGGCCGTGAGGCGGCCGTCCTTCAGGATCAGCCCGCTCGCCTCGGGCTTCAATTCCACGAAGTCTGCGTGCCCGGCGTAGTGGAGGAGGTCGTAGGTGCCGGATCCGAGCTCCGTCAGCACATTGGCGCGCGAGGCGTCGGCGCCCTTGAGCGTCACGACCTCGCCGCGGTTGGCCTTGAACAGCTCGGTCAGCTGCTCGCCCTCGTTCTGCGCGCCGGCGAGGTCGCCGGTCGGGTTCTCGACCACCAGCATACGCAGCGTCGCGTCCGGGGGAAGGATCGGCTGGCCGGCGACGCGATCGCGGTTGGCGATGCGGTAGAGCCGGCTCACCCCCAGCTCTAGCGCGGGGCAGCGCTCCTTGAAGTAGAACGCCTCCCACGGGATCGTGGAGCTCTGCTGGTCGTGGATGACCACGAGATGCGCCGTGGCCTTCTGCAGGCTCCGGCTGATGAGCTCCTGCAGGGGAGCGGGAACATACGCGTTGGCGAGCGAGTCGCCGATCTTGGCGTCGAACTCGCGCAGCCTCGCGGCCATGTCCGTCAGGCGCGCCTGCTCTCCGGGATCGACCGAGTGCTCGTAGAGCTGAATGGCGGCGCCGAGCTCGGCCGAAAGCAGGCAGTACTCCAGATTGGTGTCGCTCTTGCGCACGACCTGCAGATAGACCGGGGTCGTCGGCGGCGGGGCGGCCGCGACGTCTCCGCTGCGTACGCGGTTCTCCGTCTCCGACACCGAGACCTGGTATCCGAGCTTGGTGAAGTAGCCCTCCGCGATGAGGGCCTTTATCTCGCGCCGGATCGCCTCGCTCTTGTCCTTGTCGACCTCGCTGATCGACACCTTCTGCACGGGCTCGCTGTCCTTGGCGTCGGTCAGGCCGCGCAGGAAGCCCGTCAGGAAGCGCACCACGAAGTCCTTGATGCTGAGCCCGGTGCCCACGCCCATGGGCACCGTCGCAAACTCGAGGATCTTGGCGGCCGACAACGCTTTGGCGAGCTTCTCGCCGACGATCTCCAACACGGGAGGGGCGAATGCGTTGATGGCGCCCATGCCCGCGATCACGAGCAGTGCCGTGAGTGAACGATCCTGCGATGGCATCCGCAGGATAGAGACCTCGCCGACGTCGCAGTCGAACGCGTTGCCTTGCGTCATGGTGCCGAGCAGGCCGCCGAGCTTCTCGTCGAGCGCCAGGGCGGCGCCCCGCGTGCCCGTGGGATTGATGTTCTCGAACACGCCGACGGCGTAGGCCGGCGCCGGCACGTCGGCGATGCTTCCGGAGTTGAGCACGATCTCGAGCTTGCGCAGTCCGGCGGCTGGCGCAGCGGACGGGGCGCCGCCCGGTAAAGGTGTCGACCTCTCCATGCGCGTGGGCGCGTCGCTCTGGGCGGAGGCTGGGGTCGGCGTCGGCGCTTCGACGAGCGGCCGTACGGTCGTGATCGGGTTCTCGACCAGCGGCCGCACCACCGTCATCGGCGCGGCATGCACGAACTGCAGCTCCAGGACATGATACCCGATCTCCAGCTTCTGGCCCTCGCGCCAGATGGAGGTCCCGAGCCGGTTGCGGCCCTCGATCACGCTGCCGTTGGTGGAGTTGAGGTCCGTGAACCAGGTCTCTCCGTCCCTGACCTGCAGGCGGGCATGCGCGCGCGACACGCGCTCGTCCGGCAATACGATGTTGTTGTCGGCGCTGCGGCCGATCGTGACGATGCTGCCGATCGGGAACGTCGCCGATCCGCTGCCCCCGCCTTTGGCCAGAGGGCCGGGAGTCCAGGTGACGCGCACGCCATCCATCCGCTCGCCCATCGCCAGTGATCTCCCGCGGGTTGTCTCGAGGACGGATAGTGCCCGAACATTGTGGCACGAGCCTAGTGTCCTGATCGCGAAGTTCGTCGCAGCGTGCGGCGGGGTCGGAACGAACTTCGCGATCTGAAGGACACTAGAAAGTTCGTGGTCCTAGTGTGATTCAGATCGAGAAGTCCGCTTCCCCACCTGGCTCAAGGCGATGTAGCGGACTTCTCGATCATCACACTAGGCACGTCTTCGTGTCACGGGCTGTATCCTGGAGCACAGACAGAGGGGCTCCCTCACGTCGGCGCCTGCTTCGCCTTCGAAAGCGTTGGACGCCTAGGCCGGCCAGGCCTGGCCGCCGCCGTCGACGCGCACGACCTGGCCCGACACGAAGGCGCCGAGGGGGCCGGCAAGGAACTCGACCACGCGCGCCACCTCGTCGACCGTTGCGATGCGGTCGAGCGTGCCGTGCTCGGCCAGCCGCGCCGGGTCCACCGGACGCGTCGCCAGGAACCGCTCGGTGCGCGTGTCGCCGGGCGCCAGGACGTTGACGGCCACGCCGTAGGGCCGCATCTGGTCGGCGAGGCAGCGCGTGAAGTGCGCTGCCCCGGCCTTGGCCGTCGCGTAGATCGAGCCCTGCGTGCGGCCCTTGGAGCCCGCGACCGAGCCGATCGTGACGATGCGGCCCCGCCGCCGCTCCATCATGCCCTGCGCCACCCGCTGGCACACGAGGATCGTGCTCATCAGGTTGCGCTCGATGACGGCGCGCACGTCCTCCGCATTGATGTGCACGACATCATTGGGGTTGGGCTTGCCGCCCGCCGCGGCGATATCCCCGCCGGCGTTGTGCACGAGGATATCGATGGGCCCGAGCTCGGCGCCGGCCGTCGCCACCGTGCGCTCGATGTCCTCGACGCGGGTGAGGTCGGCGAGGATCTTCACGGCGCGCACGCCGTGCGTCTCGGCAATGGCGCGGGCGACATCGGTCAGCGTCTCGCGGCCGCCGTACTCGGACGGGCCCTCCTCGCGCATGCCGTGCACGGCGATGTGGCAGCCTAGCGCGGCCAGGCGCTCGGCAAAGGCTCGGCCGAGCCCGCGGCCGGCTCCCGTCACGAGCGCCACCTGTCCCTCGAGCATGCGATCGGCCATGGCAGTCTCCTCCCTGCGGCGCGATTGGCGTTCGCCCGAAGCTGCCAGATATTGGACGCGTCGTCAGCCGCGAAGGGGGGCGCACTCAGCCTTTGGGCGGGACCGCGCCCTTGCGCTCGGCGATCAGCCGGTACTGCTCCGGCTGGCGGTGCAGGGCGAAATTGAACGTCGAGCGCTTGTAGCTGAGCCCCAGGTCGAGGTCGCAGCGCGCCACCACCAGCTCGTCCTCCTGCGTCAGCGCCTGGGCCACGATCTGGCCCGTTGGCGCGATGATGGCCGAGCCGCCGATCATCTCGCAACCATCCTCCACGCCGCACTTGGCAACGCCGACCACCCACGTGGCGTTGGCGTAGGCACCGGCCTGCATCGACAGGTGGTTGTGGAACTCGCTCAGGCGGTCGTGGTCGGGCGCCGGCGGGTTGTGGCGCGGCGTGTTGTAGCCGAGCAGCACCATCTCGACGTCCTGCAGGCCCATCACGCGATAGGTCTCGGGCCAGCGCCGGTCGTTGCAGATGCACATACCCATGTTGGCATCCATCGTGCGCCACACGCCAAAGCCCAGGTCGCCGACCTCGAAGTAGCGCTTCTCCAGGTGCTGGAAGGCGCGCCAGGGCTCGTGCTCGGCGTGGCCGGGGAGATGGATCTTGCGGTAGCGGCCGACGATCGCGCCGGAGCGATCGACGAGGATCGAGGTGTTGAAGCGGCGCACCTTGGGGCCGGAGGCGTCGAGCTCGGCAAATCCCAGATAGAACCCGATCCCGAGCCGCTGGGCCTCGTTGAAGAGCGGCGCGGTCTCGTTGGAGGGCATCTCGCGCTCGAAGAAGCTGTCGATCTCCTCCTGGCTCGTCATCCACCAGCGCGGAAAGAAGGTGGTGAGCGCAAGCTCCGGAAACACGACGAGCTGGCAACCGTGGCCCGCGGCCTCGCGCAGCAGCTCGATGAGGCGCCCGACCACGCTTGCGCGACTGTCGCCGCGCTGGATCGGGCCGAGTTGCGCCGCACCGACGGTGAGAATTCGGGCCATGGCGTGCTCCTGACGGGTCCGGCGTCCATCGCTACCAGTTTCCTGCCGCCCTTGCCGTCACGCAACCGGCTGCCCCTCGCGCAGATGGCAGGCCACCGTATGGCCCGCCGCAACCTGCCGCATCGCCGGCACCTCGACGCGGCAGCGCGGTTCCGCGTAGCGGCAGCGGCCGTGGAAATGACAGCCCGACGGCGGCTTGATCGGGCTCGGCACGTCGCCCTGCAGGATGATGCGCCGCGACTGCGCGGTGGGGTCCGGCACCGGCACGGCGGACAGCAGCGCCTCCGTGTAGGGATGCTGGGGCTTGGAGAACAGCGTGCGCTTGTCGGCCAGCTCGACGATGCGGCCCAGATACATGACGGCCACGCGATGGGCGATGTGCTCGACGATGGCGAGGTCGTGGCTGATGAACAGCAGGGCGAGGCCCAGCTCCCGCTGCAGGTCCTGCAGCAGGTTGACGATCTGCGCCTTGACCGAGACGTCCAGCGCCGAGACCGCCTCGTCGCAGATGATGAGCTCGGGCTCCACGGCCAGGGCGCGAGCGATGCCGATGCGCTGGCGCTGGCCGCCCGAGAACTCGTGCGGCCACCGGCCCGCCGCATCGCGCGGCAGGCGCACCTTGTCGAGCAGCGCCGCGACCCGAGCCTCCATCTCCGCCGGCGTCTTGGCCAGCCCGAAGTTGCGGATGGGCTCGGCCAGGATGTCGCGCACGCGCATGCGCGGATTGAGGCTCGAGAACGGGTCCTGGAACACCACCTGCACCGCGCGGCGCAGCGGCCGCACCTCGCGCGCGGAGAGGTCGTCGATGCGCCTGCCCTCGAGCACCACCTCGCCGCCGGTGATGTCGAACAGCCGCAGGATCGCCTTGCCGACCGTCGACTTGCCGCATCCCGATTCCCCGACCAACGCCAGCGTCTCTCCCTTCCGGATCGAGAACGACACGCCGTCGACGGCGTGCACGTGGCCTGTCACGGTGCCGAGCAATCCGCCGGAGATGGCGAAATGCTTCTTGAGGTTGCGCACCTCCAGGATGGGCGTGCTCATGCCGTCACCGTCTCCCACGCCGCGTGATGGCAGGCGACCCAGTGCCCCGGCGCCTTGTCCTGGAGCTTTGGCGCGGCCTGCCGGCAGATGTCGGTTGCGCGCGGGCAGCGGCTGGCGAACACGCAGCCCTGTATGCGGTTCTTCAGGCTCGGCACGAGGCCCGGAATCTCCGCGAGCCGCTGCTCATCGCCCGTGAGCGACGAGCCGAGCTTGGGCACGGCTCCGAGCAGCCCTTGCGTATAGGGGTGCCGCGGCCGCGCGAACAACTGCCGGGCGGGCGCCTCCTCCACCTTGCGCCCCGCATACATGACGACGACGTGCTCGGCCACCTCCGCCACCACGCCCAGGTCGTGCGTGATCAGCATGATCGCCGCGCCCACGCGCTGCTTCAGCTCGCGCATCAGGTCGAGGATCTGCGCCTGCACGGTGACGTCGAGCGCGGTGGTCGGCTCGTCGGCGATCAGCAGCTTGGGATTGCAGGCGAGCGCCATGGCGATCATGACGCGCTGGCGCATGCCGCCCGACATCTGGTGCGAATATTCGTTGACGCGCCGCTGCGGCTCGGGGATGCCGACCAGCGCCAGCATCTCGACGGCGCGCTTCTCCGCCGCGGCGCGATCGAGGCGCTGGTGCAGCCGCAGGGGCTCGCGGATCTGCCGGCCGATGGTCAGCACCGGGTTGAGCGAGGACATCGGCTCCTGGAAGATCATCGAGATCTCGTTGCCGCGGATGTCGCGCATCTCGGCGTCCGACAGCTTCAGGAGATCGCGGCCGTTGAAAGCGATGCGCCCCGCGATCTTGCCCGGCGGCTCGGGGATCAGACGCAGCACCGACATGGCGGTGACGGACTTGCCGCATCCCGACTCGCCGACGATGGCCAGTGTCTGTCCGGCCTCGATTGCGAGCGAGAGGCCGTCGACGGCGCGGTTGATGCCGTCCGGGGTGCGGAAGTGCGTCTGCAGGTTCTCGATCTCGAGCAGGGCCATTGGCGTGCCTACAACCGCTTGGCCATGCGCGGGTCGAGCGCATCGCGCAGCCCGTCGCCCAGCAGGTTGATGCCGAGCACGCTCAACGAGAGGAAGATGGCCGGGAAGAAGATGATGTAGGGCTTCACCTGCCAGAGCGTGCGGCCATCGGCCATGATATTGCCCCACGACGGAGTGGTGGGCGGCGTGCCGGCGCCGATGAAGGAGAGGATCGATTCGATGATCATGGCGCTGCCGCAGATGTAGGTCGCCTGCACGCACAGTGGCGCCATCGTATTCGGCAGGATGTGTCTGACGATGATGCGCGGGGTCGATGTGCCGGCCGTGATCGCCGCCTCGACGTAGGGCTGCTCGCGCAGCGACAGCACCACGCCGCGCACGAGGCGGGCGACGCGGGGGAACTCGGCGATGGTGATCGCCAGGATCACGTTCTGCACGCTGGCCCGCGTCAGCGCCATCAGCGAGATGGCGAGCAGGATGGGGGGCACGGACATGACGCCGTCCATTACCCGCATGACGATGCCATCGACGCGGCGCAGGTAGCCGGAGACGAGGCCGATGACGAGGCCGAGCGCCGAGGCAAGGATGGCAACCGAGAAGCCGACGCCGAGCGAGATGCGGGCCCCGTACAGGACGCGGGAGTAGATGTCCCGGCCGTAGGCGTCCGAGCCGAACCAGAATTCGGCACCGGGCTCACGCGTGCGCTTGACGGGCGCCAGCGCGGTGGGGTCGACGGTGCCGAGCCACGGCGCAAAGATGGCGATCAGCAGCATGACGCCCAGGATCGCGAGGCCGATCGACAGCGTGGGGTGGCGCCACACGAAGCCCCACACGCCCCGGCGCTCCCGCACCGGCGGCAGGATGTCGGGCAGCTCCGCCGCTATGGCGAAGCCAGGCTGCGCGGCATCATGCGTGTGGAGGTTCAATAGCGGATCCTCGGATCGAGCGCGGTGTAGATCAGGTCCACCATCAGATTCACGAGCACGTAGACGAAGGAGAACATGAGCACGATGCCCTGGATGACGGGATAGTCCCGGCGCACGATGGCATCGATGGTGAGGCGGCCGAGGCCGGGAATTGCGAATACGCTCTCGGTGACGACCGCGCCGCCGATCAGCAGTGCGACGCCGATGCCGATCACGGTGACGATGGGTACCGCCGCGTTCTTGAGGGCATGCAGGAACAGGATCGCGCGCTCGCCGAGGCCCTTGGCCCGCGCGGTGCGGATGTAGTCCTGCGACAGCACCTCGAGCATGGTCGCCCGGGTGACGCGGGCGATGAGCGCGATGTAGACGAAGCCCAATGCGATCGACGGCAGGATCAGGTTCTCCAGCCACGGCCACAGTCCCCTGGACAGCGGCGTGTAGCCCTGCACCGGCAGCCAGTCGAGCTCGAGCGCAAAGACGTAGGCGAGCAGGTAGCCGACGACGAACACGGGCACCGAGAAGCCGGCAACGGCGAACGCCATGAAGCCGCGGTCGAGCCAGCTGCCCGCGCGCCACGCCGCCACCACGCCCATCGGCACGGCCACGACCACCGCCAGGATGAGCGTGACCACCATCAGCGAAAGCGTGGGCTCGATGCGCTGGCCGATGAGCTCGGTCACCGGCAGCCCCGTGAACATGGACTTGCCGAGGTCGCCCCGCACCACGTGCAGCGACCACTCCGCAAACCGCACGAGGAACGGACGGTCGAGACCCAGCCCCTTTCTGATCCGCTCGATGTCCTCGAGCGAGGCCTGATCGCCGGCGATCACGACGGCGGGGTCGCCGGGCGCGATGTAGAGCAGGCTGAAGACGAACAGCGCGACTATCGCCATCACCGGGATGGTCGCCAGCACGCGGCGGACGATATAGCCCAGCATGGAAGGTCCTCACCCCTTCTCCAGCACGAGCGATGAGGAGAAGGGAGCGCCCCTCACGCTTTCTTCGGCCCCCAGAACCACGGCAGCGGCCCGTTGCCTACGCCGTCGAGGCTCGTACGCCAGGCCTGGTAGCCGTAGTAGAAGCCAGTCGGGATGTAGGTGACGTGCTCCATGCTGGCCTTGTTGATGCGGCCGACGATGGCTTTCTCCTCGTCGATCGACTTGGCATCGTACCACGCGGCGATGTCTTTCTCGATCTCGGCGTTATCGGGCCAGCCGAACCATGCCTTCTCGCCGCTGGCGCGGAGCGCGATGTAGCCGACGGGGCTCGCGCAGTCGGAGCCCGCGTGCCAGGTATGGAACATGCCCCAGCCGCCCTGGCCGGGCAGGTTCTTCGAAGCGCGCCGCTGGCCGACCGTGCCCCAATCGGTGGCGACGAAGTCGACGGTCATGCCGATCTTCTTGAGCAGGTCCGCGGTGATCTCGCCCATGGCCTTGAGCGGCGCCTGGTCTTGCGCCACCACGCAGGTCACGGGCTGACCCGAATAGCCGGCCTCCTGCAGGAGCTTCTTGGCAAGCTCGTAGTCGCGCTTGCCCTTGAGCGGCTCGCCGCCGGCCTCCGTGTAGAGCGGCGTGCCGGGCGTGAAGAAGCTCGGGATCGGCTTCCACAGCTTGTCGTCGGAGCCGACGACGGCGCGCATGTAGTCTTCCTGGCTCAGAGCGGCCTGCACGGCCTGCCGCGCCTTGATGTTGTTGAAGGGCGGGTGCATGTGGTTGAGGCGGAAGGAGCCGATGTTGCCGAGCGGATCGGCGATGTCGACCTTGATGTTGCGGTTGCGCTTGAGCACCGGCACGAGATCGGTGAGAGGCGCCTCCCACCAGTCGATCTCCCCGTTCTGCAGCGCCGCCGATGCGGTGGCGGGGTCCGGCATGATGACCCACTCGATGCGGTCGAAGCTGACCGCCTTGCCGCCCGACCACCAGTTGCTCGGCTCGTTGCGGGGCACGTAGTCCTTGAACTTCTCGAAGGCTGCGAGAGCACCGGGCTTCCAGTCGGCGCGCACGAACTTCATGGGGCCCGAGCCGACATACTCCTCGATCTGCTTGAAGGGGTCGGTCTTGGCGATGCGCTCCGGCATGATGAAGCAGCACGGCGTGCCGACCTTGCCGAGCGCCAGGAGTATCTTGGGATAGGGCTTGGAGAGCACCCACTTGAAGGTGCGGTCGTCGACGGCAACGAGCTCTTTCTGGATCGCCTTGAGCATCTGCCCCATGGCGTCGCGGACCTCCCAGCGCCCGATGCTCGCCACCACGTCCTTGGCAAGCACCTTCTCGCCGTCGTGGAACTTGAGACCGTCGCGCAGCTTGAAGGTCCACGTGAGACCGTCGGCCGACACCTCCTCGCTCTCGACCATCTGCCGCTTTGCCTGCAGGCCGCTGTCCATACCGTAGAGCGTGTCCCAGACCAGCTGGGAGGCATTGCGCACCACGTACTGGGTTCCCCAGATCGGGTCGAAGTTCGCGAGGTTCGCCTGCGGCACGAACTTCAGGACTTTCGCTCCCTGTGCCACGGCTGGAGCAGCGAGCTTGCCCGTGGCCGCCAACGTGCCGGCCGCGGTGATGCCCTTGAGAACGGTTCTGCGATCCATGATGTAGTCCCCTCATGATTCCGAGCCGCGCGCCTTCGATGGCGGCGATCGTTTCGTGCCTCCATGTTCCGCCATCGGCGGAACGCATTGAGAGGCTGGCTGTTTTCTGCCGCCAGTTCGCGTCTGCACACGACGGATTGTCAAGGCGTGAAATGCGTGCAGCTTGGCTATGTCTTGAGCAGCCGCAATGGCTCCGAACTCTCGGGGCCCGATCCGATAGGCTGCGGTGCGGGGTTACCGGAGCGTAGGTTAAATGAAGGTGCGGCGTCCGGCCTCAGCATGCAAGCCCGCACCGGCTGCCGGGGGACACACAGGGGCGAGCACGTCTCTCCCTATCTCCGCACGCAGATGACGTTCTGGCCCTGCTTCGGCACGAATGCACCCTGAGTAAGGCATTCGCGCAACCGCCCCTCGCAATCGCGCAGGCAGGCTTCCCTCGGCTCCTCGTCCATGATCGGGCAGGTGGCCGCGCACCTCGGCTTCTCCTGGTAGCAGCACGTCTCGTTCACGGGCAGCTTGGGCTGGGACTGCTGGGCCGATACCTGGGACGCCGGCCCCCAGGCGACCGTGGCCAGCAGGAGGGTGGCAGCGCAGATGCCGCCAAGCGTCAAGATCCTACCCGCCATCCCGCCCTCCCGTGCACGCCGCGGCGGCACCGATTGTTCCACATTTTCAGTCCGACAGGGAAGAATGCCGGCGCACGGCGAGCAGCCGCTCCAGCCCGTCGACCACCATCTTGGGAGCTTCCGCGCTGGCGTAGAGCAGCACCGGAATGTCGAGCTGCCGCGCCAGCGCGCGATGCTCGGCGTTGACGAGCGCGGCGGCGAACACGAACTGCCTGCCGCGCGCGAGCGCGTTCTCGGCGCTGCGGGCAACGAGCGTCTCGGCGCCCTTCTCCTCGAGCAGCGCCTGCAGGCGCACGACGCGAGGCGAGATCTCGCTCTCGACGATGAGAATGGAGCAGTTGCGGCAGGTCATCGGTCGATCCTGTTGGCCAGAGCTGGCCGCAGGATGCCGACTGAGCACGGCGAATCTCTGTTCCCGCCGTTACAAGGATGATCCGGAAAGCGCCGCGAGGTTAGGCGACCCTTAGCGCTGCCTTGCGAATTTTAGGCGACTGTGGCCGCGATTTGTCGGCTTCAGGCCTGCTGAATGGCGGACAGCTCCCACTGGCGGGGCGTACCGTTGAGGGGGCGCCGGAAGGTCCACACCTCCGTCACCTCTTGCGGCTCGGTGCGGCTGCCGGAGACGATGCGGCCCGATGCCGCCTCGACCGTGGCGTCGATCAGCGAGTAGCGCATTGCGACGGTCGCATAGTCGCCGTCCGGCTCGCTCCACGCTTCTGCCAGATCGCCCTGCAGCAGCTTGGCGCCCGACACCTCGTTGCGCACGCCGCGCTTGGTGTCGCCGGCGAGCTCCTCCGCGAAATAGGAGAGCATCTCGGGCGTGGCCCGATCGCCGAGCGCATCGAGGTCGTTGCGGCCGTAGGCGGTCTGGATGTCGCCGAGCAGCCGCTCGAAGGCGTCGTAGTCGTCCTGGCCGATCGACACCGCGGAGGCTGCGCCGCCGCCGAGCAGGGCGCCGTTGCGGTAGCTCGCGTTCTGGTTCGGCCGTCCGCCTGCCGACGACGCAGTGGCTGTCGCCAGCGCCGGCTGCGACGAGCGGTTACGGAAGAACAGGAAGGCAAGGTAGGCGAGATAGACCAGGCCCGCGATCAGCGCGGCCTGCAGCAGGAAGCCCAGCACGTTGGCGAGCGCGCCCATGCCGAACAGGCCGGCGAGGCCGGCGCCGATCAGGCCGCCGAGCAACAGTCCTCTCCAGCCACCGAAGCGGGAGGGCTGCGCCGCCGCCGTTGGCGCCGACTGCGCGCCCTGCGCCGTGGTGCTCTTGCCGGGCTGCGTCATCGATCGCTCCATCGGCGCGGCCGGCTTGGGCGCGGTGTTCGTGGACGGTGGAGCGGTGAACGTCTTGCCGCCGCGGCTGCCGACGCTGCGGCCACCGCCAACGCGCGCGTCGGCCAAGTCGGCCATCAGCCCGAGCGCGGCTGCAGCAACGAGGGACATCCAGAGGATTCTGCCAGGCTTGCTGCTTCGGGAGAACATTGGGTGGCTCCAGGGTGCTGGGTCACTAGGCACGACGGCGTCAGTCCTGACACAGATATAGGCAGAAACGGGCTAATATCCAAGCCTTTCAGGCGGGGGACTGACGGCAGAAGGGGAGTCTGCTATTGAACCGCGGACACAACAGAAGGCTCCTGCGCCAATGACGTACGCATTTACCCCGGTTCCGCAGCCCGCCCTGCCGGTCAAGGGCTCGGACAAGCTGTTCCCCATTCACCGTGTATATTGCGTGGGACGCAACTATTCCGAGCACGCCCGAGAGATGGGGCACGACCCCAACAAGGAGCCGCCGTTCTTCTTCCAGAAGAACCCCGACAACGTCGTCACCGACGGGCGCTTTCCCTACCCCTCGGCCACCAAGGACGTGCATTTCGAGATCGAGCTGGTGGTGGCGCTGAAGTCGGGTGGCATCAACATCAAGGCCGCCGACGCCATGAAGCATGTGTTCGGCTATGCGGTCGGCATCGACATGACGCGGCGCGACCTGCAGGCCGAGGCCAAGAAGCTGCAGCGCCCCTGGGAAGTAGGCAAGGCGTTCGAGAAATCGGCTCCCTGCACGCCGCTGGTGCTGGCGCAACACGTGGAGAGCTCATCCAAGGGCGCCATCTGGCTCGAGGTCAACGGCGAGCGCAAGCAGACCGGCGACCTGGCGCAGATGATCTGGGACATCCCCCACCAGATCGAGTTCCTGTCGGGCCTGTTCGAGCTCACGCCCGGCGATCTCATCTTCACCGGCACCCCAGCCGGCGTCGGCGCCATCAAGAAGGGCGACAAGCTCAAGGGCCACGTCGACGGCGTCGGCGATCTCGAGGTGACCGTCGTCTGAGCCGCCGTCACGGCCGGGTTGCATCGGTCGTCCATGGTCGCGGCGCGCAAGCTAGCCACGTCTTGTCGGCAATGCTGCGAGGCAGGAGTTGCGCTTGCCGGGCACGGGGCGATCTGCAGATAACGGACAGTGGCGGGGCACCACGGGGAGGAAGTCATGTCGCACGGCCATGGCCACGGACTTGTCGAAGGCGACAACAAGAAGATCGCCATTCTCATCTCGGTACTGGCGCTGTTTCTCGCGGTCTGCGAGACGCTCGGAAAGAGCGCGCAGACCGATGCGCTCAAGTACAAGGCGGAAGCATCGAATCTGTGGGCCTTCTTTCGGGCCAAGACCATTCGCAAGACCACCATGGAGACGGCGGCCGAGCAGATGGAGGTCGACGTCAAGCTAGCCAAGGACCCGACGGTAAAGGACCTTTTGGAGAAGCGGGCCAGCGCGTGGAAGACGCGCGCGGCGCGCTACGAGAGCGAGCCCGAGACCCAGGAGGGGCGCAAGGAGCTGTCGGCCCGCGCAAAGGCCCTGGAAGCCAAGAGCGATCTCGCTCTCGCCAAGTATCACAACTACGAGCTCGGCTCGGCCGCCTTCCAGATCGCCATCGTGCTCGCCTCTTCCTACCTCATCACCCAGGTCGTCTACCTGCTGTGGGGTGCGATCGGCGTCGGCGGCGTCGGCCTCCTTTTCACGGCGCTCGGCCTGTTCGCTCCCAACGCGATGCACCTGTTCGGCGCGCACTGATCCTCATCCCGTTGTCTGCGCAAGACAGCTCTCGGCGCGCTTCGGGGGACGTACACGCATTTGTGTTGCCGCGATCGCTACCCCCCTGCAATCCCCGTGCGTATCTACTGGCGCGGGTAGGCACGCGGCGGCAATCGCAATTGGAGGCTCGGTAATGAAGACTGCAATTTGCGGACTGTTGGGTCTGTCGCTGCTCGCGGGGCTCGCTGGTCCCGCCGATGCGGCTCCGCGGGCCAAGAAGCGCTACTACGCTCCCGCCTACGAGCGATCGCAGGGCAGCGACTACACGGAGCGTCTGGCTGACAAGCAGCAGTTCGGCTCCAGTGCGTGGTGGCAGCAGATGGACCGCGAGCGGCGCGGCGGGCGCGGCGGCTGAGCCCGTCACACGTTTCACGTGAGACAAACGGTGCTTCGGCCGGCTGTCGGGCTGCGGCGCGATGATGCGCGGGGCTGCGGGCGGGACGGAACCTCGAGCGAAAGCCTGGCGTTGACGAGCATCCTCTTCCTGCGGGCGTTGGCGTGACCTCCACTTCCAAGCGAATACTGATCACGGGGGCCGGCTCTGGAATTGGCCGCGACAGCGCCCGGGCTCTCGCAGAGCGTGGGCACACGGTGCACGCGACCACGCACAGCGAGGAGCAGGCCGCGGCGTGGCGGTCCGCCGGGCTGGCGGGTGTCGATGCCTTCAAGCTCGACATCACCGACGCCGGCGACCGTGCTCGCATCGCCGAGCTGCCCATCGACGTGCTCATCAACAATGCGGCCATCGGGCAGTCGGGCTCGCTGGCGGAGGTGCCGCTCGAGCGGATCAGGGCCACCTTCGAGACCAACCTGTTCGCCACCTTGGCGCTGACGCAGATCGCGCTGAAGCCGATGATATCGCGCAGGCGCGGCCGCATCGTCTTCATCAGCTCGCTGGTCGGGCGCATTCCCGCGCCGTTCCTGATGCCGTATTCGATGACCAAGTTCGCGTTGTCGGCTGCGGCCGACGCGCTGCGCCAGGAGCTGGCGCGGCTCGATTGCGGCGTCGACGTGGCCCTGGTCGAGCCCGGCGCCTTCCACACCGGGTTCAACCAGCGCATGCTCGCGACCAAGTACGAGTGGATGCGAGAGGGTTCCTACTTCGAGGACCAGATGCTCCAGCTGAAGCAGGAGGAGCTAAGACAGCTTGCTGTGCTAGAGGTCGCCTCCACCGGGTCGATCGTGCGCCAGATCGTGCGCGCCGTGGAGGCGCACAAGCCGCGTGCTCGCTACGTCGCGCCATGGTGGCAAGGATTTGGCGTGCGTCTCTTGCGGGCGTTCGGCAAGTAGCTTCGGGAACAGACCTCGCGACGTCCCGTTCAGGCCTTGTGTGCGGGCCGGGAGCACTTGCATCTCGGCTTGGCGTCCCCATTTTCCCGATCGAGCGCAGGGGAGGCGCGATCATGCCCGAGGGCTTTCGGATATCAGCTGGCGGCACCGAGGAATCGGTTGCCCGCGTCGAGGCGCTGGCGCGCCTGATGGACGGCGTCTTCACTCTGCCCGGCACCAACCTGCGGCTCGGATTGGACGCCATCGTCGGCCTCGTGCCGGTCGCGGGCGATGTGGTCTCCGGATTGATCTCGAGCTATCTCATCTGGGAAGCCCGGCGCATCGGTGCGCCGAGGTGGCTGGTTGCCCGCATGATGGCGAACACGCTGCTCGACACGACGCTGGGCGCCATTCCGCTGGTCGGCGATGCCTTCGACGTCATGTTCCGCGCCAACATGAGGAACATGGCGCTGCTGCGCCGGCACATGGAGAGACGCGGCTTGCGGGAGGCGGGACCGATCATCGAGGGCGAAGCGGTTCACGCGCGCTAGCTTCGGCTTGCGAGTCCGCGGCGCCCGCGGGGCTGCTATAGTGTCCGGCGGCACCGACCGAAGGGGGACCGTCATGGCGCCGAAGCTTGGATACCTGCTGCCGACGCGCGAGCGCATCATGTCGGGCGAGCCGCACACCGGCCCGATGCTCGAGCTCGCCGTGCGCGCCGAGCGTCTCGGGTGGGACTCCGTGTGGATCGGCGACTCGCTCCTGGCGCGGCCGCGGCACGAGCCGCTGACGCTGCTGGCGGCCGTTGCCGCGCAGACGCGCCGCGTCGAGCTGGGCACCGCCGTGCTGCTGCCGGCGCTGCGCAACCCGGTGCTGCTCGCCCACCAGGTGGCGACGCTGGACCAGATTGCGGAAGGGCGGGTGATCCTGGGCGTCGGCATCGCCCGCGACGTGCCCGACATCCGCGCCGAGTTCACGGCCGCCGGCGTGCCGTTCGAGAAGCGCGTCGGGCGCATGCTGGAGGGCCTGCAGCTAGCCCGTGCGCTGTGGAGCGGGAAGCCCGTGGACTGGAATGGCCGCTGGAAGGTCGAGGCCGGCGTCCTGGGGCCAACACCCTATCGCGAGGGCGGCCCGCCGCTCTGGATCGCCGGCTCGCTGCCCGTAAGCCTCGAGCGTGCCGGCAAGCACTTCGACGGCTGGCTGCCGAACGCACCCGATGCGGCGCAGTGGGGGCAGCAGTGGGCGCAGGTGAAAGGGCACGCGCACGCGGCCGGCCGCGATCCGGCAAGGCTGGCGGGGGCCATGTACCTGACGCTCGCCGTGGACGAGGATGCCGCCCGCGCCAATCAGCGCCTCGATGCCTACGTGGCGGAATACTATCATCAGCCCGCGGCTGCCATCCGCTCGCGCCAGGCCTGCTACGCGGGTCCCGCGGCGGGCGCCGCCGAGTGGCTCGCGGGCTACGTCGCGGCCGGCGCCAGCCACCTCGTGCTGCGCTTCGCCGGCGACCACGAGCGCCATCTCGACATGCTGTCTGCTCTGCGCGCGCGGCTGGGCGGCTGAAGCCTGTCGGCCGGCCATCGTCATGATCGAAACAGTCTCAGCGATCCATCGCGTCCTTGCGCGCGGCAGCAGCTTTCCTTCGGTCGTCGAAACGACCGCCGGAACCTTGCGCCTGATGAAGCTGTCGGGCGCTGGTCCGGGCAGGCGGGCGCTGGCGACCGAGTACATTGCGCTCCGGATCGCTCGCCGGCTCGGCCTCAACGTGCCCGATGCGCTGCTTCTGCAGCTGCCGCATGAGCTTCCCTGGCAGACCGGGACGGACGAGTTCTACGAGGCCGTCCAGCGCAGCGCCGGCGCGAATCTGGGGATCGCCCTGATCGCGGATGCGACCGATCTCGATGCTGCCGATCTCTCCGGTCTGCCCGCGGAATTCGCGAGCCGACTCGCATCCGTCGATGCGCTTCTTCAGAATTTCGATCGCACCGAAGCCAACCCCAACCTGATCCGCGATGCAACAGGCGCCGTATGGGCGATTGATTTCGGCGCTTGCCTCATGGTCGACCGGCTTGCGCGCGGCGTGCTGGCGCCGGCGGCCGGACTGCCACCGAACCACTTCCTGGCACGCCGGGGTCCGGGGGCAGACATCAGCGCGCTTGCTGCCGGGCTCGATGGTGGGTTCCTCGAGCGGCTGGTCGCCGAGTTGCCTCAGCCGTGGCTCGAGGAGCTGCGGCTTTCCCAAGCAACGCTCGCGGAACGGCTGTCGCGATACTTCGAGGCGCTGCGATGAGCGTGTCAGGCAGCATCCGCACGCAAGGGCGACCCCTGTGAAGCTGTCGTGCGCGCCGTTAGTGTCGGGCTAGCGGACGAGCAGGGAGGCGCACATGCTGGAAGGCGCGCCAGGCGCAGCTAGCCGGGAAGGAGTAGGCTGCACCGGCGCGTCCTTCATCGAAGGGGCTTTGCCGTCGAATGATACATCTCTACAGTCGATGCATTGCCTGAGCAGCACTTTGGAGGCTGGCCGCAATGAGTGCAAAGACACGTCTCGTCAAATACAAGACCGCTAAGGGCGGTTCACTGGTTTTTGAGGTCGATGAAGTTGCCCCTCCCGGCATGAAGCTGGCGGCGTCAGACAAGGGCACGGTGCAGGCGGCACAAACCCTCGAAGATGCTCTGAATGAAATAGAGCCAGTGATCACCACGCTCTGCGACAAGCTCCACGGAATGGTTAGATCTCCCCAGCAAGTCAATATCGAGCTCGGATTGAAGTTCACCGCCGGCGTGGGAGTCATACTGGCGAAGGCGGGGACGGAAGGGCATTGCAAAGTCTCGCTGACATGGACCAAAAAATGAGGGGCGCTGTCGCGCGGGTATTGATTGGCGAAGGACCCGACGTCGCCGGCACCGGCTTTCTCATTGCTCCTGGCGTGCTGGTCACATGCGCGCACGTGGTGAACATGGCTCTCGGACGCCAGGACAAGAAGGATCCTGCTCAGCCCACGCAATCCGAGCCAGTCAGGTTTCAGCTGCCGCACAGCGATGAGGACGAGGGTGATTTTGCGGCTTGGGTTTTCCGCTGGCTGCCCTTGGAGCCGCAACGGAAAATACAGAGGAAGAAGGTTCCCGGCGACATCGCGCTTCTCGCAATTGAAGAGCCGATCAAGGCGCTGCCATTGAACCTTGCGGTCGAGCACCCCAAGAAGGGCTCCCTGGCCACCGCCGACGGTTTTCCCGAGAACCATCCCGAGGGTTACACCAGTGAGTTGAAGATTGCGGGCACCGATGCGAGCGGCTGGCTCATATGCACCGCCACCGGGCTCCTCAGGACCGAGTTCGGGCACAGCGGAAGCCCGGTTTTCGATGATGCCGAAACGGTCGTCGGCATGGTGGTCGGTATTCAGACGGAAGGCGATCAGAGCAAAGGCAACGGTGTGGGATTCGTGATCCCAAGCTCTCAGATCCGCGCGGCTTGGCCCGCGTGGAGCGCGTTGGCGCAGACCACGCTCGCTGCCAAAGCTGCGTCTCATCCCTCCACGACGGAGATCATCATTACGGAGGCGCAGCTCGTCCAGGCATTTGCCGGGCTTCTTGGCGAGGACCCCGACAGTGTGTTCATGAAGCCGAATATTCCCGCGAAGCTGATCAACAATGCGCGGACCAGGTTCGCGCCGGGCACCGGGTCCATCGGAGAAGACATTGTTATCCTCGTCGACAATTCGACAGGCAAGTCGGCGACCGGGGTGTATGGAATCGCCTTCACGGAGCAAGCGGCCTATTGGCGCAATCCGAGCGAGAAGGCTGGATATAGGTTGAGCTGGCGCCAGTTGACGACCCTGCGCCGCGAAATCGGAATCGAGGACATCGACGGGCACTCGATGGCCTTCGGCCGGGTTCTCGATCTCGCGAACAACGAGGTGTGGGCCGAGGATTTGATCAGGATCCTGCAGCCTCTGCTCGACACCGCCAGATAGGGCGGCGGCCCTAAACCTTGACCTTCTCGTCCTCGACGACGCGGCGCACGGCCGGGCGCAGCAGCATGCGGTCCTTGAAGGCGGTGTAGCTCTTGAGCTCGGCCATCGGCAGCTCGCGGCGTACCCCACAGGCGTAGAAGGTGAAGGCATAAGGGTCGAGCACGGAATACTGCTCGGAGAGCCATTGCCGGCCGGCCAGCATGGCGTCGATCTGCTGCAGGTGCGTGTGGAAGGTCTTCTTGCCCTGCTCCTGGATATTGGGGAAGTAGGAGGTATCGGTGGCGTAGCGCTCGGGCCGCGAGATGTGGGCGTGCGCGGGATGCACGCTCGACGCGAAGAAGCCGATGACCGAGAGCGCGCGCGCCTCGCCGAGGGCGTCCTTGGGCCACAGCCCGAAGCGCTTGCCGAGGTAGGGCAGGATGGCGGTGTTCTCGGTCAGCGGCTCGCCGCCATCGAGGACCAGGGCTGGCACGCGGCCGAGCGGGTGGATCTTGAGGTAGGCCTCGGTGCGCTGCTCTCCCTTGGCGAGGTCGATGCGCCTGGGCTCGTACTTCTCGCCGCTCTCCTCCAGAACGATGTGCGCCGCCAGCGAGCAAGCCCCCGGGGCATAGCAGAGTGTCAGCACGACGCGATCTCCCTCACGGTTGGTCGCGTATAATCGCACTCCCCCGCCGGGGTGTCCACGCTGCCCCGCGGACGACAGATTTCGATGTTGGACTATCTTTCCTCGGAGGCGGAACAAAGTATACTGAAGAACCGCCTATTTTACTGATTTTGGAGACATATCATGGGTGTATTGAAGGTGCGCGGCACCATCCCCATTGCGCAGTTCTGGCCGGATGGCACGGCCGATGCGGATACCACGAAAATCCAGGTCTCGGTCCGGCACGACTCCTTCTCCTTCTCCGAGGACGGCCGCAATTTCCGCGTCACGCACGTCTTCGACGATGCGCGCGTGGTGGGCAAGAGCAGGGGGCCGGTGATCCGCAACGACCACATCACGGTGCGTCTGCAGGGGGTCGATGCGCCGGAGCTGCACTATCGCGCTGCAGCATTGCCGCGCAGCGACGAGATCTCCGAGCAGGTGCGCCGGCGGTTCAACGACCTCAACAAGGAGCGGCGCCAGCATTGGGCCGAGTCCGCCACGCTCGCCCTCAGGCGCAAGCTCGCCAATTTCGGCCGCGACCGCATCGAATGCGAGGTGGTCTCGCTTGTCGACCATCCCCACGAGCTGGTCGACACCTACGGCCGCGTCGTCGCCAACATCCGTGTCGGCAGCAATTTCGACGCCGATATCAATCTGTGGCTGGCCGAGGAGGCCTGGGTGGTGCCGACCTTCTATACGTCGATGACCAGGGAGGAGATCGACGCGCTGCTCGAGGCCATGCGCAAGGGGCAGCGCAAGGGCCGCGTCGGCGGCGCTGTCACCGGCGACACGACCAAGTTCGACAAGAACCTGCTCTATCGCCCGCACGGGGAGCCGCAGGGCGACAACGGGCCGCTGCTGATGCCCAAGCTGTTCCGCCGCCAGGTCGCCTATCAGATGCAGAGGCAGGCTGGCGTCGTGCGCGGGCCCTTCAAATCGTTCCTGGCGCGCTCGCCCGACCCCTGCTTCGAGCTCGAGCACTTCGTCGACATGACCCTGCACTCGGCGCCCGAGAAGAAGCTCGACCAGTTCGTGCAGGGCACCAGGTTCACGCGAGCCCCGCATGAGCTCGTCTTCAAGGAGAAGTTCTCCTCCGTCGTCGACCCGCAAGGCCGCCGCCTGGAACGCTTTTAGAGCATTGATATCGTTTCAGGTTTTCCCCCGCACCGGGCGATAGAGCTTATAGCGGAGGCGCGGCTGGCGGAAGGAGGCGGCCGGGTCGACCAGCACGCCGTCGCCGATCGCCTGCCGGCCCAGCAGCATGCGGTAGGACATTGCGTTGCGGTTGGTCAGCGTCACCTCGATCGGCCACTCCCGGTCGCCGATCCGGATCGGAGTCGAGATGACGTAGCGGGTTTCGCGCTCGCCGTTGGAGCTCGTCACGCTGCGCCGGTCGATGACGCGGGCGGTGCAGACGATCTCGACGTCGGCGCGCCTGGGTATCGGATGCACGCCGAAGCGGACCTTGGGTGCCCGCTCCGAGCCGAACGGCTCGACAAAGAATGCATGCAGCGCCGAGGTGCGCGCACCCGTGTCGACCTTGGCCTTGACGGCCAGCAGGCCAAGCTCGGGCAGCGCCACCCATTCCTCCCAGCCCAGGATGAAAGGCTCGGCCACTGGCGGCATGTGACAGTCCGGCGGATGTGTGTTGCGCCAGCATGATAGCACATCGCGACAATCCGCGCCGCACCGCGTTGCGCTCGCCGTGCGGCTCTCGCGGTTTACCAGCATCCCGTAGGGCGCGACACGCAACGCAGCTTGGCGGCAATTGACCCCAAACGCGCAGCATCTTATTTGAGCGGCATGGCGAAGCTCGAGATCATCACCCTCCCCGATCCCCTCCTGCGCAAGGCTTCCGCGCCCGTCGAGCGCGTCGATGCCGAGCTCTTGAAGCTCGCCGACGACATGCTGGAGACGATGTACGCGGCGCCCGGCGTCGGGCTCGCGGCCGTGCAGGTCGGCATCGCGCGCCGCCTGATCGTGCTCGATACGTCCAAGGACGAGGACGCCCGCCAGCCGCTGGTGCTCGTCAATCCGGAGATCGTCTCGCTCGGGTCCGAGATGCGGCTGCACGAGGAAGGCTGCCTGTCGATCCCCGACGTGCGCGTGGAGATCGAGCGGCCCTCGATGGTGACCGTGCGCTACCTCGACCGCGCGGGCAAGCGGAAGGAGATGGCCGCAGACGGGCTGCTCGCGACCGCCATCCAGCACGAGGTCGATCACCTCAACGGCAAGCTGATCATCGACTTCCTGTCGCGGCTCAAGCGCGACATCATCGTGCGCAGGTTCAAGAAGCAGGCCAAGGCCGAGGCGCCGGCTTGAGAGGGGGTCAGACCCCAATGCGCGTCGCCTTCATGGGCACTCCCGAGTTCGCGCTCCCCACCCTCGCGGGCCTCATCGAGGGAGGACACGAGGTCGTCGCGGTCTATACGCAGCCGCCGCGGCCGGCCGGGCGCGGCATGGCGGAGCGGAAGTCGCCGGTGCACGTGTTCGCGCAAGCGCACGGCCTGCCGGTGCTTACGCCGAGGAGCCTCAAGGGCGCGCCCGAGCAGCAGGCGTTTGCGGGCCACGCTGCGGATGTGGCCGTGGTCGTGGCCTACGGGCTGATCCTGCCCAAGCCGGTGCTCGGCGCTCCCCGTCACGGCTGCCTCAACCTGCACGCCTCTGCCCTGCCGCGCTGGCGCGGCGCCGCACCCATACAGCGCGCCATCATGGCGGGAGATGCCGAGACGGCGGCTTGCGTCATGCGCATGGACGAGGGACTGGACACGGGCCCCGTGTGCCTGGCGGATCGCGTCGCCATCGGACCCGACGCCACGGCGGGCGAGCTTCACGACCTGCTCGCGGCGCGGGGCGCCAAGCTCATGCAGCGCGCGCTCGCCGACCTGGAGTGCGGAGCGCTTGGTTGTATGCCCCAGCCGGCCGAGGGCGTGACCTACGCTGGAAAGATCGACAAGGGCGAGACCCGCATCGACTTCGCGCGGCCGGCGCGGGAGGTGCACAACCGGGTCCGCGGACTGTCGCCGGCGCCCGGTGCCTGGTTCGAGGCGGCCCACGAAGGTCGAACGGAGCGCATCAAGGTTTTGCGCACGGCGCTCGCCCAGGGCGGCGGCCCACCCGGCACGGTGCTCGATGACGAGCTCACGGTTGCCTGCGGGGAGGGTGCCGTCCGCATCCTGGAGGTGCAACGCTCCGGCAAGCGGCCGATGGCGGCCGCCGAGTTCCTGCGCGGCTTTGCGCTGCAACCCGGCGTCCGCCTTCCGGGGCTCGATTAAGCATCGGCCGAATTCGGCGATGAAGAGGAGACAGCCGAGGGTAAATTGCGCGTAGCCGTTTGTCCCGTTTCGAGTGGAGTAGCAACATGCGCATGCGAGCCCCCGTCTTCGCCGCCGGCATCCTGCTCGGCAGCATTCCGGCGTCTGCCGAGCCCGCCACCACGCGCATCGAGCCGCGGCCCTTCTACGGGGCAACCATCACCATCGAGGCGGGCGTGCGCGTGTTCCGTCCGCTTCCGCCGCATGACCGCATCATCATCGCGCCCGACAGCGCTGGCCCGGTCTATCTGGGCGTCGGCGCCGGCAATCGCCGCTACTACATCGACGGCTATCGTCGCTAGACTTTCCCGGCTTGCCGGGGCTGGTCGAAGCCGGTAGTGGACGGCCATGCCCCGCTACCGCGTCAGCTTGGAATACGACGGCCCGCCGTTCGTCGGCTGGCAGGTGCAGGCGCTCGGGGCTTCGGTGCAGGGGCGGCTCACCGAGGCGATCGCCAGGTTCTCGGGCGAGACGGTCTCCTTGCGCGGGGCAGGCCGCACGGACGCCGGGGTGCATGCGCTGGGCCAGGTCGCGCATTTCGACCTTGTGCGCGCGTGGCCGGTCGACACCGTGCGGGCGGCGGTGAACTTCCACCTCAAGCCCGACCCGATCGCCGTGCTGGACTGCACCGTTGTCGCTGCCGATTTCGACGCACGCTTCAGCGCCGTTGCGCGCCACTATCTCTACCGCATCCTGTCGCGCCCGGCTCCGCCCGTGCTCGACCGCGACCGTGTCTGGTGGGTGCCGCAGCGCCTCGACGCGGAGGCAATGCAGGAAGGCGCCAATCGGCTGGTCGGCCGCCACGACTTCACGACGTTCCGCGCCGCCGGCTGCCAGGCCAGGTCGCCGCTCAAGACTCTCGATCGCCTGGAAGTGCGGGTGGTGGGGGAGGAAGTCCGGATCGAAGCCTCGGCCCGCTCGTTCCTGCACAACCAGGTGCGCTCGATGGTGGGCTCGCTGAAGCTGGTCGGCGAGGGCAAGTGGGGCCCGCACGACATGGGCGCCGCGCTCCTGGCGCGGGACCGGGCGGCGTGCGGGCCGGTCGCTCCCGCGCGCGGCCTCTATCTCGTGCGCGTCGACTACGCTGCGCCGGCGGGGTGCCTACAGCCAAAGACAGCCGTAGAGGCAGGCGAGGAGGGCCAGGACTAGCGAGACCGGGGCGATGCTCGCTAGACCACGGCCAGCCGGACGCCCTTCTCCAGGACCGCCAGCACGCGCCTGAGCTCATGGCCGCGCTTCAGGATCAAGCCCGTTGTAGCCACCACGCTGTAGGCACCCTGCCGGCGGGCCAGGCGGGGGCATTTCTCGATGCGGTAGAGGGGCACCTCGCTGGTGCGGCGGAACACAGAGAACACGGCCTTTTCCCGGCCGAAGTCGATCGCGTAGTCGCGCCATTCGCCCGACGCCACCTTGCGGCCATAGAGGTTGAGGATCTCGCAAAGCTCGTGGCGGGTGAAGGAAACCGTGTGGGGAATTGCTTGGCTGGCAAATGCATTGGTCGAAACGAGGCCCGCGCCGCTGCGCGGGCTCAACTGTATCGGCTCGGCTTCGCTCAAAGGCGCCTCCCAGGTTCAAGGTTCTGTCATGATCCCTGCTTCCCGCGGCAATTTCAAGCGCCCGTGCTCGCCAGGGATGGTCGCCTGGCCTAGACTTCCGGCGGATCGAGACGGGCCGCATCGCGAGCGGACGATGCAGGCGCAACGCAAATTCCCCAAGTCCGCCATAGAGCGACCCCTGGCGCGCCGCAATGGGCGCTATACTCGAACCATCGGCACTGCCCGGTCCAAAACAAGCCTCGGATACAGCCCCCTAGTCCCCCCGAGTCTTCTCTCCTTGGACCGGGCAGTTTTTTTGCTGCGTCGCCCAATTATCGAATCTGAAGCCAATCCAGGAACGATTGGTATTTCAGCACGCTGATTGCGAGGCTCACCAGCGCCAACACGAGGCCGGCGATCCTGAGCCATTGCTGCAGGCGCGCGAACGCGTTGGTGATGTTGCGCAGCTGCGCTGTGTTTTCCCGCGTCGCCGCCGATTGCCTGACCAGCGCGCTCGTCTCGATGCCTTCGAGCACCGACTGCGGCCGCGCCCTCAGCCCGAGGAGGCGATGCCCGACGCCGTCGATGAAGTCGAACGCGGGCTTGAGGCCGCGGGTCACGAACTGATCATAGGTCACCCAGGTCTCGATGTTGCCGATCCTGAGCGTGGCGAGCAAGCTCTCGAACTCGGCGACATAGTAGCGCGACCGGTTGATGCGGAAGTGCAGCCCATGGTCCGCCCGCTCTCCAACGGTATCGAGGGCGGCGCTCAAGTCGATGAGATCATTTTCGACCTCGTCGGCAAGCTGCTGAATCGCGGCATGTTCGTCGTCCTTAACGTGCACCTTCTCCGCGTCGGACGTGCCTTGCTTCTTCGCCCTGAAGGCCTTGCGCAGCTTGGCGCGTCCCGTGCTCCAGCGGCGCATCATCGTGTCCAGCTCCTGACCGCGAAGCTGGATCTGTGTGCTCGCATCTCTAACGATGTTGTAGTCGCGAAGCGCGATGAGGCGCATGGTTCCCATTGAGTTTATGCGCTCGACGATCCGGCCGATCTGACGCCGGTGCGGCGCACCTTTGCTCAGCAGCAGGTAGCGAATCGGCTCGGGGAAGGCTCCGCCCTCGGCATTTTTGTGGGGACTCGGCAAATGGCCGGCCGGCACCTCCGTCTCCGAGTTCCTCGCCTCTTCCTCCCACTCGTAAGAGCGAGAGGAGTTGAGCGCCGTCACGTATAGCGCTCGCCAATTCATCACGCCGCAGGCCACGAACTCCTTCTGGTCTGCTTCCGGCGTGATCCTGCGCGCGAACGGCCAGAATGCCTTCACGACGGCATTCGCCTCGTTCGGTTGATCGGAAGAGCGCGTGCCCGTGTGATCGAGACCGCCATTGCCCTGGAAGCGCGGAAACGGTCGTGTCCCGGAGGAACCCGGGTAGCGATCCTCTTCGCCAGTCCCCTTTATCCCGTCGGTAGACATCACGAGCCCGCGAAAGCTCGCAAAGATGCGGGCGGTCACCGCGCCGGCAAGGCTGTGAAGGCCCATGGCCTTGCAAAAGTCGTCCCAAATGTCGGCGTAGAGATATTGGCTCGCGGCCAGCAGCGCCTCTGCGTCTTGGCCACTCACCGCGTGCTCGGGCAGACCTCGCGATCAACCAGGCGCTCGCCCTGGGAATCCGCCACGAGGCGCGCCTCACAGATGGAACGGACGCGATCGATGTGGTCGAAGACCCTCTTGCGGCGGATGCCGATAGGGGCCTCACCGGCTGCGACCGGGGGCCTGTCCCAGGGCTTGGCCGCATCGAGACAGAAGCTCAGCGTGACGTAGTCCCGATGCGCGCTTGCCAAGACCTTGATGCGCAGCGCGTCCGGACCGGGCTGCGGGCTGGGCTTGCCGTCGGTATCCGACCACCACAGCGTGAAGCGGATGCTGCCTGGGCTTGCGACATAGAACGGCTCCCAACTCTGTGTCCGTGGCTTTTTCCAGGGTGCGGGCACATCCTCGGCATCAAAGGTCTTTGCTGTCCTTGAAGGGAAGCTGGCCGCGCGCTGCAGGGCCTGCAGCACGCCATTGACCTCGCCGAAGAAGGCTGTGCGGGTCGACTCGTAGGTCTTTGCAAGCTGCTCGTGAATCTGTTCCAGCGTCTGATCCTGCGTGACCTGTCGTCTAGGCCAATGCGGGGAGAGGCCGAGATGCCAGACCAGTGTGGGCGCTCCAAAGGTTGGCGGCGGATGCTCATGACCCTCCCGGGTGGTCGTCCAATACTGCTGCGAGAACGGTATTTTGAGGTTCGCGTTCATTGCCTTACCTCTCACGCGACCTCAGGTCCCCCTCTTGTCGCGCCCGTGCGGACGTCGTCTGGCCTCGCCAGGCGGATCGCGCGGACGGTGGGGAGACTGGGCTCGCCTATCGCTTGGACGGGTGGATCCACTGATGCGTTAGAATGCATTTATGTATGATAGCAGGCATAAGTATGCTCGAAAGTAGCGCAAATATTGGCATATGCAAGCGCCGGATGCTGGCTCGAAATCCGAGCATGTCTGGTCCCACCTCGCCTTGACCCGTTCGCTGCCCCCGTGGCATAGGTCGCGGCAAGGGGTCGATCGCGATTACCCCGTGAGGCGGCAGCCAAATATCGCGTCCACGCTCCCAAGTGAGGATGGACGCCATGCCGTCAACGACAGAGATCACCGTTACCCAGCTCTCCCGCCTCGTCGGCTTGCCGACCGCGCCGGCAATCGTCGACGTGCGTCTCGACGAGGATGCCGCGGCCGACATGCGGCTGTTGCCCGGCGCGCGGCGCCGGCCCTTTCAGCAGGTCGCGGCCTGGGCCGCCGGCTACGCGGGAAAGACCGTCATCGTCGTGTGCCAGAGGGGCGCCAAGCTGAGCCAGGGAGTCGCGGCCTGGATGCGGCACGAGGGCATCGACGCGCAGACGCTGGAGGGCGGCTTCGAGGCCTGGCGCAATGCGGGCGAGCTGCTCGTGCGCCCCGACAAGCTCCCGCCGCGCGACGAGAAAGGCCGCACCGCGTGGGTGACGCGCGCCCGGCCCAAGGTCGACCGCATCGCCTGCCCCTGGCTGATCCGCCGCTTCGTCGATCCCGACGCGGTGTTCCTGTTCGTGGCGCCGTCGGAGGTGGCGGCAGTGGCCGAGCGCTTCAAGGCGGCCCCGTTCGACATCGACGATACATTCTGGAGCCACCGCGCCGACGGCTGCACGTTCGACACCATGCTGGAGGTGCTGGACCTCAAGTCTGCGCCCCTGCTGCAGCTCGCCAAGATCGTGCGCGGTGCGGACACCGCGAAGCTCGAGCTGACGCCGCAGTCGGCGGGCCTGCTCGCGGCCTCTCTGGGTCTGTCGCGCATGTACCGCGACGATCTCGAGCAGCTGGAAGCGGGCCTGGCGCTCTACGATGCCTTCTATCGCTGGTGCCGGGACGCGAAGGCCGAGACCCACAACTGGCCGTCGACCAAGGGCCCGTGAGGAGCGGCGATGACGGACACGACAGCAAACAGCCCCGCACATAGCGGCGACGTCGGCGCAGGTGCGCCGACGTTCGCCGAGGCGCTGACCGTGTGGACCAGGATCGGGCTCCTGAGCTTCGGCGGGCCGGCCGGGCAGATCGCGCTCATGCACCGCACGCTGGTCGAGGAGAAGAAATGGATCGACGAGCAGCGCTACCTGTCGGCGCTCAACTTCTGCATGCTGCTGCCGGGGCCCGAGGCGATGCAGCTTGCGACCTACGTCGGCTGGCGCCTGCACGGCCTCAAGGGCGGGCTGGCGGCTGGCCTGCTGTTCGTGCTGCCGGGCGCGCTGGTCGTGCTGACGCTGTCGGCGTTGTATGCGGCGTTCGGCAAGCTGCCGCTTGCGGAAGCGCTGTTCCTCGGCGTCAAGGCGGCGGTGCTCGCCATCGTCGTGGAGGCACTGCTGCGGGTGGCGAGGCGTTCGCTCAAGGGCAGCATCGAGTGGGCGATCGCCGCGGCAGCGTTCATCGCCATCTTCTCCCTGAAGGTGCCCTTCCCGCTGATCGTTGCAGCCGCGGCGCTGGTGGGATTCTGGCGCGGCGGCTCCCAGGCGATGTCCACGCCTGCGGCCGCCGCTCCGGTCGCCGTGTCGCCGATTGCCACGCTGCGCACGGTGGCGATCTGGCTCGTCATCTGGGTGGTGCCGCTGCTCCTCGTCGCCGCGACGTTTGGCAGAGGCCACGTGCTCACCGAGATCGGCTGGTTCTTCTCCAAGCTCGCGGTGGTGACGTTCGGCGGCGCCTATGCCGTTCTGGCCTACATGGCGCAGGACGTGGTCGAGCACTACCGCTGGCTCACGCCCGGCGAGATGCTCGATGGTCTGGGTCTCGCGGAGACGACGCCGGGGCCGCTGATCCTGGTGACGGAGTTCGTGGGCTTCCTGGCGGCCTTCCGCGAGGGCGGCGGCAACCCCTGGGCGATGGGCGTGCTGGGGGCCGTGGTGACGCTGTGGGCGACGTTTGCGCCCTGCTTCCTGTGGATCTTCGCCGGCGCGCCCTACATCGAGCGGCTGAACGCCGAGCCCAGATTGCGGTCCGCGCTGGCAGCGGTGACGGCGGCTGTCGTGGGCGTGATCCTGAACCTCACGGTGTGGTTCGCCCTGCAGGTGCTGTTCGCCCGGGTCGGCGAGTGGCGCTTCGGTCCCGTGCACGTCATGGCGCCCGATCCGGCCAGCCTGAACGCCAAGGCGCTGCTACTGTCGGCGCTGGCGGCCGTGCTGCTGTTCGCGCTGCACCGGGGCGTGGTGACGACGCTCGGGATCTGCAGCGCCATCGCGCTCGGCTGGCACGTGCTCGGCTGGTGGTGAGGACTCACACGCCCAGGTAGCGGTGCTGGATGTCCGGCGCCGCGGCAAGTGCGGCCGAGGTGCCGGTCCACACTACCCGGCCGCGCTCGATCAGGTAGTGGCGGTCGGCGAGGCGGGTGAGCGCCGCGACGTTCTTGTCGATGACGAGGAGGGCGAGGCCCTCGGCCTTGAGGCGGCCGAGGCAGCGCCAGATCTCGGTGCGGATGAGGGGCGCGAGACCTTCGGTCGCCTCGTCGAGGATGAGCAGGCGGGGATTGGTCATGAGCGCGCGGCCGACCGCCAGCATCTGCTGCTCGCCGCCGGAGAGCAGGCTGCCCATGCTGTCGATCCTCTCCGCCAGCCGCGGGAACAGCGCGCAAACCTTGTCGAGCGTCCAGGGATCGGCGATCTCGCGCCGGTTGGCGGCGGTGGCGATCAGGTTCTCGCGCGCGGTCAGGTTGGGGAACACCTGCCGCCCCTCCGGCACCAGGCCGACGCCTAGTTGGCAGATGCGGTAGGAGGGGCTGGCGCGGATCTGCTCCCCTGCGAACCGGATCGATCCTGCAGAGGCCGGCGTCAACCCCATGATGGCGCGCACGGTGGTGGTCTTGCCCATGCCGTTGCGGCCCATCAGCGTCACCATCTCGCCCGGCGCGATGCCGAGCGAGAGGCCGAACAGCACCTGGCTGCGGCCGTAGCCGGCCTCGATGGCCTCGACCTCGAGCAGGGGGGCGTCAGGCATCGCCGCCCCCGTCGTCGTCGCCGAGATAGGCCTGGCGCACCTCCTCGTTGGCGCGGATGGCCTCGGGCGTGCCCGTCGCGATGACCCGGCCGTAGACCAGCACGCTGATGCGGTCGGCAAGGGCGAACACGGCCTCCATGTCGTGCTCGACCAGCAGGATGGTCAGGTCCTGCTTGAGCTCGCGGAGCAGCGCCACCATGCGTGCCGATTCCTCGGGGCCCATGCCCGCCATCGGCTCGTCGAGCAGCAGCATGCGCGGTCGCGTTGCGAGTGCCATGGCGATCTCGAGCTGGCGGTGCTCGCCGTGGCTCAGGTTGGCGACGACCTGAGCGGCACGGGCGGCGAGGCCGACGCGGGCGAGCGCGGCGTGGGCGGGTGCGCGCAGCTCGTTTTCGGTGCGCGCGTTGCGCCAGAAGCGGAAGGAGTGGCCGGCGTGGGCCTGGACGGCGAGAGCGACGTTGTCCTGCGCCGTGAAGTCGAGGAACAGCGACGTGATCTGGAACGAGCGGGCGAGCCCCATGGCGCTGCGCCGCCAGGCCGGCAGGGCGGTGATGTCCTGGCCGGCAAGGACGATGCGGCCGGCGTTCGGGGCGATCTCGCCGGTGAGCTGGCCGATCAGGGTGGTCTTGCCGGCGCCGTTCGGGCCGATGATGGCGTGCAGCTCGCCGGCGGCCACGTCGAGGACAACGTCGTCGGAGGCGATGACGCCGCCGAAACGCTTGCTCAGGCGGTCGATCTGCAGCAGCGGCTCGGCTTCGGCGTCAGCCACGGCGCAGCCCCGCCAGGATGCCGTCGATGCCGCCGCGTGCGAACAGCACGATCAGCAGCAGCATGGGGCCCAGGATCAGCTGCCAGTACTCGCGCGCCGTCGCCATGTCCTTGCCCGTGAAGAGGACCGCGAACAGGCCGATGACGCTGGGCAGCGCCTCCTCGAGCAGCAGCAGCGCGAGCGCGCCGAGCACGGGCCCGAACACGCTGCCCATGCCGCCCAGCACCGCCATGACGATCAGGTCGCCGGAGCGCGTCCAGTGCATCATGGCCGGGCTGATGAAGTCGGTGTGGTTGGCGAGGAGTGCGCCGGACAGGCCGCAGATGGCGCCGGCGATGACGAAGGCGGTCAGCCGGTAGCGGAACGTCGGGAAGCCGATGGCGTTCATGCGCCGGTCGTTGGAGCGCGAGCCCTGGATGACGAGACCGAAGCGCGAGTTGACGAGCCGCCACACCAGGTAGACGCAGCCGAGCAGCAGCGCCAGGCACACGTAGTAGAACACGGTCTTGTTCGCGAGATCGACGAGACCGGCGAACTGGCTTCGGCGGTAGATGGTGAGGCCGTCGTCGCCGCCGTAGCGGTCGAGGGCGACCGCCACGTAGTAGATCATCTGCGCGAACGCGAGCGTGATCATGATGAAATAGACGCCGCGGGTGCGCAGGCTGAGCGCGCCGATGCCGAGCGCGAAGATGGCCGAGAGCAGGATCGCCAGCGGCCACTGCACGAAGCCCGACCGCACGCCCTCGTGGGCGAGGATGCCGACCACGTAGCCGCCGATGCCGATGTAGGCAGCGTGGCCGAAGCTCACCATGCCGCCGAAACCCATGATCAGGTTGAGGCTCACCGCGGCAATCGCCAGGATGACGATGCGGGTGAAGAGCGACAGCACGAACAGGTTGCCGACCAGGTGGGCGTAGACCGGCACCAGCGCCAGCATCGCGATCACCACGGCGACGGCGATCGTGCGCGGTGTCAGCGCGGCGATCATCGGCCGGCCGCCGGGAACAGGCCGGCCGGGCGCACGATCAGCACGACGGCCATCAGCAGGTAGATCAGCATCGACGACAGGGCCGGCGCCATCGTGGAGGCCGCGGCCGGGCTCAGCACCGCCTTCAGGATCTGGGGCAGGAAGGCGCGGCCCATGGTGTCGACCAGCCCGACGAAGATCGAGGCCACGAACGAACCGCGGATCGAGCCGATGCCGCCGATGATGATGACGACGAAGGCGAGGATCAGGATGTTCTCGCCCATGCCGATCTGGGCGGTGAGGATGGCGGCCTGCATCAGCCCGGCGAGGCCGGCGAGCGCCGCGCCGATGCCGAACACGAAGGTGTAGAGCAGGTTGATGTTGATGCCGAGCGCGCCTGTCATCTCGCGGTTGGAGGCGCCCGCCCGCACCAGCATGCCGATGCGCGTGCGCATGATGACGAGGTAGAGAAAGAGGGCGACCAGCAGCGCCACGATGATGATGGAGAGGCGGTACATCGAGTAGTGCACGCCGGGCAGGATCTCGACCGACCTGTTGAGCCACGGCGGCAGCGTCACGTTCATGCCCGCCGGCCCCCAGATGAGGCGCACGAGCTCGTTGAAGAACAGAATGAGCCCGAAGGTGCCGAGCACGTGGTCGAGGTGATCGCGGCCGTAGAGCCGCCGCATGGCTATCACCTCGACGGCCATGCCCGTGACCAGCGTGGCCGCCAGGGCCAGCACGACGCCGAGGAGGAACGAGCCGGTCAATGCCGTGAAGGTGGCGGCGAAGTAGGCGCCCAGCATGTAGAGCGAGCCGTGCGCCAGGTTGACGAGGTCCATGATGCCGAAGACCAGCGTCAGGCCGGCTGCGAGCAGGAACAGCAGCAGGCCGAACTGCAATCCGTTGAGGAACTGCTCGATCAACAGCAGCATGGCGCAATCATCTTCTTACCCGGCGAAGGAGATCACGGCGATCGCGGCGCCGGCATGCATGAACTCGGCCACCTCGCGCCCGCCGATCTTGGCATGCGCGCGCAATGACCGCACGTTGTCCTTGCGGATGAAGGTGAGGCCCTCGCGGCGCGGCAGGCGCTCGCGCAATGCCAGGATGAGTTCGGCCGGCAGGTCCTGCCCGCGCTCGCTCTCGGCCACGCAGATGGGGCCGTAGACGTAGGCATCGCGCTCTCCCGGATAGGCGCTCAGCATCGCCTGCACGATGGGCACATGCGCCTGGGCCGCCTTCGACGATGACAGCAGGTAGCCGACGATCCGTCCAGACCTGCGGGCGACCAGGATCGGCGTGTCGCGCAGCGACGCCTCGAGGTCCTCGGCAGTGAAGCGCACGGAAAGCGCCCCGCCGTTCTCGCGCAGGTTCGGCTCCTGCAGCTCCAGGATGCCCACGATGTCCGCGCGGGTGGCGAGGCCGATCTCGTAAGCAGAGCCCGCCACGTCGTCGCCCCGTCGAGATGGGCGTGCATGTGCCGGTGTCCGGCACATGCACTGCGCTACCTCACTACTTCATCGGGCATTTCTGATGGTGCTTGTCCTGGCTGTCCTTGACGATGGTGGCGACCGTCTTCAGCGTCAGCATGCCGTCGGCATCCTTCACCACATCCTGCAAGTAGAAATTCTGGATGGGGAAGTGGTTGTTGCCGTACTTGTAGGGTCCGCGCACCGACTTGTAGTTGGCCTTGCGCAGCTCGTCGCGAATGGCGTCCTTCTTGGTGAGGTCGCCTTTGACGGCGGTCACGGCGCTGTCGATGAAGGCCGCCGCATCGTAGGTCTGTGCCCCGTAGAAGGAGGGGTAGGCCTTGTGCTTGGCCTTGAAGTCGGCGACGAACTTCTTGTTGGCGTCATTCGGCAGGTCGTTGACCCAATATTGCGCGCCGGGGATGCCGAGCGCGAGGTCGCCCTGGCGCGGCAGCGACAGCGAGTCGATCGTGAAGGCGGTGTAGAGCGGCACCTGGCCCTTGAGGCCCGACTGGACGTACTGGTTGAGGAACTGCACGCCGGCGGCGCCCGGATAGAACACGAAGAGCGCGTCGGGCTTGGCGGCCTTGACCTTCGACAGCTCGGCCGAGAAGTCGAGCTGGTCGGGCCACTTGGTGAGGTCCTCGCCGATCACCTTGCCCTTGTAGGTGGAAGCGACGCCGGCCAGCATGTCCTTTCCGGCGGCATAGTTGGGGCCGAGCAGGTAGGCAGTCTTCACGCCCTTCCGGTTCATGTACTCGCCGATCGCCTGCGGCGTCTGGTCGTTCTGCCACGAGGTCGAGAAGAAGAACGGCGAGCACAGCTCGCCGGCGATCTGCGAGGGGCCGGCGTTGGTGCTGATCAGGAAGGTCTGCGCATCGATGACGGGCTTGAGCGAGGCCAGCAGCACGTTCGACCAGATGTAGCCGATGACGAAGTCGACCTTGTCCGACTGGATCAGCTTCTCGGTCTTCTGCTTGCCGACCTCGGGCTTCTGCTGGTCGTCCTCGTAGATCACCTCGACGGGGAGCCCGCCCATCTTGCGGCCGATGTGGTCGAGGCCGAGCTCGAACGAGTTGCGCATGTCGTTGCCGATCACTGCGGTGGGGCCGCTGAACGTGCTGACGAAGCCGATCTTGACCGACTTGCCCTGCGCCATGACTGGGCCGATGGCCAGCGCCGTGAGCGCGCCGGCCGCAATGAGTGTACGTTTCATGATTGTCTTCCTCCCTACACAAATCCACTTCCCCGGCCGCGAACTTAGCGTCCGCGGCCTCTCCCCGCCAGTGGTCGGACGGATTACGCCTGGTGCACCTTCACGTACTCGAAGTCGCCCGGCTTGTTGTCGATGCCCACCTTGGGCGAGGAGATCCACGATGCGAATTTGCCGCGCTCCCAGCAGGGCGCCATCAGGCTCTCGATGAAGTCGCCGTCGGCCTTGGAGGGCAGCCACTGGTCCTTCTTCTTGGCCCACTCCGCGTCGCTTAGGACCTCTCCCGCCGGCGACGCGTGCACCTTCTGGAACTCGCCGATCTGGCGGTGGAAGCCGACGTGCGGCAGCTCGAGCCGGAAGGGGACGCCGGCCTTCTCGATCACCTTGTTCCAGCGCTCCACGCCCTTGGCGCAGTCGGTCACGTAGTCGTCGCGCAGGCGCATGTTGATGGCCGTCAGCGCCGGCTCGTCGACCATCTTGATCCTGCCGTCGACCAGCTTGCTCACCGGGTAGGTGGCGTTGGTGAGCTGGTGGTCGTCGTCGATGCGGGTCTCCTGGAAGCGGCCCTTGACGCCGGAGTTGTAGTAGTTGGCGGCGTTGGTCGACACCTCGGAGCCGAACAGGTCGAGCGAAAGAGTGAAGTGCAGGTTGGCCTTCTTCTGGATGGTCGGCAGATCGATGACGCCGAGCTTGCGCACGGCGGCGATGTCGTTGGGGTCCTCGATGCCGGCCTGCTTCATGGCCTGGCAGGTGCGCTCGATGATGCGCCCGACACCCGTCTCGCCGACGAACATGTGGTGCGCCTCCTCGGTCAGCATGAAGCGGCAGGTGCGCGAGAGCGGGTCGAAGCCCGACTGAGCCAGGCTTTCCAGCTGCATCTTGCCGTCGCGGTCCGTGAAGTAGGTGAACATGAAGAAGGAGAGCCAGTCGGGCGTCTGCTCGTTGAAGGCGCCGAGCATGCGCGGCTTGTCGGCATCGCCCGAGCGGCGCTGCAGCAACCCTTCTGCCTCCTCGCGGCCGTCCTTGCCGAAATATTTCTGCAGCAGGTAGACCATCGCCCAGAGGTGGCGGCCTTCCTCGACGTTGACCTGGAACAGGTTGCGCATGTCGTAGAGCGAGGGCGCGGTCTTGCCGAGGTGGCGCTGCTGCTCGACGCTGGCGGGCTCCGTGTCGCCCTGGATGACGACCAGCCGGCGCAGCATGGCGCGGTACTCGCCGGGCACCTCCTGCCAGGCCTTCTCGCCCTTGTGGGTGCCGAAATTGACCTGGCGGTCCTCCTGGCGCGGCGCGAGCAGGATGCCCCAGCGGTACTCCGGCATCTTCACGTAGTCGAACTTGGCCCAGCCCTTGGGATCGATCGAGACGGCGGTGCGCAGGTAGACGTCGGAGGTCTGGAAGCCCTCCGGCCCCATCGTCATCCACCAGTCGATGTAGCCCGGATGCCATTGCTCCAGCGCCTTGAGCACGCGCTGATCGTCCATCAGCCCGACGTTGTTGGGGATCTTGGTCGAGTAGTCGACTTGGGTGGTCTCGGGCATCGGTTTGCGTCCTTGGGATTTGGTCAGTCGTCAGTGGTGTGTGGTCAGTGGTGGATGTGGGGCGTCGGTGCGTCGGCCTCCATCACACCACTCACGACTGACCATCTGACCACTCACGCCTTCACACTCTTTCCGGGTTGAAATTGGCCTTCACGCCGGTGCCGTAGCGCTTGAGGGCACCCTCGGCTCCGGCCGCATTGGGCCGCTGGAAGATCCAGTTCTGCCAGGCCGTGAGGCGGCCGAAGATCTTGGTCTCCATGGTCTCGGGGCCGGCAAAGCGCAGGTTGGCCTCCATGCCGGTGAGGCCGTCGGCGGAGAAGGAGGAGCGCTCCTCCAGGAAGATGCGGACCTCGTCCTCCCAGTCGATGTGATCGGGCGCCGAGGTGACGAGGCCGAGGCTCTCGCAGTCCTCCGCTTGCAGCGGCTCGCCGGACCGGGCCTTGGCCTTGTCCACGCTCTCGGGCTCGCCCAGGAAGCGGGTGGCGAGCCGCGACAGGCCGTTGCTCATTGGGTAAGCGCCGAAGTTGAGCGGCGTGAGCGCTACCGTCGCCGGCGGGCGGTTGTCGCCGGGCAGGCCGCCCGACAGCATGAAGGAGCGGTCGCAGGCGAAGGCGAGCTCCGCAAGCGTGCCCACGAAGCAGCTGCCCGGCTCGATCAGCGCCACCAGCGAGCGCGAGGTGAGGTCGACTCGCTTCAGCGTGCGCTTCCAGTAGCCGAGGATCTCGCGCGCGAGCCAATGGCCCTTGTTGGCCTCGAGGAACTGGTCGAAGGCGAGCACCTGGGCGGGCTCGCCCTGGGTCTTGAAGATCAAGACGCCGATCTCGGGCTCGTTGAGGCGCAGATGCAGGATGGCATCGTCCAGCTCGCGGACGAGGCGCAGCGGCCAGAAGGCAGCACCCTCCGCGACCATCGCCTCGGCGGACGCGGGCGGCGCGCCCGCTGGCCCCGCGAGGGTCAGCGTGGCACGGCGCGTATCGCGGTCGATCTCGACCTTGAGGCTCGAATAGGCGACGCCACCATCGGCGAAGGTGCGGGCGATGGGAGCGAGCGCAATGCCCTTGGCGCCGGTCGGCCGGTCGGACTTGGCGGCGAGCTTGCCGGCTGCATCCTTCAGCGCCTGGTCGAACTTGGAGTTGGGCACGGCCTGATCGACGAGCCGCCACTTGACGGCACGCGCGCCCTTCACGCCCTCCTCGACGGTGCAGAAGGCATCGGCGAGATCGCGGCGCACCTTGCGCTTGTCGGTGACGCGGGTGAGACCGCCGGTGCCCGGCAGCACCGCCAGCAGCGGCAGCTCGGGCAGCGCTACCGTCGAGCTGCCGTCATCGGCGAGCAGGATGTAGTCGGTGGCCAGCGCCAGCTCGTAGCCGCCGCCGGCCGCTGTGCCGCGCACGGCGCAGATGTACTTCTGCCCCGAGGCGTCGCTCGCATCCTCCATGGAGTTGCGCGTCTCGTTGGTGAACTTGCAGAAGTTGACCTTGTGGGCGTGGGAGGAGCCCGCGAGCATGCGGATGTTGGCGCCGGCGCAGAACACGCGGTCCTTGCCTGACCTGAGCACCACCACCTTGACCTCGGGATGCTCGAACCGCAGGCGCTGGATGGCATGGTTGAGCTCGATGTCGACGCCGAGGTCGTAGGAGTTGAGCTTGAGCTGATAGCCCTCAAACAAGCCGGCGTTCTCGTCGACGTCCATGATCAGCTCGGCCACCTCGCCATCGAACGCGAGCTTCCAGTGGCGGTAGCGCCCCGGCTCGGTCTGGAAGTCGATGCGTGCGGCCATTCCTCGGCACCTCCCTATGGCAACCGAAGGTATTGATGTGGTTCAGCGCGCGCCAGCCGTTGCAACTGACATGCATTATTATTCCTATTCTTAGCTGCCAATGCATAATAGTGCAAGGTGGACATTTCGCATGGCTCAGGGTCGGCTCAGGGGCCCCGCCAGCTCCTCCGGCTCTTCGGGGAGGGCGCTCTGTGGCAATGTCTCGACCCATGGCCATTGATCTGACCTCACGGATCGTCGTCGCGGGCGCCGGCAGCATCGGCTGCTACGTGGGCGGCTGTCTGGCGGCGGCCGGCCGCCGAGTTGGGTTGCTGCTGCGCCCGACCCTGGCGGACAGCATCGGCCGGCACGGCCTGCGCATCACCGACCTCGAGGGCGCCGATCGCTCCCTGCCGGCCTCGGCGCTGACGGTGGCCACCGATCCGGCCGCCGCGCTCGCGGAGGCCCGGATCGTGCTCGTCACCGTCAAGTGCGGCGCCACGGGGACGATGGCGGGGCTGATTGCCCGTCACGCGCCGTCCGACGCCGTCGTCGTCAGCCTGCAGAATGGCGTCGGCAACCTTGCCGTGCTGCGCGCGCATCTTTGCGTGGGTCGGGGTGAGGGGCAGCCACAGGAGCCGGCGCAAGCTTCCGCCCCTGACCCTGGCCCTCTCCGCCTCGTCGCCGGCATGGTGCCCTTCAACGTCGTGCAGACGCGCTCCGATGCAACGGCGCCTCGCTTCCATCGCGCGACCAGCGGCACGCTGCTGATTGGCGCGGGCGAGCCTGGCCTGCGCGAGCTGCTCGACGTGCCGGGCATGGCCGTGGCCGAGCGCTCCGACATGGACGCCGTGCTGTGGGGCAAGCTGGTGCTCAACCTCAACAATGCGCTCAACGCGCTTTGCGACCTGCCGCTGGCGCAGGAGCTGGCCGACGCGCGCTGGCGACGCCTGCTCGCCGCGCAGATCGAGGAGGCGCTCGCCGTGCTGAAGGCGACAGGCATCGCGCCGACCGGCGTCGAAGGCGTGCCGCCGCGGGCGATCCCCTTCATCCTGCGGCTGCCCGACTGGCTGTTCCGGCGGGTGGCGCGCCGCATGCTGGCGATCGATCCCGCCGCCCGCTCCTCCATGTGGGAGGATCTGGCGCTGCGCCGGCCGACCGAGATCGACTATATGCAG